>JBDIAL010000108.1:0-12085 GCA_039812405.1 Nostocoides sp.
GGTCTTGAAAACCGCTATGGCGGCAACGTCATCGTGGGTTCGAATCCCACGCCCTCCGCCATGACGGCCGTATTCCAGCTCGCCGCGGGGCTTGCCCTCCCCGAGCGAGGAGTGCGTCGGTGACAGGTCGTCATGCATCGAGGTATACGCATCGCACCACATGGCGTGTTCTCACCTCGAACCGCCAAGGCATCTGGCCGGTGGAGGTAGGAACACCACGCGAGAGGGGGTCCCATTACCTCGAACGCCCGACGTGGCAGGTGGCATACCCCACAGCTCCCATAGCCCGCCGTGACACCTCCAGCGTCACCGCGGGGCGGCGGCCGTCACAGCGTCAGGAGCACCTTGGTGGCGCGGCGTTCGTCCATCGCGGTGTAGCCCTCGGCGGCTCGCTCGAGGGGCAGGGTGAGGTCGAACACCTCGCCCGGGGTGATCTCGTCGCTCATGATGAGGTCGATCAGCTCGGGCAGGAACCGGCGGACGGGCGCGGGGCCACCGTGCAGGTGCACCGTGGAGACGAACAGGTCCAGGCCGTCCAGCTCCACGCCGTGGGAGACGCCGACGAACCCGACGTGCCCGCCCGGCCGGGTCGCGCCGATGGCCTGGCTCATGGACTCCTGGGTGCCGACCGCCTCGATCGTGGAGTGCGCTCCGTAGCCGCCGGTGAGCTCCTTGACCTTGGCGATGCCCTGCTCGCCGCGCTCCGCGACGATGTCGGTCGCGCCGAACCGCGTGGCGAGCGCCTGCCGGTCGGCGTGCCGGCTCATGGCGATGATGCGCTCGGCGCCGAGCCGCTCGGCGGCCAGGATCCCGAGCAGGCCGACGGCCCCGTCGCCGACGACGGCGACGGTCTTGCCTGGCCCGGCCTCGGCAGCCACCGCGGCGAACCAGCCCGTGCCGAGCACGTCGGAGGCGGCCAGCAGGCTCACCTTCTGGGCGTCGGTGGGCTCGCCGGCGACCTTCACGAGGGTGCCGTCGGCCAGCGGGATGCGCGCCAGCTCGGCCTGGGTGCCGACGGATCCCATCATGACCTGGTGGACGCAGCGTGACTGGTAGCCGGCCCGGCAGATCTCGCAGGTGTTGTCCGAGGCGAAGAACGAGCCGACGACGAAGTCGCCGACCGCGATGTCGTGGACCTCGTCGCCGACCTGCTCGACCACCCCGATGTACTCGTGGCCCATCGGGGTCGGCCGGCTCACGGCCTGGATGCCTCGATAGGGCCACAGGTCGGAGCCGCAGATGCACGTCGCGCTGACCCGGATGACCGCGTCGGTCGGCTCGACGATGGTCGGGTCGGGCACCTCCTCGACCCGGACGTCGCCGGGCGCGTGCATGACGACCGCGCGCATCACGCGTCGCCGCTCTCGCGAGCCGCCCCGGAGCCGTACTCGGCGTCGGTGACGTGGTCGCCCCACGTGGTCTCCTGCCCGCCGTCGCCCGGGGCCTCCCAGATGGCCAGATGGACCATGAAGCTGTCCGGGCTCGCCCCGTGCCAGTGCTCGACCCCCGGCGCCGTGTAGATCGTGTCGCCGGCGCGAAGAGTCACGGCCTCGCCGCCACGCTCCTGGACGAGCGCGGTCCCCTCGACGATGTGCAGGTACTGCCCGACCGCATGCGAGTGCCACGCCGTGCGGGCACCGGGCGCGAAGTGCACCGACCCCATCCGGACGCGGGACGGCTCGTCACCGGCCAGGACGATCGTGGGATGCACGTCGCCGGTGAACCACTCGGCCGGCCCCGTGGATGTCTGCGGAGCGATATGCCTCATGCCGTTGCTCCTTGCCTGTCGTTGGTCTGTCGGTCCAACGGCACGGTATGCCGACACGGCGGGCCGACGTCACCCACCCCCGGGCAGGTGGGCCCGAGGGCTCTACGGCGGGGCGAGCGGCGCGAGGCTCTGCTCAGGGCGCGAGGCTCTGCTCAGGGGAGCGGCGCGGGGCGCCGGTCAGGGACCTTCGGCCCCGCTCGCGTGGTCGCGGACGTTGTGGGCCGCCCGCTCGGCGTTGGACTGGCTGGCGAAGGACTCCCCGGAGGTCGCCACCTTGGCGCTCGACCTCCACGCCCGCCAGCGCCAGTGGCCCCCGGCGTCCTGGTAGATGTCGTAGCGAGCGGCCTCGGCACCGGCCTTGAAGGCCTTGGCCGAACGCTTCGCGTTGGAGGCCGAGGCGAACGACTCGCCCGCCCAGGCGACCATCTGGCCGTTCCCGGAGTACAGCCACCAGCTGGGCTCGCCGCCCTTGGTGTCGCGAACTTCGAACCTCATGTCAGGTGCCACCCTTCACGCGTCGTGGACAGGGCGGCACCTCCCGAGCCACCCCGTTGCGGCATTGCATCAGATGAAGCAGGTCGTGGCGCCGAAACTACCAGAGCGCCAACGACCAGAGCGCCGGTCGCCCCGGCCCGGCCGCCCCGACCCGGGCGCCGTCGAGGGCCCGGCCGCGGCACGGCATACGGGGCCCCGGGCATCTCGCCCAGCGGACGCCGCACGATTGCTCGTGGGCTGAACTCCACCACGGGTCACAAACCTGCTACGTTCAGGCGCGGTTGAACATGCAGTCCTCGCAGGTCGTCTCGTCCCGCTTGGCTTCCACAGCAAGCGGGACTGTTGTCGTCAGGAGTGGAATGACGTGGCAGCCAGGTGCCCATGAGGTGTGGGTGCCACGTAATTCACGAAGAAGGAAAGAGCAACTCCATGGCACAGGGCACCGTTAAGTGGTTCAACGCTGAGAAGGGCTTCGGATTCATCGCCCAGGACGGCGGAGGCCCCGACGTGTTCGTTCACTACTCGGCCATCGACATCCAGGGCTACCGCACCCTCGACGAGGCGCAGCGCGTCGAGTTCGAGGTCACCCAGGGCCCGAAGGGTCCGCAGGCCGACCAGGTCCGCCCCATCTGACGAAGGGGCAACCCACCGTCTCTGAGCGCGAGGGCCCCCGTCGACTCCGGTCGGCGGGGGCCCTCGCCGTGCCCGTCCCGGCAACGGCCGTCCCCGCTCGGGCCTACCCTGGAAGACGCAGCCCGTGCGTCTCACCCGAGCGGCCGGGCGCGTTCACCCCAGGGGGTATGCCATGCGCTTGCGGACCCGCATCGCGCTCGCCGTCGCCCCGCTCTGGTCGGTCGGCCTGCTCGTCACCGGCCTCGTCGTCCCCGTCTCCACGACACGCACCGAGACGAGCGGGACCGACGCCTCGGGGGCGGTGACGACGTCGGTGACGGTCACCGGCGTCAGCCTCGTCCATGCCGAGGGCCCGTGGGTGCTCGCCCTGCTCGCGCTGCCCCTCGTCGCGACACTCGCCGTCGTCGTGGCCCTCGTCTGGCTGCGGCCCCCCGCGCGGCAGGTCGTCGCGTGGCTCGGCGTCGGGGTGTGCCTCGTGCTCGGCATCCTCGGGATGCTCACGATCGGGCCCCTCGTGCTGCCCGTCACCGTGGCGCTCGCCGTCGCCGCCATGGAGGTCAGGAGCGCGCGAGCGCAGTGAGGAACGTCGCCGCGACCGGCCCGGCGACCGTCCCCCCGCTCGACCCGTCCTCGACCATGACGGCGAACGCGAGGTCGCCCTGGTAGCCGACGAACCAGACCCGGTTCCGCGTCGCGTTGGCGTTGCCGTACTCCGCCGTCCCGGTCTTGCCGCGCACGACGCCACCGGGCACCCCCGCGAGCGCCGTCCCCGTGCCCTCCGTCACGACGAGCCGCATCATCGTGCGCAGCTCGGAGACCGCGGTCGGGTCGAGCTTCCGGGCGGTCGTCGAAGCACCGGTCGACGGGCTCTGGACCAGGGTCGGGGCGATGAACGAGCCCCGCGCGACGCTCCCGGCGACGACGGCCATGGCGACGGGCGAGGCGAGGACCCGGCCCTGGCCGATGACCGAGGCCGCGTGGTCGGTGCCGCCCTGGGTGACCGGGACGGACCCGGCATACGTCCCGTCGACGCCCAGGGTCGAGGCCCAGTCGGCCCCGAGGCCGAGGGCGTTGGCGGCCTTCTCGAGGGCGGAGCTGTCGAGCTTCTCGCCGAGCTGGATGAAGGCGGTGTTGCACGAGTGCGCGAAGTTGAGGTTCAGCGTCGGCGTGCCGAGGGACTCGCCCTCGAAGTTGTGGAAGGCGCGGCCGTCGACGGTGTAGGTCTTCGGGCAGGAGGTGCGGGTCGTCGGGGTCGCCTTGCCGCCGGTGAGCAGGGCATACGTCGTCGCGATCTTCATCGTCGAGCCGGGCGGGTACTGGCCGGTCAGCGCCCGGTCGAAGCCGAGCGCGGGGTTGTTGGCCACGGCGGCGATCTCGCCGGACCGCACGTCGACGGCGACGAGGGCCGAGGGCGTGCCGCCCGTCGTGGCGATCGCCTTCTCCGCCGCATCCTGGACCGTCGGGTCGAGGGAGGTGTGGATGTCCGTGCCGTCGACCGCCTTCTTCTCGAAGAGGACCGCGCCGGTGCTCGCCGTGACCTGGACACCGGGGGTGCCGCCGAGGGTCTGGTCGTACTGCCCCTGCAGCCCGGACAGGCCCGCTCGATCGGAGGCGACGTAGCGGCCCTTCCCGTCGGTGACCATCTGGGCGCTCACCGGGCCGAAGGACCCGAGGAGCGGCTGCCCGAAGGTGCGGGTGCGCGCGAGCGGCTGCTCGGTCCGCGGGTAGATGACCCCCTTGAGGGCGTCGAGCTTGACGGCCAGCTTGTCGAAGTCGGCGCGGCGGTAGGTGATGACGGGGATGGGGGCCCGCGACCCGGCCTTCTGGGCCTTCTCCAGCTGGGTGACGAGGGAGCCCGCCTTCACACCGGTCAGTCGCTCCAGGGCCGCGGCCGTCGCGGCCGTCGCCCGGGTGGGGTCGAGCTGGACGGGGTAGACCTCGCCCATCGGCATGAGCGCCTTGCCGTCGGCGTCCAGGATGTCGCCCCGCTGGCCCCACACCCGCTGGAGGGCGACGGTCGCGCCGGCGGCGAGACCGGGGACCCAGGGCGAGCCGGTGCCGCTCGTCGTCACCTGCCACTGCTTCCCGTCGTATGCCGCCCCGAACGGCACGCTGTAGTCCCACGTCCGGTCGTCGGCCACCGTCCAGGCGACGGCGATCGTGGCGCTCGCCGTGTCACCGCTGCGCGAGAAGTGGTCGACCTTCGCGGTGACGGGGGCCGACCCCATGTCGGCGAACGTCGTCGCGAAGCTGTCGCGGACCTGGGTGTCCTTGAACGGCACGGCCGGGTCGGTGAGCGACCGCTTCGCCCAACCGGCGGCCAGGGCGGTGAGCACGGCCCGCGCCGCGTCGTCCTTGCGCTGCTCGCCCCGCCACCACAGCCCCGCGCCCACGGCGACGACGACGAGGACGGCGGCGACGGTGGCGGCGATCCAGCGTTTGCTCATGCCCCCCATCCTGCCTGTCCGGTATGCGGGTCCTCGCCACCACCCGTACGCCCAGCCGGGGGCGTCTCCCCAGGCTCGAGTTGCGCCCGGTGGATAGGCTGCTCCCGGCATACCACCATAGAGAGGGCATAATGGACGTAACACCATCGCAGGGACAGCCCGCCACCGGTGGCCCGGGGGCGGCCCGACCGCCCGCAGCGGCCGGGCAGGCCCTGGAGCACCTCGTCGTCCTGATGTTCGAGAACCGGTCGTTCGACAACGTGCTCGGCCATCTCTACCCGCCGGGGAGCCTGCCCGAGGGAGTCGAGTTCGACGGGGTCGCGAACGGCTCGTACAGCAATCCCTCGCCGGCCGGGCAGCCGGTCCCGGCGCACATCTACGAGGGGCCGGTCGACACGATCATGCAGAGCCCGACCCCTGACCCGGGCGAGGAGTTCCAGCACGTCAACACCCAGCTCTTCGGGATCATCGACCCCGAGACCAACAAGGGGGAGGCCGCCAAGGACATGACGTCCCCCTGGAACGCCCCGCCCGCCGGGACGACGCCCACGATGGACGGCTTCGTCACGGACTACGCCAGCAGCTTCCAGGTCTCGGAGGGGCGTGAACCGACGTTCGGGGAGGCCTCCGTCATCATGGGCTCGTTCAGCCCGGAGATGCTCCCCGTGACGAGTGCCCTCGCCCGTGGCTTCGCGGTCTACGACGCGTGGTTCTGCGGGGTGCCGTCGCAGACCTTCTGCAACCGCTCCTTCTTCAACGCCTCGACGTCGTCCGGGTTCGTGACCAACAACGGCGGCACGGACGGCTACCTGAAGTGGGCCCACAACCATGCGCCGACGATCTTCAACCGGCTCCACGACGCGGGCGTGCCGTGGGCGGTCTACTACGACGAGAGCCAGGTCGTGCCCCTGACCGGCTTCATCAACGCGCCTGTCCTCGAGCGGTTCTGGAAGACGAACTTCTTCGGCATGGACCAGTTCTACGAGGACGTCGCCAGCGGGACGCTGCCGGCCTACTCCTTCATCGAGCCCCGGCTCGTCTACGACCACAACGACATGCACCCACCGGTCGCGTCCTTCACGATCGGGCCGGTGGAGGTCGGGGCCCACAACGACATCCGCGCCGGCGAGCAGCTGCTCCACGAGGTCTACAACGCGATCCGGAGCAGTGCCACGCCGGACGGGTCGAACGCCCTCAACACGACGCTGCTCGTCACCTTCGACGAGCACGGCGGCTGCTACGACCACGTGCCGCCCCCGGCCGCGGTCCCGCCCGGCGGTCTCACACACCCCGAGATGGGCTTCCCGTTCGACCGCCTGGGCGTCCGGGTGCCGGCGATCGCCATCTCGGCGTGGACGCAGGCGGGCACGATCATCCACGACGAGATGCACCACGGCTCCGCGATCGCCACCCTGTGCCGCAAGCACGGACTGGAGGCCCTGACGGCACGCGACGTGGGGGCCCGGGACCTGACGAACGCCGTCAACCTCACCGAGCCGCGCCGGCCCGAGGACTGGCCGGACACGACCCCGCACCGGCTGCCGTCCAGGGCGTCGGCCCGCGGCCCCTTCACCCCCGAGGAGGCGCGACAGCCGCTCACCCCTCCGGCCCTGGCACTCATGGGCATGCTGACGGCCCGGCTCGGGCTGCCTGCTGGCGAGGCGCCGACGACGTTCGGCGGCGCCTACGAGCTGCTCCAGGGCCGGGCCAAGGGCATGTTCGGCAGTTGACCGGCGGCCGGCTCCCCGCCAGTCGAGGTCATGCCGGCCCTGGCTCCCCGCGAGTCGCCGCCGGCCCCGGCTCCCCGCGAGTCGAGGTCATGCCGGCCCTCGTGGCGGTCATGGCATACCTCGAATCGCGGGAGCCGCCTCCCGCCCTGGCCCTGGCGTCTCGAGGAGGACAGTCCTGCTCAAGCGGGGCCTGGTCGGTCGTGTGGCGGTCGGTCGCGTGGAGGTTACTCAGGAGTATTCGTTGGGATCCCAGCGAATACTCCTGAGTAACCTCCACCCGGCATCTGGACCCTGATGGTCAAGGGACCTGATCGCCACCGAGTGACTGACCTTCCAGTCTGGACGGGTTCAGAAGGCCAAGGGGGCGAGACAGACGAGGAACCCCCGGTCATGAGTCACCGGGGGTTCCGTGTGGCGGAGGCGGAGGGATTTGAACCCTCGATGGGCTTTAAGACCCAAACCCGCTTAGCAGGCGGGCGCCATAGACCGGACTAGGCGACGCCTCCACGCGCCGGACAGGCTATCTGGCCGGGTGCCGGGCGACCAAACCCTGGGGGCGGTCATCGTGGATGCCGGGCGACCAGATCCCGCTCCGACTCGGCGGTGCGGCCCGGGCCGGGCGTGCGGTCGTCGGGTGAGCAGTCGTCCAGGGTTGCATGAGACTGTCCAATTGGGTCGGATTCATGCACAGCCGACGGGACCGGTGCCCGGTCCGCCGCGCCACGGAGCGGTCGGGCACCGTCCCGCGGCGGTGGGGCATCGTCCCGCGGCGGTGGGGCATCGTCCCGCGGCGGTCGGGCACCGTCCCGCGGCGGTCGGGCACCGCCCTGCGCGCGGTCGGCCGGGGCCGAGCGGAAGACGAACCGCTTCATGACGACGAACTTGCCCACCGTGGCCGCTGCTGTGGCGACCCCGACGACGAGCGTCTCCAGCCAGGTCGGCGGCGCGGAGACGAGGACGTGGAGCAGGCCGAGCGCCCCGGCCGTCAGGGCGAGGGTCACCGCGACGATGCCGAGCCCCTGCAGCTGGTGCCGCCCGGCTCCGGTCGGGCCGCGGATGCCGAAGGTCCAGCGCCGGTTGGCCGAGGTGTTGAGCACGGTCGAGACGAGGAGGGCCACGACGTTCGCGAGCTGGGCTCCGACGGAGAGCTCCCGCAGGGCGCCGAAGAGCCCGAGCTGGAGGACGTAGCTGAGCACCCCGATGACACCGAAGAGGAGGACCTGCGCGCCCACCCCCGAGGCCGGCGGGCGCCGGCCGATCCGGGCCGCGATGGCGGCCGTCGGCAGCGAGCCGTCCCGCAGGGAGCGCCGCATCCGCGCCACGCCGCGCAGGTCGTCGGCCGCCGTGCCGACGACGTCGACACGGCTGTCCGGGTCGTCGTACCAGTCGACCGGGACCTCGTGGATCCGCAGCCCGCAGTGCTCGGCGAGGACGAGCAGCTCGGTGTCGAAGAACCAGGTGGGGTCCTCGACGAGCGGCAGCAGCTCGTGGGCGACGTCGGCCCGGATCGCCTTGAAACCGCACTGCGCGTCGGAGAACCGCGCCCCGAGCGCGACGCGCAGCACCCCGTTGTAGCAGCGGGAGATCAGCTCGCGCTTCGGCCCGCGGACGACCCGCGACGCGTGGTGCAGCCGGGTGCCGATGGCGAGGTCCGAGTGGCCCGACATGAGCGGTGCGAGGAGCGGCCACAGCGCGTCGAGGTCGGTCGACAGGTCGACGTCCATGTAGGCGAGGATCGGGGCGTCCGAGCCGAGCCATACCTGTCGCAGCGCCCGGCCCCGGCCCTTCGCCCCGAGGTGGACCGCGACGACCGACGGGATCTCCTCGGCGAGCCGCACCGCCTGCTCCCACGTGCCGTCCGTGCTCGCGTTGTCGGCGACGGTGATCCGGAACGGGTAGGGGAAGGTGTCGACGAGGTGGGTATGCAGCCGGCGGACGCACGCTCCGACGGTGTGCTGCTCGTTGTGGACGGGGATGACGACGTCGAGGACGGGGGTGGTCATCACGGGCTCCTCTCGGGGTCGGGCGCCTGCGTCAGCTGGTGCTGGAGGTCGACGTGCCGCTAGAGGTCGACGACGTGCCGCTGGAGGTCGACGTGGTGCTCGTCGACGTCGACGAGCTGCCGGTGGAGCTGCTCAGCGGCTTGGTGAGGTCGTAGAAGGTCGACCCGCCGATCGTCACCTTCGTGTAGTTCGCCGCGACCCACTCGCTGATCGCCGAGGCGTTGCTGCTCCCACCGCCGGTGCTGCTGGCGTAGAAGTAGTGGATCTTGCCCGCCTTCACGTAGGCCTCGAACTGCGCCAGCGTCGGGCTCGGGTCGGTGCCGTTGAACCCGCCGATCGCCATGACCGGCTCCTCGGTGGCCA
This sequence comes from Nostocoides sp., assembly GCA_039812405.1. Taxonomy (GTDB): domain Bacteria; phylum Actinomycetota; class Actinomycetes; order Actinomycetales; family Dermatophilaceae; genus Nostocoides. The sequence goes on from JBDIAL010000108.1 coordinate 9,440, forward strand.
GCTGCAGGCCCGCCGCGTTCTGCGAGCCGATGGCCGCGGCGACCCAGGTGTACTTGCTGGCGTTCGCCGTGAGGGCCGAGACGACCTCGGTGTTCGGCGTCGTCGCGTTGAGCAGCCCACCCATGCCGCCGGCCGCGGTGCCGCCCTGGGTCCCGGTGCCGCCCTGGGTCCCGGTGCCGCCCGGCATCCCGCCGAAGCCCTGACCGCCCTGGCCGGTGCCGGTCGTTCCCCCGAAGCCGCCGCGCGGCATACCGCCACCACCCGGCATACCGCCGCCCATGCCGCCGCCGGTGCTCGGACCGGCCGTCACGATGGAGCCGGTGTGGCCGGTCTGGACCGTCGTCACGCTGTATGCCGCGGGCCCGGCGAGCGCCGCGACGAGGGCGCCGCCGACGACGAGGGGGACGGCGCGACGGTGCAGGAGGGTGACGGCCAGCAGGAGGAAGGACGCGGCGAGCCCGACGGCGAGGACCGAGATCCGCAGCCACGAGCCGTACTCCGTCGTCCGGGACAGGAGGATGAAACTCCAGACGGCGGCCGCGGCCGTCGCGAAGGCGAGGGTGATGGAGCCGATCGGCCGCGCGCGGTTCTCCCACGCCTCCCAGGCGCCCATGCCGACGAGCGCGGCGATGGCCGGGGCGAGCGCGACGGTGTAGTACGCGTGGAAGATGCCGGCCATGAAGGAGAAGGTGAGGCCGGTCACGAGAAGCCAGCCGCCCCAGACGAGGTATGCCGCGCGCCGGGTGTCCGTGCGGGCGAGCCGGCCGCGCAGGACGAGTCCGACGACGAGCAGGATGAGGGCGCTCGGGATGAGCCAGGAGATCTGGCCGCCGACGTCGGAGCTGAACAGCCGCCCGAGGCCCGTCGCGCCCCACTGGCCGCCGCTGCCCATGCCGCCCCCGCCGACCGATCCGGTCTCGTTGCCGGAGAGCCGCCCGAAGCCGTTGTAGCCGAAGGTCAGCTCGAGGAAGGAGTTGTCCTGGCTGCCGCCGATGTAGGGCCGCATGCTCGCCGGGACGAGCTCGACGATGGCGACCCACCAGCCGGCGGAGATCAGGAGCGCGCCGATCGCGGCGAGCGAGCCGAGGATGCGGCGGCGCAGCGTGGTGTTCGCGGCGACGAGGAAGGCGATGCCGAAGAACGGCACGACGAGGAAGGCCTGGAGGGTCTTGGTGAGGAAGCCGAAGCCGATGAGGACACCGACGAGGGCCATCCACCGGATGGAGCCCTTCTCGACGGCCCGCAGGGTCGCCCATGCGCCGAGCGCCATGAGGAGGGTGAGCAGGGCGTCCGGGTTGTTGAAGCGGAACATGAGGACGGCGACCGGGGTGAGCGCCATGACGGCGCCCGCGATGAGGCCGGCCTGGACGGAGAAGTAGCGCTTCACCGAGGTGTAGACGACCCCGACCGTCGCGACGCCCATGAGGACCTGCGGCATGAGGATCGAGAACGAGCTGAGCCCGAAGGCCCGCACCGACAGCGCCATGATCCACAGCGAGGCCGGCGGCTTGTCGACGGTGATCGAGTTCGCCGCGTCGGAGGAGCCGTAGAAGAACGCCTTCCAGCTCGCGCTGCCGGCCTGGACCGCCGCGGAGTAGAACGAGTTCGCCCACCCGCTCGCGGTGAGGTCGTAGAAGTAGAACGCTGCCGTCGCGAGGAGCAGGACGAGCAGTGCCGGCCGCGCCCACGCGGGGTCGTTCTCCGGACCCCGCCACAGCCGGGTGAACCGGCCGGGTGACCCGGGTCGGTCGGGGCGGTCCCGGTCCGGCTCGGTGGTGGCGTCCGGCGGTGTCGGCACGGACGTGGCCGTCCCGGCGGGGTCCTGTCGCAGCGTCATCGTGTCCATGCCGTCCACCATCGGCGGCGGGTCTATGCACCTCCTGTGGTGCCGCCCAGCCACGACGGTGCATCGGTCGTGGGCGACGCCGCGGCGTCTCGCCACCCCACGCTGCCCGCAGGTGCCGTGTTCGGTGCGCCGACGGCAGCCGCGTTCGCGGGGTCGGCAGCGGCCGCGTTCGCGGCACCGGTGGCCGCCCTCGGCAGGTCCGCGCGCAGCAGCGTCTGACCGCCGTCGACGAGGCGGATCTCGATGGAGCGCAGCTGGGTCGGGGACAGGTTGGTCGTCACGGTCGGGTCGCGTCGCTCACCGGGCACCGCGGTCCACTCGGTGAGCCGGGTGCTCCGTCCCGACCGGTCGACGACCCACAGCGCGTAGGCCACGCCCGCCGGCCGGGCCGAGCCGCCGGACGATGCCCCGCTCTGTCCGCTCGGCCCCTGGCTCGGCTCCTCGCTCGGCCCGTCGCCGGGGTAGGACTCCCCGCCGGGCTCCTCGGCGTACTGGCACTCCACCCGCAGCCGGGTCCCGTCGCCGGTCGTCCGGGAGACGTCGACGACCGCGGTCATCGAGGAGGGCACGACGTCGTCGAAGGCCAGGCGCACCGGGGCGTCCGTGACGACCCCGCGGCTCGGCGGGGCGGCCCCGAGCTCGTGGGCGACGGCATACCCCGCCGCTCCGCCGACGACGAGGGCGACGGCGGCCGCGACCGGGACGAGCCAGCGTCGCCGTGCACCCGCCGACTCGGACACCCGGTCGGCGGGCGGGAGCGTCGGCATGAGCGAGGCGGGCGGCCGCGGCCCGCTGTCCTG
>JBDIAL010000109.1:0-11911 GCA_039812405.1 Nostocoides sp.
ATGGGAGCGGCGGGGGTCCTCGCCCTCGCCCAGCGTCTCCACGACGAGCACGTCAGCGCGGGCCAGGCCGAGCACGACCGGCTCGTCGCCGAGGCGCAGAGCACGCACGACGAGCTGCTGGCGACCGCGCAGGCCCAGCACGACGAGCTGATCGGCACGGCGACCACGCAGCGCGACGAGATGCTCGGCGCGGCGACGACCCAGCGGGACGAGATGCTCGGCGCGGCGACCACGCAGAAGGAGGAGATGCTCACCGAGGCACGCGAGCGGGCCACGGGCATGGTCGCCGAGGCGGAGCAGAAGCGGGCCTCCGTCCTCGGCAGCCTCGAGGCGGAGCGCGCCGGCGTCGAGAAGGCGATCTCCTCCCTCAAGGAGTTCGAGTCGACCTACCGCACCCACCTGAAGACCTACATCACCGGGCAGCTGGACCAGCTGGAACGCACCGGCGTCGACCTCCCGGCCCGCTCCGAGGACACCACGCAGGACGCGTCCGAGGACACCTCGGAGGACTCGGCCGACTGAGCCCCGGGCCGGCCCGTCGGGGCCGGCGCGTGGTGGTTTGGCGGCGCGGGCGCGGACGCATATCCTGCGGTCCTGCCGCGACGCGGCAGGACCCTCATCCGACGACAGGGGATGGCCATGCCGGCACGGAAGGCGGCGGCTGCCACGGCGCCCGCGAGGAAGGAAGCAGTGAACACACCGACCGGGCTCGCCGTCCGCGGCGACGAGGACCCCTGGACCGAGGCCGAGCTCGACGAGGTCCGCACCGAGATCAGGAACGACATCGCCCAGCTCCGGGTCGAGATCCGGGAGGCGGAGGCCGAGCTGGTCGGCCTCATGCGGGACTCCGGCGACGGCGCCGGGGACGACCAGGCCGACGCCGGGACGAAGACCTACGAGCGGGAGCAGGAGATGACCGTCGCGAACAACGCGCGCGACCTGCTCCTGCAGAACGAGCTGGCCCTGGAGCGGATCGCGGACGGCAGCTACGGCATGTGCGAGTCGTGCGGCAACCCCATCGGCAAGCTGCGACTCCAGGCGGCGCCGCGCGCCACGCTCTGCCTCGACTGCAAGAAGAAGCAGGAACGGCGCTGAGCACGACGCCACAGCCTCAGGACGCGGGAGGGCGGCCCGGTCGCCGTCCCGCGCTGCTGGGGCTGCTGGGGGCCGTCGTCGCCCTCGTCGTCGTCGCCGACCAGCTCACCAAGTGGCTCGCGCTGCAGCACCTCGTGCCCGGCGAGGCCCGCAACGTCGTCGGCACCTGGATCCGGCTCAGCCTCATCCGCAACCCGGGCGCGGCGTTCTCGCTCGGGGAGCGGTCCACGTGGCTGCTGACGATCGTCGCCGTCGCCGTCCTCGTCGCCATCGTCACGGTGGCCCGGCGGCTCGGCTCGACGGCATGGGCCATTGCCCTCGGACTCATCCTCGGCGGGGCGATCGGCAACCTCATCGACCGCTTCTTCCGGGAGCCGGGCTTCGGCCGCGGCCACGTCGTCGACTTCATCGACTACTTCGGGCTGTTCATCGGCAACGTCGCGGACATCGCCATCGTCGGGGCGGCGGTGCTCATCGCGATCCTGTCCCTGCGCGGGATCCCCGTGTCGGGGGAGCCGGCGGCCCGGCATACCGAGGACGCGTCGGGGAGCTCGGCATGAGCGACACGCGGGCGGTCCTCGTGCCCGAGGGACTCGAGGGCGAGCGGGTCGACGCGGCCATCGCCCGGCTCTTCGGCCTGTCGCGGAGCAAGGCGGCCGAGCTGGCCGGCGCGGGGCACGTGCTCGTCGCCGACGCGGTCGTCGCCAAGTCGCGCCGGGTCGTCGCCGGGGAGCTGCTCGAGGTGCGCCTGCCCGAGGTGGCGCCGAGCCCCAGCCTGCGGGTCGTCGCCGAGCCGGTCCCGGGGATGCGCATCGTCCACGACGACGAGGACATGGTCGTCGTCGACAAGCCGGCCGGGGTCGCGGCGCACCCGAGCGTCGGCTGGAGCGGGCCGACGGTCGTCGGGGGGCTCGCCGCGGCGGGCTACCGCATCTCGACCTCGGGGGCGAGCGAGCGGCAGGGCGTCGTGTCGCGCCTCGACGTCGGCACGTCCGGTCTCATGGTCGTCGCCAAGAGCGAGTATGCCTACAGCCGGCTCAAGCAGGCCTTCCGCAGCCGGAGCGTCGACAAGGTCTACCACGCCCTCGTCCAGGGCCTGCCCGATCCCGTCGTGGGCACGGTCGACGCCCCGATCGGGCGCCACCCCGGTCACGACTACCGGTTCGCCGTCATGGCGGGCGGTCGTCCCTCGGTCACGCACTACGAGGTGATCGAGGCGTTCCGGGCCGCCTCCCTCCTCGACATCCATCTCGAGACCGGGCGCACCCACCAGATCCGGGTCCACTTCTCCGCCCTCCACCACCCCTGCGTCGGCGACCTGACCTACGGCGCCGACCCCCGGCTCGCCGCCCGGCTGGGCCTCGAGCGCCAGTGGCTGCACGCCGTCGAGCTCGGCCTGGAGCACCCGCGGACGGGGGAGTACGTCTCGTTCACCAGCGGCTACCCGGCGGACCTGGAGCGCGCGCTCGACCTGCTGTGACCGGCCGGCTGCGACCGGGCCGTGTGCGACGCGGTGTGACAGGCTGGGACGGCAGGATGTGGCGACGGGCCGCCCCCGCGGGCCGTCCCGCCGAGTGACTGGGACCCGAGTGACTGGGAGCTGCCGATGACGCGCCGTCGAGACCTGGCCGGCCGGGAGATCGACACCCTCGACGACGTCGTGGGGCTCAACCCGCTGTTCGCCCGGCCGGGCGAGGCGGGCGAGGTGCCCCGCGACCGGCTGCCGGCCGACGAGTCCCTGCCGGAGACGGCATACCAGATCGTCCACGACGAGGCGATGCTCGACGGCAACGCCCGGCTCAACCTCGCGACCTTCGTCGGGACCTGGATGGACTCGCACGCCGAGCGCCTCTATGCGGAGGCCTTCGACAAGAACATGATCGACAAGGACGAGTACCCGCAGACGGCGGCCGTCGAGTCACGCTGCTGGACGATGCTCGCCGACCTGTGGCACGCGCCCGACCCGGCCCACGCCATCGGCACCTCGACGATCGGGTCGTCCGAGGCGTGCATGCTCGGCGGCCTCGCCCTCAAGCGTCGCTGGCAGCACGCCCGCCGCGCCGCGGGCCTCCCGACCGACCGGCCCAACCTCGTCCTGTCCAGCGCGGTCCAGGTGTGCTGGGAGAAGTTCTGCAACTACTTCGAGGTCGAGCCGCGCTTCGTGCCGATCTCGTGGGAGCACCAGGTCCTCGACGGCCACGACCTCGAGCGCTACGTCGACGAGAACACGATCGGGGTCGTCGCGATCCTCGGGGTGACCTACACGGGCCGCTACGAGCCGGTCGCGCAGATCGCCGCCGCGCTCGACCGGATCGAGGCCGCGACGGGTCTCGACGTGCCGATCCACGTCGACGGGGCCTCGGGGGCGATGGTCGCGCCGTTCGTCCAGCCGGACCTCGCGTGGGACTTCCGGGTCGACCGGGTCGCCTCGATCAACACCTCGGGCCACAAGTACGGCCTCGTCTACCCGGGGCTCGGCTGGGTCGTGTGGCGCTCGGAGGAGGACCTCCCGGAGGACCTCGTCTTCCGGGTCAGCTACCTCGGCGGGGACATGGCGACCTTCGCGCTCAACTTCTCCCGGCCGGGCGCCCAGGTGCTCCTGCAGTACTACCTCTTCCTGCGTCTCGGCCGGGCCGGCTTCGAGCGCGTGCAGCGCGCCTCGCACGACATCGCCCGCTACCTCGCCCGGGAGATCGGCGCGATGCCCGCCTTCGAGCTGTGGAACGACGGGAGCGACATCCCCGTCTTCGCCTGGCGGCTGCGGGAGGGCCACACGAGCAACTGGACCCTCTACCACCTCTCCGACCGGCTGCGCGGCCTCGGCTGGCTCGTCCCCGCCTACCCCATGCCGGCCGACCTCACCGACGTGACGGTCCAGCGGCTCGTCGTGCGCAACGGGCTGTCCCGGGACCTCGCGGACGCCTTCCTCGCCGACCTGCGGGCGCAGGTGGCGTGGCTCGACGGCCTGACCGGGCCGATGCCCGGCGAGGGCGCCCGCCCCGGGTTCCACCACTGAGCCGGCGTCTGCCGGGCGTCGGGTGAGCGGGTGTCGGGGGGTCGTCCTAAGATCGTCCCGATGTCCGACCAGCCCCCGCCCCCGACGAGTCCGAGGGACAGCTTCGTCCACCTGCACGTCCACACCGAGTACTCCATGCTCGACGGGGCGGCACGCATCGACGAGCTGCTCCGGACGGCGGCCGGGATGGGCATGCCCGCCATCGCGACGACCGACCACGGCTACGTCTTCGGGGCCTACGAGTTCTGGAGCAAGGCCCGCAAGTACGACATCAAGCCGATCATCGGCGTCGAGGCCTACCTCACCCCCGGCACGGCCCGCCAGGACAAGACCCGGGTGAGCTTCGGCGACGGCGGCCGCGACGACGTCGGCGGCTCCGGCGCCTACACGCACATGACGCTGCTGGCCCGCGACAACACGGGGATGCACAACCTGTTCCGGATGAGCAGCCTGGCCAGCCTCGAGGGCCACTACTTCAAGCCCCGCATCGACCGGGAGCTGCTCGAGCGGTACGGCGAGGGGCTCATCGGCACGACCGGCTGCGTCGGTGGCGAGGTCCAGACCAGGCTGCGGATGGGGCAGTACCGGGAGGCGCGGGCCGCCGCCGCCGAGCTGCGCGACATCTTCGGAGCGGAGAACTTCTACGCCGAGGTCATGGACCACGGCATCGCCATCGAGCGGCAGACCCAGCAGGAGCTCCTGCGGCTGGCCAAGGACCTCGGCCTCCCGCTCCTCGCGACCAACGACCTGCACTACACCAACGCGGCCGACGCCCAGGCCCACGCCGCCCTCCTGTGCGTCCAGTCCGGGTCGACGCTCATGGACCCCAACCGGTTCAAGTTCGACGCCGAGGAGTTCTACCTCAAGACGCCGGCGCAGATGCGCCAGCTCTTCCGCGAGCTGCCCGAGGCCTGCGACAACACCCTGGCGGTCGCCGAGCGCTGCGAGGTGTCCTTCACCGAGGGGGAGGGCAAGTACATGCCGCGCTTCCCCTGCCCGCCGGGGGAGGACGAGACGTCGTGGTTCATCAAGGAGGTCGAGCGCGGCCTGCGCGACCGGTTCCCGCAGGGGGTGCCGGAATATGCCCGCAAGCAGGCGGCATACGAGCAGGAGGTCATCATCGGCAAGGGGTATCCCGGATACTTTCTCGTCGTCGCCGACTTCATCAACTGGGCCAAGGACAACGGGATCCGGGTCGGTCCCGGCCGCGGCTCCGGGGCGGGCTCCATGTGCGCGTATGCCATGAAGATCACCGACCTCGACCCCGTCCCCCACGGGCTCATCTTCGAGCGGTTCCTCAACCCCGAGCGCCCCTCGATGCCCGACTTCGACGTCGACTTCGACGAGCGCCGGCGGGGCGAGGTCATCAAGTACGTCACCGAGCGCTACGGCGCGGACCGGGTCGCCCAGATCGTCACCTACGGCACGATCAAGGCCAAGCAGGCGGTCAAGGACGCCGCGCGGGTCATGGGCCACCCCTTCGCCATGGGGGAGCGGCTCACCAAGGCGATGCCCGCCGACGTCATGGGCAAGGGGGTGCCGCTCACCGGGATCTTCGACAAGGACCACCCGCGGTATGCCGACGGCGCGGACTTCCGGGCCCTCCACGAGAGCGACCCGCAGGCCCAGGAGGTCGTCGCGACGGCCGTGGGGCTCGAGGGGCTGAAGCGCCAGTGGGGCGTCCACGCGGCCGGGGTCATCATGAGCAGCGAGCCGCTCATCGACCTCGTCCCCATCATGCGCCGCGAGCAGGACGGGCAGATCATCACCCAGTTCGACTACCCGAGCTGCGAGGCGCTCGGGCTGGTCAAGATGGACTTCCTCGGCCTGCGCAACCTCACCATCCTCGACGACGCCATCGACAACGTGAAGGCCAACCGGGGCGAGGACCTCGACCTCGACGCGCTGTCCAAGGACATGACCGACGCCCGGGCCTTCGAGCTGCTCCAGCGCGGCGACACGCTCGGCGTCTTCCAGCTCGACGGCGGTGGCATGCGGACCCTGCTGCGGCAGATGCAGCCGGACAACTTCGAGGACATCTCCGCCGCCCTCGCGCTCTACCGTCCCGGGCCGATGGGCGCCAACAGCCACACGAACTACGCCCTGCGCAAGACCGGCAAGCAGCCCATCACGCCGATCCACCCCGAGCTCGCCGAGCCGCTCGCCGACATCCTCGACGTGAGCCAGGGCCTGATCATCTACCAGGAGCAGGTCCAGCAGATCGCCCAGCGCGTCGCCGGCTACAGCCTCGGCAAGGCCGACATGCTGCGTCGCGCGATGGGCAAGAAGAAGAAGGAGGTCCTCGACGCCGAGTTCATCCCCTTCAGCGAGGGGATGCGGGCGAGCGGCTACAGCGACGGGGCGATCACGACGCTGTGGGACATCCTCGTCCCGTTCTCCGACTACGCGTTCAACAAGGCCCACACCGCGGCATACGGCCTCGTGTCCTACTGGACCGCCTACCTCAAGGCGAACTATCCCGCCGAGTACATGGCGGCTCTCCTCACGAGCGTCCAGGACGACAAGGACAAGTCGGCGCTCTATCTCAACGAGTGCCGGCACATGGGCATCCGGGTCCTGCTGCCTGACGTCAACGACTCCGTCGCCCGGTTCGCGGCGGTCGGCGACGACATCCGGTTCGGCCTCGAGGCGATCCGCAACGTCGGCCACAACGTCGTCTCGGCGATCATCCGAGCGCGCACCGAGAATGGCAGGTTCACCTCGTTCAAGGACTTCCTCGAGAAGACGCCCACGGTCGTGTGCAACAAGCGGACCATTGAGTCCCTCATCAAAGCGGGGGCCTTCGATTCCCTGGGTCAAACGCGACGCGGTCTGGTCGAGGTCCACGAATCGTGGGTGGATGCGTACGTAGCGGAAAAGAAGATCGAGGAACGGGGGGAATACGCGCTTCCAGGCATGGACCTCGGAGGATCGGCTGAGCAGGCCATCACGGTTCTTCAGGTCCCCCCGCGTCCGGATTGGGACAAGACCGAGTGGGACAAGGCGACGCTCCTGGCCAACGAGCGCGCCATGCTCGGCCTCTACGTCTCCGACCATCCGCTCCTAGGCATCGAGCATGTGCTGAAGAAGGCGGCCGACCATCCGATCGCCCGAGTCACCTCCGACGAAGGGCCCGGCGACGGCACCGTCGTCACGATTGCAGGCCTGGTCACCGGGTTGATCCCCAAACGCAACAAGAAGGGCGATCTCTACGCCGTGGCGACCATCGAGGATCTCGAGGGCGCCATCGAGTGCTTCTTCTTCCCCAAGACCTACCTCACCGTCCAGGGCCTGCTCACCCAGGACGCCGTCGTCGTCGTCAAGGGCCGGGTCAGCAAGAGGGACGAGGGAGTCTCGCTGTATGTCAGCGAGATGACGCTGCCCGACACCTCGGAGGGGCCGCGCGGGCCGGTCGTCCTCGTCATGGAGCAGAGCCGGGCGACCCCGCCGCGGATCACGGCGCTCAAGGGGGTGCTGACCGCCCACCCCGGCACGACCGAGGTCCGGCTGCGGCTCACCCGGCCGGGCCGGACGATGCTCATGACCCTCGACCGGACCTACAGCGTGACAGCGAGCGAGGCCCTCTTCGGCGATCTCAAGGCGCTGCTCGGTCCGCGCTGCCTGGCCGGCTGATGGACCCGTCCGAGACCGTGGAGCCGCCCGTCGCGGCCCGTCGCGAGCACGTGAGGGAGCACCACGGCGACCGGTTCGTCGACGAGTACGAATGGCTGCGGGACACCGACGACCCGCAGGTCCTCTCCTACCTCGAGGCGGAGAACGCCTACGCCGACGCCGTCACCGCGCACCTGGAGCCGCTGCGCCGCAGCATCTTCGCCGAGATCAGGTCACGCGTCCAGGAGACCGACGTCTCGGTGCCGGCGGCGAGCGGGCCGTGGTGGTACTACGGGCGCACCGAGGAGGGCAGGGAGTATGCCATCCACGCCAGGGCGCCACGGGGCGCCGACGACGTCCGGCCCGACCTCGACGCCGCGGCGGCGATCCCCGGTGAGCAGGTCCTCGTCGACGGCAACGTGCTCGCCGAGGGCCACGACTTCTTCTCCCTCGGTGCGCTCGCGGTGAGCGCCGACCACGCGCGGCTGGCCTACGGCGTCGACGTCGTCGGCGACGAGCGGTTCGACCTCACGGTGCGCGACATCGCGACGGGCGAGGCGCTCGACGCGGCGGTGACCGGGGCGGGCTACGGGTGCGAGCTGTCACCCGACGGGCAGTGGCTGTTCTACACCCGGCTCGACGACGCCTGGCGGCCCTTCCAGGTGTGGCGCCACCGGGTCGGCTCGCCCGCGGACCGGGACGTCCTCGTCCTCGAGGAGCCGGACGAGCGCTTCTGGGTCGGGCTGGGCTCCTCCCGCGACGACCGCTGGCTCCTCATCGGGCTGGGGTCGCGGACGACGAGCGAGATCCACGTGCTGCCCGCGTCCGACCCGACGGGGGAGTTCCGGGTCGTCGCGCCGCGTCGGGACGGGGTGGAATACGACATCGAGCCGGCGGCCGACCGGTTCCTCGTCGTGCACAACCGGGACAGCGAGGACTTCGACCTCGCGTGGGCGCCCTTCGACGCCTCGAGCGACGCGGACTGGCGGCCGATCGTGTCCTCGGGGCCGGGGGAGCGGTTCCTCGGGGTCGACGCCTTCGACGACTTCGCCGTCCTGTCGCTGCGCAGCGACGGGCTGACCGCCCTGCGCATCCTCCCGCGCGACCCGGCGTCCGACACCGGCCTCGGCCCGGCCCGGGAGGTCCCCTTCGACGAGCCGTTGCACACCGTCGGGCTCGGCGACAACCCGGAGCCGGCCACGACGCGCCTGCAGATCGGCTACGAGTCGTTCGTCACGCCGCGCTCGGTCTACGAGCTCGACGTCGCGACGGGGGTGCTCACCCTCCTCAAGCGGCAGCCGGTCCGGGGCGGCTACGACCCCGCGGCATACGAGCAGCACCGGGAGTGGGCCACGGCGCCCGACGGCACCCGGGTCCCGTTGTCCGTCGTCGTCCCCGCGGGCCTACGCCCCGACGGGTCGCATCCGTGCCTGCTCACCGGCTACGGCGCCTACGAGATCTCCAGCGACCCGTACTTCTCGGTCGCCCGGCTCTCCCTCCTCGACCGGGGGGTCGTCTATGCCGTCGCGCACGTCCGTGGAGGCGGGGAGCTGGGGCGGTCGTGGTACGAGGGCGGGCGCTACGAGCGGAAGGTCACGACGTTCACCGACTTCGTCGCGGCCGCCGACCGCCTCGTCGAGCTCGGCTGGTCCGCGCCCGACCGGCTGGGGGCCGAGGGCGGGTCGGCCGGTGGCCTGCTCATCGGCGCGGTGACCAACCTCGCGCCCGACCGGTTCCGGGTCGTCCATGCCGCGGTGCCGTTCGTCGACGCGCTGACGACGATCCTGCGTCCCGACCTCCCGCTGACCGTCGGCGAGTGGGACGAGTGGGGCAACCCGCTCGCGAGTCCCGAGATCTACGCGGTGATGCGCGGCTACAGCCCCTACGAGAACGTCGCCGCGCGGCCCTATCCCGCGATCCTCGCCTCGACGAGCCTGCACGACACGCGCGTCTTCGTCACCGAGCCGGCCAAGTGGGTCGCCCGGCTGCGCGCGACGGTGACGAGCGACCCGGCGACCCGGCCCATCCTCCTGCACACCGAGATGGCGGCCGGTCACGGGGGCCGCAGCGGCCGGTATGCCGGCTGGGAGCAGGTCGCCTGGGAGTGGGCCTTCGTCCTCGACCAGCTCGGCGCTGCCTGAATCCGACCCATTCGGACAGTCTCATGCAGGGAGACGCGACCCTGTGGTGCATGAGACTGTCCAATTGGACAGTCTCATGCAGGCCCGGTCCCGACCACACGACTGGCGGGCTGCATGAATCCGACCCATTTGGACAGTCTCATGCAGCGCACGCGTGACCGGGCGCGCTGACTGACTGTATAGTCAGTCAGCGAACGGTCACGATGAGGAGAGTCCCCATGACGGTGGATGAGCCGGCGGTCCGCCCGAGCACCGACACCCGACCCCCTGTCCGCGAGACGCTCCCGGGGCGGGCCTACCACTCCGAGGCGGCCTACGAGATCGACACCGAGCGGGTGTTCCGGGCCAACTGGGTATATGTCGCGCGCGCCGAGCGACTGCCCCGCCCGGGCAGCTGGCTGCGCGCCGAGATCGCCGGCGAGAGCATCCTGCTCGTCCGCGGCCGGGACGAGCGGATCCGCGGCTTCTACAACGTGTGCCGGCACCGCGGGTCCCAGCTGTGCGACGCTGAGCAGGGCGAGGTGCGCACCCACCTGCGCTGCCCCTACCACGCCTGGGGGTATGCGCTCGACGGCACCCTCGTCACGACGCCGATGATCGACAAGGACGAGATCGACCGGCCGAGCACGTCGCTGTGGCCCGTCCACGCCGACGTGTGGGAGGGGTTCGTCTTCGTCAACCTGTCGAGCGCGGCACCGCGACCGCTCGTCGAGCACCTCGCCGACCAGCAGGACGACGCCCTCGGACTCGCGCGGGTCGGCCTGTCCCAGCTACGGATCGGTCACATCTCGACCGTCGACGTCGAGGCCAACTGGAAGATCGTCCTGGAGAACTACAACGAGTGTCTCCACTGCCCGACGGTGCACCCGGAGCTGATGGCCGTCGTCCCCGCATACCGCAAGGGCAGCGTCTTCGAGCCGGGTCGCGAGGACGGGGGGGTGACCCTCGCCGACGGCCGGACCGCGGTGGCGCTCGACCCGCGGCTGCGGCTGCCGCTGCTGCCGGGGCTGCGGGGCCACGAGGGACCGATGGCCTACTACGGGGCGGCGATCTATCCGACGATGTTCCTCGACGTCGACGGCTCGACGGCCCTCGCGACGGCGATCTTCCCGACCGGCCCGCGCAGCTGTCGCCTCGTGACGGAGTACCTCTTCAGCCCCGAGGCGCTCGACGACCCCGACGTCGACCTGCGCCCGGTCGTCGAGTTCAACGAGCTGGTCACGAGGCAGGACAACGAGGCCTGCGAGCGCGTGCAGCGCGGGGTGCGGTCCCGGGCGTTCGACCACGGGGTGTTCCCGGCGAAGGACGCGTGGGTGCACGGCTTCGACGAGCGCTATCTGCGCGACGTGGGTGCCGATGCGGCCTTCTGAGTCCCCCACCGGTTCCCCGGAACCGCTTGACGGGCCCGGAAGCCGCGCTTAGAGTCCCTGACTGACTGAGCAGTCAGACATGATCGGGGGATCGCGTGACGCCACCCACCCGCCGCGACCGGGTCGAGGACGCCCGCGCCCGCATCCTCGCCGCCGCCGCCGACTGCCTCGTCCGGGACGGTCTGGCGAAGGTGCGGATGGCGGCGATCGCCGCGGAGGCCGGCGTCTCGACCGGGCTGCTCCACTACCACTTCGACACCAAGGAGCAGCTGTTCGCGGCCGTCCTGCGCTCCTCGAGCGAGGAGTCCACGGCCCTGACGGCCCAGCGCCTCGAGCAGGCCGGCACCGACCCCGCCGGGCGCCTGTCGACCTTCCTCGACCGATGCCTGCCGAGCGACGAGCGGCTCACCCGGGACTGGCTCCTCTGGCAGGAGCTCGACCTGCTCTGTATGCGGCAGCCCGAGCTCGCGCGGGCCGGCACGCAGGTCTACGACGGGCTCTACGACGCCGTCGCCGACCTCGTCGCGGAGGGGGTGCGGGCGGGCGTCTTCGACGTGCCGCGGGAGGAGCTCCGCCCCGTCGCCGAGGCGGCGGTGGCCCTGTGCGACGGCCTCGGCGCGCGGGTCCTCGCCCCGGGGGACCTCACCCTCGCCGCGGCCCGCGAGCGCGTCGCCCTC
>JBDIAL010000110.1:0-11899 GCA_039812405.1 Nostocoides sp.
CGAGCCGTGGCTGGAGCGGCTCGGCCTGCGCGGTCTCGGGGACCGCCGCCCCGCCCAGGTCTCCGGCGGGCAGGCGCAGCGGGTCGCCCTCGCGCGCGCCCTGGCCGCCGATCTCGCCGCCCTCCTGCTCGACGAGCCGCTCGCCGCGCTCGACAGCCGGACCCGGGTCGAGACGCGGGCCGCGCTGCGCCGGCACCTGTCCGACTTCCCCGGTCCCGTCGTCGTCGTGACCCACGACCCCATCGACGCCATGGTCCTCGCCGACCGGATCGTCGTCCTCGAGGGCGGCGGCGTCGTCCAGGACGGCTCCCCCGGCGAGGTGGCGCGACGGCCGCAGACCGACTACGTGGCCCGGCTCGTCGGTCTCAACCTGTATGCCGGCCGGCTCGACCGGACCTCCCACACCGTCGCGCTGCATGCCGGAGGGACCCTCGTCGTCGCCGACGTGGACGGCCTGCGCCACGGCGAGCGGGTGCTCGCGGTCGTCCGCCCCGCGGCGGTCACCGTGCACACCGAGCAGCCGCAGCACACCAGCTCGCGCAACGTGTGGGCCGGGACCGTCACCGACCTCGAGGTCGTCGGCGACCGGGTGCGGCTCGCAGTGGACGGCGCGCCGCCGGCCCTCGTCGACCTCACCCTGGCGTCGGTCGCCGATCTCGACCTGCGACCGGGGAGCCCGGTGTGGCTGTCCGCGAAGGCCACCGACATCGAGGCCTACCCCGACGCCGCGCCGGGAGCGTCCGACGGGGTCAGCGCGGAAGAGGCATCGGGCCGAGCGCCGGGGTCCGGTAGACGGTGAACGGCGGGACGCGCCCGATGACGCCACCCTGCGCGAGCGCCTCCCGGGTGGCCGGCGTGAGGCTGATCCCCCGGCCGCCGACGATCGCGGCCTCCCCCGACCGCAGGTAGCGCAGCTCGAGGGCCTGCCAGCGCGGGTTGTCGTCACGGAAGGGGATCCGGGCCCGGGCCTCGCGCATGACGACCGGGTCGTAGATCCAGCCCGTCGTGTCGGGATGGACGCGGCACCCGGCCGCGAGGTCGGAGCTCAGCCGGTCGATCATGGCGAGGTAGGTCGGGTCCTGCGCCATGACGCATCCCTTGACGGGGTCGGTGAGGGCCCGGATCCGGGCCACGGGGAACGGCTCGTCGACGCCGCGGACGATCCGCGGCAGGGAGGTGCCGGCGACCGCGACGACGAGCACGACGGCCGCGACCGGTCCGGCGATCCGGCCGACCCCCGGGAGCCGGCCGAGCCGGGCGACCGCCGCCCCGAGGACGACCGAGCCGAGGGCGGTGACGTAGGCAACGTAGTGGAGCAGCAGGAGGGGCGACGCGACGAGCAGGAGGGTGTTGGCGACGAGCATCGCCGTGACGCAGCGGGCTCCGGGGAGGGTCAGCGCGAGCACCGTGGCGAGCCCGAGGACGGCCAGGGCCACCGCGAGGAGGAGGGTCGGGGCCTCGGTGCGGGCCAGGAGGTACTCCACGAGCCGGCCCAGCCGGGTGACCGCGGTGCCGGCGTGGGGACGGCCCAGCTGGTCGAGGACCACGAAGCGGACGAACGGCCCGGGTGCCCGGACCGCGAACGGCAGCACGACGGCGAGGAAGGCGAGGGCGGCGGCCGCGACGAGCCGGACGGCGTCGCGCCAGGTCTGGCACAGCGTGAGGACGAGGGTCGGCAGGGCATACCAGAGCTTGGTCGCCGTCGCGAGGCCGAGCACCAGGCCGGCCACGATGGGCGCCCAGGACCGCCCGGCTCCCCGGCGGGGCAGGAGGACGAGCGCGAGGAGCATCGCCGCGTTGCCGACGGGCTCGAGCAGGATGGTCCGCTCGCTGTATGCCGCGGGGAACAGCAGCGCGTAGACGAGGCCGCCGGTCAGGGCGGGCCCCCGACCCCACCGGGCGAGGTAGCGCACGATGAGCGCGGCCGTGAGTCCCCCGAGGGCGACGACGGCCAGGCGAGCCCCGACGAGGCCGACGACGTCGGAGGTGCGCTCCCCGAGCCAGGCGAACGGCGTGAGCAGGAGGGTCAGGCCCGGCGGGTGCAGGAGCAGGACGTCGCGGTAGGGCAGCACTCCGTGGAGGAGGTTCGCGGCCGCGGTGTAGTAGACGCCGTCGTCGTAGGCGCCGACGCTGGTGAACCCGTTGCGGGACATGAGCAGCAGCCGGGTCGCGACCGCGACGACGGCCACCCCGAGCGCGACGACGGCGGTCGACGGCGCCCGCCGTCGCGGAGCCGCGGGGACGGGGGCGGTCGGGTCGGCCGGGTCGGAGGCGGCCGGGACGGGCGCAGACTCAGCCGCCATCGACGACCCACCAGGCGGCATACGGGCTGAGCCACACCAGGCCGTCCTCCCCCGTCGTCACATCGTGCCCGGAGAGCGCGTTGACCGGCCGGCCGATGCCCTCCTCGCGCAGCCGGTGGATCGGGAACGGGCGCCACTCGTCGGTGACGTTGTAGAGCCCGACGAACGGCCCGGCGGGGTGGGTCCGAGCGACCGCGAGGATGCCGTCGTCGGTGTCATCGAGGACGCGCACGCGTGCCACGGCGTGCAGCTGCGGGAGGGAGGCGCGGACCCGCCCGAGGTGGGCCAGCGCCTGGAACATCGCACCGGCGATCGTGCCGATGTCGCCCCGGGTCTCGGCGCGCGACCAGTCGAGGCGGGGCCGGTGCGCCCAGCGGTTGTCGGCCCCGTGCCCCGGCTCGGCGGCCCACCCGGGGTCGTTGGGCATCGCGAGCTCGTCACCGCTCCACACGACGGGTATGCCGCCCCACCCGTAGACGAGGGCGTAGCCGAGGAACAGCCGGGCCAGTCCCTTGCCCGACCCGTCCCGCCCGTGCTCCGGGACCGCGCCGGCGAGCGACGCCGCCGTGCCGCTCGTCCGCTTGTCACCGGTCTGGGGGTTGACCTGGAACAGCAGCCCGTCGCCCCACGAGCCGTCGAGGTCGCCGGCATACCAGTCGGCAAGGAAGCGCCGGTGCAGCCAGCCGTCGAGGCCGACGGCCGCCGCGTCGCCGTCGTCGATCGCCCAGCCGATGTCGTCGTGGCATCGCAGGTAGGTGATCCACGTCCCCGACGGCGGCGTCGGCGGCAGGTGGCTGAGGGCGTGCCGGGCGAGCCGGACGTCACCGGTCGCGAGGACGTTCCAGGCCTGGACCATGAGGCTGTTGTGGTAGGCGAGGTCGCTCACCTTGCCGGTGTGCGGTCCCGAGCCCAGGTAGGGCACGAGGTCGCGGGGCCCGACGATCGCCTCGGCCTTGAAGGCCAGCGCGGGAGCGGCGATCCGGGCCACGGTCCGCAGCACCTGGGTGAGGGCGTGGACCTCGGGCTGGTTCTGGCACGTCGTCCCGAGGCGCTTCCAGGTGAAGGCGATCGCGTCGAGCCGCAGCACCTCGACGCCGAGGTTGGCGAGGAAGAGGACGATGTCGGCGAACTCGAGGAGCACCTGCGGGTTGGACCAGTCGAGGTCCCACTGCCACGCGTTGAACGTCGTCCACACCCAGCCGCCGACCTCGTCGTCCCAGGTGAAGCTGCCCGGGGCGAAGTCGGGGAACACCTCCGGCAGCGTCGCCTCGTAGGCGTCCGGCTCGCGGCGGTCGGGGAAGATGTGGAAGTAGTCGCGGTAGCGCCGCTCCCCCGCCGCCGCCCGGCGGGCCCACTCGTGCTCCTTCGCGACATGGTTGAGGACGAGGTCGATGACGAGCGAGATGCCCTGCTCCCGGAGGGCCCCGGTGAGCCGGCGCAGGTCCTCGGTCGTCCCGAGGTCGGGCCGGACCGTGCGGTAGTCGGCCACGGCATACCCGCCGTCGCTGTCGCCCTCGCGGGGCAGGAGCAGCGGCATGAGGTGCAGGTAGGTGACTCCGAGCTCGCGGAGATACCCGGCCCGGGTGCCGACCTCCTCCAGCGTCCCCGCGAACCGCTCGGCATAGCAGGCGTAGCCGACCATGTCGGGCTGCTGGAGCCAGTCCGGGCGCAGCAGCCGGCGGGCGTCGAGGGTGTGCAGCTCCTCGCCCCGCTCGGCGTAGGCGGCCGCGGCCCGGGCGACGAGGTCGGTCGCCAGGGCCTCCGCGCGGTCGGGGTAGAGCACCTCGAGGCCGGAGACGAGGTCGCCCCACCAGCGGTCGATCCGGAGCCCGAGGTCCCGGCGGCGGTCGTCGGCGAGTCCCGCGACCGCGGGGGCCGCCGCGTCGTGGGCCGTCCGGGGGGCGAGGTCCATGCGCCCATTCAACCCGACCGTCGTGCGGTCCGGGCGCGGACCCGCGGGCCGTCGTGGACACCGGATCCTCCCGCGCCCGGCCGTCTGAGAGGGTGGCGCGGTGACGACACCCGGGCGGCCGGCCGACGACGGACTGGGCTCGGCGCGCACCGGGCTGCTCGTCCTGGCGGTCGCCGTGTTCGCGGCCGTCACGACCGAGCTCCTGCCGGTGGGACTCCTCCCGACGCTCGGCGCGGCCTTCGACGTGAGCGCCGGGACGGCGGGCCTGCTCGTCAGCGCGTATGCCGTCATGGTCGCCTCCCTCTCCGTGCCGCTGGCGCTGGCGACCCGGCGACTGCCCCGCAAGCCGGTGCTGCTCACCACGATCGGCGGGTATGTCCTGAGCAACGCCGTCGCGGCGTCCGCTCCGACGTTCGCCGTCCTCGCGGCCGGGCGGGTCGTCGGCGGCATCACGCACGCCCTCTTCTTCTCGGTGAGCATCGGCTACTCCGCTCGGCTCGTCCCGCCCTCGCAGACCGGCCGGGCGATGGCCCTCGTCTCGGTCGGCGTGTCCGGGGGCCTCGTCCTCGGGGTGCCGCTGTCGACGGCCCTCGGCAACGCCGTCGGCTGGCGGGTCGCGTTCGCGTGCCTGACCGGGCTCGTCGTGCTCGTCCTCGTGCTCGCCGCCGTCGTCCTGCCGCCCGTCGCGGCGCCCCGGGTGGCCGGGGCGCGGCATCCGGGGCGCCGGCGCGACCTCGCCACCGTCGTCGTCGCCAACGGGCTGACCTACCTCGGCAACTTCGTCCTCTACACCTACATCAGCGTCCTGCTCGTCGAGTCCGGGGCGGCGGAGCGATGGATCGGTCCGACCCTGCTGCTCTTCGGGCTGTGCGGGCTCGCGGGGCTCCGGGTGGCGGCGGCCCGCCTCGACAGGCGGCCCCGCGGGAGCGCCATCCTCGTCCCGGCGCTCATGGCGGCCGGCATCGGCGCGGTGGCGATCGCCTACCCCCATCTCCTCCCCGTCGTCGGGTCCGCCATGGTGTGGCTGGCCGCCTTCGGCCCGTCGTCGTCGCTCTACCAGTCGGCGTCGGTGCGCACGGCGGCAAGCTCGCCGGAGACGGCCGGTGCCTGGATCAACGCGAGCGCCAATGCGGGGATCGCGGGCGGAGCGGCCCTCGGCGCCCTCGTCATGGGGGGCTCGGGTCTGCGAGGGGTCGCCTGGACCGCTGCCGTCATCGTCGCCGCGTCGGCGCTGCTGGCGGTGCGCGCCCGGTCGGCGTTCCCGCCGCTGCGTCCGGGGCTGGGGGTGTCGGCCGGCGGCGAACCAGCCTGAGCGCCGGCCGCCCTCGTCGGGGTCGGCGGGATGGACGGGATGGAGGGGATGGACCGGCCGGATTGGGGCGGGTCTCCTGTCTCTGGCAGCCGTCACTCTCGGGGCAGGCGTCACCGGAATCGTGACGGGTCTCCCGCCCCCTCTCGGATGACCTCGGCGAACCCGTCCGAGAAGTCGACGACGGTCGTCGGCTCGGCGCTCGTCTCCCCCGACTCGACGACGGCGTCGACGACGTGGTCGAGGGCCTCCTTGACCGCCCAGCCGTCGGTCATCGCCTCGGTCTCCCCCGGCAGGATGAGGGTGCTCGACAGCATGGGTTCCCCGAGCTCGGCGAGGATCGCCTGGACGACGCGGTGGTCGGGGATGCGGACCCCGATGGTGCGCTTCCGCGGGTGGAGCAGCCGGCGCGGCACCTCGTGGGTCGCCGGCAGGACGAACGTGTAGGGCCCCGGCGTCGCCGCCTTGACCGCCCGGAAGACGCTGTTGCCGACCTGGACGAACTGACCGAGCTGGGCGAAGTCCGCGCAGACGATCGTGTAGTGGTGCTTGGCGTCGAGCCGCCGGATGTCCCGGATCCGGTCCTTCGCGTGCTGGTCCCCGAGCTGGGCACCCAGCGCGTAGCCGCTGTCGGTCGGGTATGCCACGAGCCCCCCGTCGCGCAGGATGGCGACCACCTGGGCGACGGCCCGGGGCTGAGGGTTGTCCGGGTGGATCTCGAGGTAGCGCGCCATGCCCATGCACCCTAGGCCCGTGCAGTCGGGGCCCATGCACCTGGGCCCGTGCAGTCGAGGCCCAGGCACCCCTGGGCTCCTGCGGGGTGTGCGCTTGTCGGGTCACCCGATAAAGCGAGCCGGAGGGCGAGGGAGTGCGCCATCAGGGACTCGTCTGCGGGGTGTGCGCTTGTCGGGTCACCCGATAAAGAGGCACCTCACCCGAGAACGCTTGTCGGGTGAGGTGACCGTTTGTCCGGTCACCCGATAAAAGGGCATCGCGGGAGGCCATGCGTCGGGCGTCGCGCGTGACGACCACAAGGGGCATCGCGGGAGGCCGTGCGTCGGGCATCGTGCGTGACGACCACAGGGCCACTGCGGGCGCGGGGTCGTCAGGCGTCGCGCATGACGATCGGCGAGCCGAGCTGGACCGTCCGGGAGACGGTGCACAGCCGGTCGTGCGACATCGTGATCGCCCGGGGCAGCATGTCCCGGGCCCGGTCGCCGTCCGCGCCCTCGGGGAACCTCACCGTGAACGTGACCTCGAGACCTGACATGTGGTTGCCCTGGTCGTCGCTCACCTTGTCGCCCTCGGACACGACGTCGAACGACGTCGGCTCGGCCCGGCGGCTCGTGATGAAGTCGACGTCCACGGCGCTGCACCCGGCGATCGCGGTGAGGAGCAGCTCGACGGGCGTGAAGTCCGGGGAGTCTCCCCCGCCGATGGCGATGGTGCCGCCGCGCTCGTTCGTCACGGCATACCGGCCCTTGGCGAGCCGGCTCATGGACACCCGCCGGTGCCCCGTGCCCGTCCCGCCCGTCTGCTCCTGTGCCATCCTCGTCCTCCACCCTGTCGCGAACCACCGGCCCGGGCGTATGCCGGGTGCCGCCATTGTCCTCCGCGGGCCGGGGCACCCTAGGGTGGGCTTCGTGAGTGCACCGCCGAGTCCCGCTGGCCACCTCGTCCTCCTCCGGCACGGCGAGACCGAGTGGTCGAAGTCGGGCCAGCACACCGGTCGGACCGACCTGCCGCTGACGGCCAACGGCGAGACCCTCGCGCGAGCGGCGGGGGCGCTGCTCCACGGGTTCGACTTCGTCCTCGCCCTCAGCTCCCCGCTGCAGCGGGCCCGGCGGACCGCCGAGCTCGCCGGCCTGCACGCGGAGATCGACCCCGACCTGCTGGAGTGGGACTACGGCGGCTACGAGGGGCTCACGACGGCGGAGGTCCGCGAGCGTGTCGGGCACCCGTGGACGGTCTTCGCCGACGGCGTCGTGCCCGGGGACACCCCCGGGGAGACCGTCGAGGAGGTGGCGGCCCGGGCGTCCCGGGTCCTGGCCCGGGTGATGCCCGCGCTCCGCGAGGGGGACGTCGCCCTCGCCGGCCACGGTCACGCGCTGCGCGTCCTCACCGCGACGTGGCTGCGTCAGGAGCCCCGGATGGGTGCGCAGATCATCCTCGACGCGGGGTCGGTCAGCGTCCTGCAGTTCGAACGCGAGCAGCCGTGCATCCGGACGTGGAACCGCCTGCCGGTCCTGCCCACCGACCGCCTCACCGACTGATCCCCGCTCGACCTTCCCCCGACACACCGTCCCCCATCCCCACCCCCAGCTGCCGCCCCGCCCGGGCCTTTATCGGGTGACCCGACAAGCGTGCACTCCACCCGACAACGCTTGTCGGGTGGAGTGACTCTTTATCGGGTGACCCGACAAGGGCACAGGGCGCCCGGCTGTCAGCCAGGGCAGAGAACAGCGGCCGACACAGGGCGCCCGGCTGGCGGCCAAGGACGCGGAGCCGGCCGCATACGGTCAGGGCACCGGCCAGGTGTGGACCGGCTCGTTGGTATGCATGTTCTCGGCATACCGCTGGAGCATGTGGGTCAGCGCGGTCCGGCGGTCGTCGCCGCGGGCCTCGAACGCGGCGACCGCGGCGGTCTGCCACGTCGCGCCGTTGACACCGAGCCGGGCGCGCTGCTCGATGATCCCGAGGAACCGCTCCCGCACCGTCTGCGAGACGCCCCACTCGGCGAGCCCCTGGTGGGCGAGCGGCAGGAGGTGCCGCAGGACGAGCTCGTCGGCGCCGATCTCGCCGTAGCCGGGCCAGTACATCCGGGCCTCGATGCCGAGGCGGGCGCACTCCCGGAAGTTCTCCTCGGCGGCGGAGAAGCTCATCTTCGTCCACACCGGCCGGTCGTCGTGGGCGAGCATCCGGATCGCCCCGTAGTAGAAGGCGGCGTTGGCGAGGGTGTCGGCGATGGTCGGACCAGCGGGCAGGACGCGGTTCTCGACCCGCAGGTGCGGCCGGCCGCCGGCGGTGTCGTAGATCGGGCGGTTCCACCGGTAGACGGTGCCGTTGTGCAGGCGCAGCTCGTCGAGCGAGGGCGCCTGGCCGGCCTCGAAGAGCGCCAGCGGGTCCTCGTCGGTCGTCTCGGCGAGCAGGGCCGGGAAGTAGCGGCTGTTCTCCTCGAAGAGGTCGAAGATCGAGGTGATCCACCGCTCGCCGAAGAAGACGCGGGGGCGGACGCCCTGGTTCTTGAACTCGACGGGCCGGCTGTCGGTCGCCTGGCTGAACAGCTCGATCCGCGTCTCGGCGTGCAGCCGCTTGCCGAAGAGGAAGGGGCTGTTGGCCGCGAGCGCGAGCTGGGGGGCGACCAGGGCCTGGGCGGCGTTCCAGTGCTGGGCGAACTCGGCCGGCGCCACCTGGAGGTGGAGCTGGACGCTCGTGCAGGCCGACTCCGGGCCGATCGAGTCGCAGTAGAGGGAGACCCGCTCCCCCGTCGGGCCCTCGATGTCGAGGTGGATGTCCTCCCCGCGCGCGACGAAGATGGAGTCGTTGAGCGCGGTGTAGCGGTTGTTCTCGCTGATCCACTCGCCGGTGAAGTGCTCCGGCATGATCGTCGGGAGGATGCCGATCGCGACGATCGACGAGCCGACCTCCTCGGCCTTGGACTCGGCGGCGTTGAGGCTGACCCGCAGCTCCTCCTCGAGCTCGAGGGCGGAGTCGCCCGGCAGCGGGCGCGGCGGCACGTTGAGCTCGATGTTGTAGCGCGCCAGCTCGGTCTGGAACCCCGGGTCGGCGATCGCGGCGAGGGTCTCGGCGTTGGCGAAGTGCGGCTGGTAGTCGCCGTCGACGAGATTGAGCTCGATCTCCAGGCCGGTCATCGGCTTGTCGAACTCGAACTGCTGCGTCGTCAGCATCCGCTCGAAGACGTCGAGGTCCTGCCGGACCTTCTCGCGGTAACGCTGCCGCTGCTCCCGCGTGTAGCTCTGCGCTTCAACCTCAGCACCCATGCCCTGACCCAACCACAGCGCGGCCCTCCGGGGAAGCGGACGCGCGTGCCGATGAGACCGGCGAGGGGTGGTCAGGCCGAGGGCGCCCTCGTGGCCGGCTCGTGGGCGTGCCCGTGGCCGGCCCGTGGGCGTCGGGGTCACCGGTCCGTATGCGACGTGCCGGCGGCCGGAGGCCAACTCGCCGCGTCCGGTCCCGGGCGTTGTCGGTGGCCTCTCCTAGCCTTCGGGCATGCGCTTGGTCCACACCTCCGACTGGCACCTGGGACGCTCGTTCCACGGGGTCGGGCTCCTGCCTGCCCAGGCGGCCTACGTGGACCATCTCGTCGAGCTGGTCCGCTCCGAGGGGGTCGACGCGGTCCTCGTCTCGGGCGACGTCTACGACCGCGCGCTGCCGCCGCCGGACGCCGTCGCGCTGCTCTCGGAGGCGGTGACCCGCCTCGTCGACGCCGGCGCGCAGGTCGTCCTGTCCAGCGGCAACCACGACTCGGCGATCCGGCTCGGGTTCGCCTCCGGTCTCCTCGAGCGGTCCGGGCTGCACGTGCGCTCCGCCGTCGCCGGCCTCGCCCGCCCGGTCGTCGTCGACGGCGTGGCCGTCTACGCGGTGCCCTACCTCGAGCCGGCCCACGTCGCCGACGCGCTCGAGGCCGCGCAGCGCACCCACCCCGGGGTGCTGGCGGCGGCGATGGACCGAGTGCGGGCCGACGTCGCCGACCGGGGGCTGCCCTCGGTCGTCATGGCGCACGCGTTCGTGGCGGGGGGCGCGCCGACCGACTCCGAGCGCGACATCGCCGTCGGCGGGGTGAGCGTCGTCCATCCGAGCGTCTTCGATGGTGTGGACTACGCCGCTCTCGGCCACCTCCACCGACCGCAGCAGGTCGCCGCTGCCGTGCGCTACAGCGGGTCGCCGGTCGCCATGTCGTTCTCCGAGGCGGGGCACCGCAAGGTATCGCTCGTCGTCGAGGTCGACGGGCGCGGGCTCCGGTCGGTCGCCGCGGTCGAGGCGCCCGTCGAGCGTCCGCTCGCGGTGCTCCGTGGCGACCTCGACGACCTGCTCGCCGACCCGCGGCATACCGCAGCCGAGTCGGCGTGGGTGCAGGCGACGCTCACCGACGCGGCCCGGCCCCCCGGCGCGATGGGCCGACTGCGCCGCCGCTTCCCGTTTGCCGTGGACCTGCGCTTCGATCCGGTCGGTGCCCCCACCGAGATCTCGTCCTACGCCGCCCGGCTGCACGCGGCGCGCTCGGAGGTCGAGGTGTGCTGCGACTTCCTCGGCCACGTCCGCGTCGGCGCGACGGCGACCGACGCCGAGCGCGAGGTGCTGGCGGAGGCTGTCGAGGCGGCCCGGCTGGCCCGCGCCGAGGTGGAGGACCGCGTCCCGGTGGCCGACCGGCGGACGGGCGCGGCATGAGGGTGCACCGGCTGGAGGTCGAGGCGTTCGGGCCGTTCCCGGAGCGGGTGGTCGTCGACTTCGACGCGCTGAGCGACGCCGGGCTGTTCCTCGTCCACGGAGCGACCGGGGCCGGCAAGACGAGCCTGCTCGACGCGATCTGCTACGCCCTGTATGCCGGGGTGCCCGGCGCCCGCGCGGGCGCCGGGAGCGTGGCGGGGCTGCGCAGCCACCATGCCGCCGACGGCGCGGCGCCCGTCGTCGTCCTCGCGCTGACGGCGGCCGGCCGGCGCCTGCGGATCACCCGGAGGCCGGCCTACCTCAAGTCCGGTCGCAAGCATCCCGTGCCGGCCGGGGTGGTCCTCGAGCAGCGGCGCGGCGCCTCGTGGGAGGTCCTGGCCACGCGCATCGACGAGGTCGGCGACATCGTCAACGACGTGATGGGGATGGGCCGGCAGCAGTTCGAGAGGGTCGTCGTGCTCCCCCAGGGCGAGTTCGCCGCGTTCCTGCGCGCCAACGCCGAGGAGCGTCGCGCGGTGCTCGAGTCGCTCTTCGACGTGTCGACCTACTCCGGCGCGGAGCAGTGGCTCGTCGACCAGCGCCGAGCTGTCGGCATGCAGGTGGAGGCCCTCGAGAGCGAGCTGCGCCGGCACGTCGCCGCGCTGGTCGACGTCGTCGGCGGCCTGCCGGCTGCGGAGGACGAGGCGGGTGGTGACGACGCCCTGGCCGGGTCGCTCGTGCACGACCTCACCGACCTCGACCGGCTCGCTGTGCTCGTGCCGGCCCTCGCCGACCGGCTGGAGACCGGCCTGACCGAGGCCCTGGCTGCCCGTGACACGGCCGAGCTCGCGGCGAGGGCCGCCGAGGTCGCCTACGACGCGCAGGCGACCCGCGCCGGGCTCCAGGTCCGAGGGGCGCGGGCGCTCGCCGACCGCGAGCGGCTCGCGGCGGACGAGGAGGAGGCGGGCCGGTGCCGGTCCGCGGTGG
>JBDIAL010000111.1:0-11861 GCA_039812405.1 Nostocoides sp.
CTCCAGGCCTCCGGCACGACCCTCGCGGTGTGGACGGGCCTCCTGCCCGGTCAGGGGCTCACCGGTGCCGGCGTCGTCCTCGGGCTGCGGGTCCTCGCTCTCGCCGAGCCGGCCGACCTCGACGTCGTCGTCCCCGTCGGTGCCGTCGGCGACCGGCTCGCGCGTCCCGGGGCGGGGACCGTGCTCGCCGTGCCGCCGACCCGGGTCGCCGCGCCGTGGGCCGCGGTGGCGCCGCCCCGCGGGGGCTGGGACCGGGTCGGCGCCGTGGCGGCCGCCGCCGTCGTCGAGGCCGCCCGGTCCGGGATCGAGGAGGTGGCGACGCGCACGCCGGCCGACGGGGGCGGTCCCGTCGTGACGGCGCTGCGGCACCGCGTCTGGTCGGCCATGACCCCGACGGTGCCGCCGTTCCGGGCGGGTCTGGCGTTCGGGGCATACGCCCTCGGCTTCGTCCCGCCGGAGGGTGCCGTGGAGCTCTACGCGTCGGGACCGTGGACCCGCCTGACGAGTCGGGCGGGTCACGTCCTCACCCGCTGACGGGCGCTCCCGCCGACGGGCGCACGACGGTCTGCCATAGGTGGACGAGCATGGCGGTGAAGGTGAGCACCCAGGCCGCGAGGGCGACCCAGCACTCGGCCGAGCCGATGGCGTGGACGACGGGCAGCCGGTCGGCCTGACCGAGCAGGCGCGCCCCGACGCCGTACATGCCGAGCGGGAAGACGACGCTCCAGAGCCCCGGTTCGTAGCGCAGCGACACGCGGTGGCGGACGTGCCGCCAGTACCCCGCGAGGACGAGCGGCGGGATGAGCCACGTGCCGAAGGCCCAGAAGAAGACCGAGGTGCCGGCGATGAGGCCCCGGGTCGCGTCGACCATCGGCGCATGGGCCATGCCGACGATGCGGGAGCCCGCGACGACGGTGATCGCCGTGGCGCCCATGGCCACCCAGTAGGGCGGGGTCAGGTCGGCCGGGCGCAGCGGGTGGAGGAGCAGACGGAGCGAGACGAAGGCGCCCACCGCCCCGTAGAGGAAGACGCCGACCGACCAGCAGACGACCGCGAGCACGGCGAGGACGTCCCGGGCGCCGGCCAGCTGGACCTCGAGGGTGGCGGCGAGGACCGTGATGGACTGGCTCGCGACGACCCAGATGAACCACGTCCCGTCGGCCGCGTGGAGCAGCGGCCGCTCGACCCGGCCGAGGACCGCGGTCCAGGGGATGACATAGCCGAGGACCAGCCAGATCGCGGCCGCCGCCACGAGGAGCACGGAGGCCAGTCCGTGGTGCGGGTCGACCCCCACCCGGCTCCCGAGGACACAGGTCGCCGCGACGACGGTGAAGAAGCCGAAGGCGCGCCGGGGGTCGGTGAAGTCGGCGCGCATCGCGTCCCGGTGACGCACGACCCGCGCGACGGAGAGGGCGATGAGGAGGACGTATGCGGTCCCCGCGACGGCGAGCAGCGCCGCCGAGACCGTCGGCCAGCCGTTCAGCTGCGTCGCGACCGACAGGATGCCGGTGGCCATGACCACGGCGAAGTACCCCGGGGTCAGGGTGCGCACCGCGGTGTCGACCCGCGCGGCGAGCCTGCCGCCCCGGGCACCGGCGCCCCCTGTCGGGGCGATGGCGGTCGGCACGACCTCAGGGTAGGGCCCGGGCCGCGAGGACGTCACGGAGTACGTCGATCCGATCGCTGACGATGCCGTCGACGCCCCAGTCGAGCAGGCGCTCCATGTCGGCGCGCTCGTCGACCGTCCACACGTGGACGTGCTTGCCGAGCCGGTGGGCGTGCTCGACGAACCCCGGCGAGACGACGCGCACCGCGCGGCCTGCGACGGTCATGGTCTCGGGCACCTGGAGCACCGGTGCGGGAGTCGTGAGCCAGGGTGGGAGGCGGCGCGGGCCGCGGGCCAGGGCGGCCGTCCCGAGCGGTCCGGCGGCCGTCGCGAGCGCTGGCCCGACGGCGCGACGCACGGCGTGCAGCCGGCGCTCGGAGAACGACCCGACGCACACCCGGTCGACCGCCCGGTGGGAGCGGAGGACGGCGACGAGCGGCGCGATGGCGGACGCCGCCTTCACGTCGACGTTGAACCGGGTCGTCGGCAGCTCCTCGAGGAGGTCGTCGAGCCGCGGGATCGGCTCGGCGCCTCCGACGCGGAGCGAGCGGATCGCCGCATACGGCTGTGCCGCAACGGGTCCCATCCCGTCGGTGACGCGGTCGAGGACGGTGTCGTGGAAGGCGAGGAGCACCCCGTCGGAGGTCGCGTGGACGTCGGTCTCGACGTAGCGGTAGCCGAGCTCCACCGCCCTCCGGAAGGCCGCGAGGGTGTTCTCGACGCCGACGTTCGGACCGTATGCGGCGCCGCCCCGGTGCGCGAGACCCACCGGAGTCGGTGCGTCGAGGTAGGCGAAGTCGGCGGCGGTGCGCCGCCGAGGTCCGGGTGACCTGGTCACCGGGGTGCCGTCGTCGGGGGTCTCAGCCGAGCCAGACCGTCGTGTCCGACGGCAGCGAGCCGTCGTCGGCGAGCGGTCCCGAGGCGACGAGCACCTCTCCGAGCCCCGCCGGGAGGGGCACGGGGAGGGCGCCGAGGTTCGTCACGACCGTCGTCCGCCCCCCGTCCTCGGCGACGTTGGCGAACGCGACGACGGTGTCCTCGTCGAAGCCGGCGGCCCATTCCATGCCGCCGTTCCCGAGCCGTCGGTCCCGCCGGACCCGCAGCAGCGTGCGATAGAGCTCGAGCGTCGAGCCGGCCACGCCCTCCTGCTGGTCCACGGCATACGCGCCGTAGACCTCCGGCTGGGGCAGCCAGGTCGCCGCCGACGGGCCGAACCCGAACGACGGGGCGTCCCGCACCCAGGGGATCGGCACCCGGCAGCCGTCGCGGCCGAGCTCCGCGCCCTCGGTGAACCGGAACGTCGGGTCCTGGCGGGCCGCGTCGGGCAGGTCCGTCGCCTCGGGCAGGCCGAGCTCCTCGCCCTGGTAGAGGTAGGCACCGCCGGGGAGGGCGAGCATGAGGGCGCTCGCCGCCCGGGCCCTCCGCAGGCCGAGCGCCCGGTCGGGCTGCGGGTCGTGCGCCCCGATCCCGTTGGCACGGGGGAGGTCCTGGGGGAGACCGAGCCGCGAGGCGTGGCGCACGACGTCGTGGTTGGACAGCACCCACGTCGTCGGGGCGCCGACGGCGTCGTTGGAGCGCAGCGACTGCTCGACGACGTCGTGGAGCGCGTCGGCATACCAGTGCGTCGCGAGGAACGGGAAGTTGAACGCCTGCTGGAACTCGTCGTCGCGGACGTAGAGCGCCATCCGCTCCGCGGGCTGGACCCATGCCTCGGCGCACATCATCCGCTCGTGCTCCGGGTCGGCCGCCGTGCGGTCGTCGAGGAGGGCCCGCCACCCCCGGTAGATCTCGTGGACGCCGTCCTGGTCCCAGAAGGGCGCGGTGCGCGTCGGCAGGTGGTCGCCCTCGGGGCCGAAGCCGTGGTCGACACCGTCGACGTCGGGCAGCCCCTCGACCTTGACCAGGCCGTGGGCGACGTCGACCCGGAAGCCGTCCACCCCGCGGTCGAGCCAGTATCGGATGATGTCGAGGAACTCGGCCCGGACCTGCGGGTGCTGCCAGTTGAGGTCGGGCTGGTGGTAGTCGAAGAGGTGGAGGTACCACTGGCCGTCCGCGACCCGGGTCCAGGCCGACCCGCCGAAGCCGGACCGCCAGTTGTTCGGTGGCTCGCTGCCGTCGGGACCCCGGCTGTCACGGAAGATGTAGCGGTCCCGCTCGGGGCTGCCCGGTGCCGCGGCGAGGGCCGCCTCGAACCACACGTGGTGGTTCGAGGTGTGGTTGGGGACGAGGTCGACGATGACGCGCAGGCCGAGCTCGTGGGCGCGGGCCAGCATGGCGTCGGCGTCGGCGAGCGTCCCGAACAGCGGGTCGACGTCGCGGTAGTCGGCCACGTCGTAGCCGGCGTCCGCCATCGGCGAGACGTAGAACGGCGACAGCCAGATCGCGTCGACGCCGAGGGCCCGCAGGTAGGGCAGCCGCGCGGTGATCCCCGGCAGGTCGCCGATCCCGTCCCCGTCGCCGTCCGCCCACGAGCGCGGGTAGATCTGGTAGACCACTGCGCTGCGCCACCACGGTGCGCCGGCCGGGTCGGGCCGGTGGAGGAGGTCCACGGTCGGGGTGGGGTTCGCGGTAGCGGCGGGGTCCGAGATGGCAGGGTCCGCGGTAGCGGTGGGGTCCGGGGCGGTGGGGTCCGAGATGGCAGGGTCCGGGGCAGTAGTGGGGTCCGGGGCGGCGATGGGGCGGGCGGGCGCTGAGGTCACGGGGGACGATTCTTCCCCATCCGCGCTGCCCCTTTATCGGGTGACCATACAAACGGACACCTCACCCGACAACGCTTCTCGGGTGAGGTGCCTCTTTATCGGGTTCCACGAGAAACGCACGTCGGCGACGGACCGTCACCCGGGCGGGCTCGACGGACCGTCACCCGGGCGGGCTCGACGGACCGTCACCCGGGCGGGCTCGACGGACGGTCAGCCGGGCGTGTTGACGAGCATGTATGCCGCGCGCTCGAGATAGTCGCGCAGCGCCAGGTCGTGCGCGGGGTCGAGGTCGAGGGCGTCGACGGCGGCGAGCATGTGCCGCAGCCAGCGGTCCCGCATGTCCTCGGTCACGGCATACGGGACGTGTCGCATCCGCAGCCGGGGGTGCCCGCGCTCCTCGGAGTAGGTCGTCGGCCCGCCCCAGTACTGCTCGAGGAACATCCGCAGCCGCCGCTCCGCGGGGCCGAGGTCGGCCTCGGGGTAGAGCGCGCGCAGCGGGGGGTCGGAGACGACGCCCTCGTAGAAGAGACGGACCAGCCGCTCGAACGTCGGGTGTCCGCCGACCTGGTCGTAGAAGGTGTCCCCCTCGTCGCGCGCCTCGCTCACCGGGCCAGTGTCTCAAACCGGGGGTGGGCGGAGCGCGGAGCCGTGCGGCTCGACGTGGTGCGGCGCGGAGGGAGGCGGGTAGGGCCCGCGGCTCAGCCTCCGGGGGTGGCGAACGGCGCGGGAGGCGGCCCCTTGATGCCGGCCCGGTCGAGGGCGGCCTTGATCCGCTCGCGCAGCTCGCGCTGGACGGGGAAGTTCTGCTGGGGCAGGCACTTGCACGTCGTGCGGATCGTCACCGTCGCGCCGCCGACCGACTCGACGCCGGCGACCTGGGGGGCGTCGATGAGCCGGTCGCTCCAGGCGGGGTCCGACTCGAGGCTCGTCGCCGCCTCGCGGATGACGGTGATGGCCTGCTCGATGCTCTCGGTGTAGGCGATCGGGGTGTCGACGATGGCGGTGGACCACCCTTGCGTCGTGTTGCCCACCCGGACGAACTGGCCGTTCGGGATGTACCACGCGACGCCGTTGGAGTCGCGCACCCGGGTCACCCGCAGCGACACGTCCTCGACCGTGCCGGTGACGTTGGCCCCCGTCGCGAGCCCGGCGTCGACGACGTCGCCCACGCCGTACTGGTCCTCGATGATCATGACGATGCCGGACAGGTAGTCCTTGACGAGACTCTGGGCGCCGAAACCGAGGGCCACGCCGCCGACGCCGGCGGAGGCGAGGATGGGACTCAGCGGCACGCCGACGATGCCGAGCACGGTGAGGACGGTGATGGCGCCGACGACGACGGTCGTCGTGCTGCGCAGCATCGTCGACGTCGTGCGGACCCGCTGCTCGTGGCGCTCGTGCGTGACCCCGGTGGCTGCGGCCGCGGCCTCCGGCCCGCGGCTCCCGCCGACGAAGCGGGTGACCCGGTCGTCGAGGGCGACCCGGGTGAGCCGGCTGATCGCGCGGTGGAGCAGCCAGCGGATCGACACGCCGATGACGATGACGATGACGATGCGGATGCCGGGGCCGAGCAGCCAGTCGGTGACCGAGCTCCACGTCGCGGCGACGGTCACGACCTGGGTATGCAGGACGTCGGGTGAGGAGGTCATCGGCACCTGCGACCGGCTCGGCGGGTCACCCGGCGGGTGGGGAGGAGGCAGCGGGTGAGGAGGAGCACGTCACGCCTCGGCGTCGCGGCGCTGGGCGCGCAGGGCCCGGGCGACGCCGTCGCGGTTCTCCGCGACGAGCCGGACGAGCGCGGCCGGTGCCTCGGGATGGGTGTCGAGCCAGGCCTGCGTCGCGTCGAGGAGGCGCTGGTCGGCGAGGGCGCGCGGGTAGAACCACACGACGATGGCCTCGGCGATCGCGTGGGTCCGGGAGGCCCAGACGTCCTCGAGCATCGCGTGGTAGCGCTCGACGTAGGGCTCGAGGAGTGCGAGGTCGCTCGGTCGTCCGAACCCGATGCCGGTCGCCTCGACGACCGAGTTGGGCAGGTGGTCCCGCTCGACGGCCTCGCGCCAGGCGGCCGCCTTGAGCTCCGGGCGCGGGATGGCCGCGAGGGCCCGGGCCGCGCGCTCACGGCCGGTGGCGGTCCGGTCGCGCTCGTGCTCCACGTCGACCTCGGACTCCGGCGCGTTGCCCGTCGCGGCCAGCGCGGTGAGCAGGGTCCAGCGCATCTCGGTGTCGACGGCGAGCCCCTCGAGCGTCTGCGAGCCGTCGAGGAGACCGCGCACCCAGGAGAGGTCGTCGCCGGGGCGCAACAGGGCGGCATACGTCGTGACGAGCTGCAGCTGGGCGTCGCTTCCGGGGGCGGCGGAGCGGACGAGGCGGTGCAGCGCCTCGACGGTCCGCTGCCGCAGGGCCTCCCGGTGGTCGGGTGCGACATAGGACTGGACCGCCGTCTGGAGCTGTCCGAGCAGGGTGCGCAGCAGCGTCGAGTCGCTCTCGCCGGGCAGGGTGGCGAGGATGAGGTCCGCGGCGTCGCGGGCCCGCATCTCGGCGTCGCGGGTCATGTCCCATGCCGCGCCGAGGACGAGCGAGCGCGGGAGGGAGTCGGCGAAGCCGCGGGGGTGGTCCAGCGCCGTCGCGAGCGAGCGGTCATCGAGGCGGATCTTCGCGTAGGCCAGGTCGTCGTCGTTGAGCAGCAGCAGGTCGGGCCGGGGGCGGCCGACGAGCTGGGGGACCTCGGTCAGCTCGCCGTCGACGTCGATCTCGAGGTAGTCGACGCGCTCCAGGGCGTCGCCGACGACGTCGTAGAGCCCGATCCCGAGCCGGTGCGGGCGCAGCGTCGGGTGGTCCGCCGCGAACGTCTGCTCGACGGCGGCCGAGGCGATGCGGCCCTCGTCGTCGACCTCGAGGCGCGGTCGGAGCGTGTCGACGCCGGCCGTCTCGAGCCACAGCTTCGACCATCCCGTGAGGTCCCGGCCGGAGGCGGCCGACAGCTCGTCGAGCAGGTCGGGGAGGGTCGTGCTGCCCCAGGCGTGCTTGCGGAAGTAGGTCCGCAGGCCGGCGACGAAGGGCTCCCGGCCGACGTAGGCGACGAGCTGCTTGAGGACGGCGGCCCCCTTGGCATACGTGATGCCGTCGAAGTTGACCTCGACGTCCTGCAGGTCGCGGATCGGCGCGACGATGGGGTGGGTCGAGGAGAGCTGGTCCTGGGCGTAGGCCCACGTCTTCTCGTGGGTGCCGAAGGTCGTCCACGCGCTCGCCCAGCGCGTCGCCTCCGCCTGGCACGTCGTGGAGGCCCACTCGGCGAACGACTCGTTGAGCCACAGGTCGTCCCACCAGCGCATCGTCACGAGGTTGCCGAACCACATGTGCGCCAGCTCGTGGAGGATCGTCAGGGCCCGGCGCTCGACGAGGGCCTCGGGCACCTTGGCCCGGAAGACGTAGACCTCGTTGATGGTCACCGCTCCGGCGTTCTCCATCGCGCCCATGTTGTACTCGGGGGTGAACAGCTGGTCGTACTTGGCGAACGGGTACTCCCGGTCGAACTCGGCCTCGAAGAAGGCGAAGCCACGCTTGGTGAGGTCGAAGATCTCGTCGGCGTCGAGGTACTGCGTCAGCGACCGCCGGCAGTAGATGGCGAGGGGCACCGGGCCGCGCCGGCTGAGCGCCTCGTCGCGGACGACGTCGTAGGGCCCCGCGACGAGGGCCGTGATGTAGGAGCTGATCCGCTCGGTCGGCGCGAAGGCCCACGTCGCGACCCCCTCGCCGGCCGGGACCGGCTCGGGGGTCGGTGAGCCCGAGACGACCTGCCAGTGCGCCGGGGCGGTGACGGTGAAGGCGAAGGTCGCCTTGAGGTCGGGCTGCTCGAAGACGGCGAACATCCGCCGGGAGTCGGCCACCTCGAACTGGGAGTAGAGGTAGACCTCGTCGTCGACCGGGTCGACGAACCGGTGCAGGCCCTCACCGGTGTTCATGTAGCGGGCCGTGCCGTCGACCTCGAGGACGTTGTCCGCGGCGAGCCCCGGGACGGTGATCCGCACCCCGTCGAAGTATGCGGCGGGGTCGAGCGACGTCCCGTTGAGGACGAGGCGCTCCACGGAGTCGGCGATGAAGTCGACGAAGGTCGACGCGCCCGGCGTGCGGCAGGAGAAGCGGATCGTGCTCCGCGACCGGAAGGTCTCCGGCGACGTCGTGAGGTCGAGGTGGACGTCGTAGCCGTCCACCTCCACGAGTGCGGCGCGCTCCTGCGCCTCGCTGCGGGTGAGGTTCTTGCCGGGCACGTGCTGGCTCCTTCCGGGATGGGACGGCCGGACCTCGTGGGTCCCCGCCCCGGGCCGATGGCTGCCGCCTGCCGTTCGCTGCGGCGCTGCGCGCCATGATGGCACGGTGCGCCGACATCCGCCGTCCGGCCACCTGCCGGGCCCCGCTGCCACGGGTCGGCCCGACGTGTGAGGATGGCCGGGTGACGACGACCACGCAGAGCCCGCAGGACACGACGACCGAGAGCCGCACGACCGCGGAGGTCTGGTTCGACCCGCTGTGCCCGTGGGCGTGGATGACCTCCCGCTGGATGATGCAGGTCGAGCAGGTCCGCCCCGTCGACGTCACGTGGTCGGTCATGAGCCTCGCGGTCCTCAACGAGGGGCGCGACCTGCCCGAAGGGTACCAAGCGCTCATGGAGCGCGGCTGGGGTCCCGTGCGGGTCATCACGGCCGCCCGCCGCGACCACGGCGACGCGGTCGTCAAGCCGCTCTACGACGCGATGGGCACCCGGATCCACCTCGGCGGGGAGAAGGACCTCGCCGCGGTCATCGAGCCGGCCCTGCAGGAGGTCGGCCTGCCGCGGGAGCTGGCGCGCTACGCCGACACCGACGAGGTCGACGACCTCCTGCGGGCCAGCCACCAGCGGGCCATCGACCTCGTCGGCGACGAGGTCGGCACGCCGGTCGTCGCCGTCGACGGGGTCGCCTTCTTCGGCCCGGTCGTCACCCCGGCGCCGAAGGGCGAGGATGCGGGCCGGCTGTGGGATGGTTGTCTCCTCGTGGCCGGCACCCCCGGCTTCTACGAGCTGAAGCGCAGCAGGACCCAGGGCCCGATCTTCGACTGACCCACGGACAGGAGGCACTCAGGTGAAGGTGCACATCGGCGGTGACCACGCGGCATACGACATGCACGAGGACCTCCTGGCGTTCCTCCGCGAGGAGGGGCACGACGTGACCGACCACGGGGCGTTCACCTTCGACGCGGAGGACGACTACCCCGTGTTCTGCCTGCGTGCGGCGGAGGCCGTCGCAGCCGACCCCGAGTCCCTCGGGATCGTCCTCGGCGGGTCGGGCAACGGGGAGCAGATCGCCGCGAACAAGGTGCCCGGCATCCGGGCGGCCCTCTGCTACGACGAGGAGATGGCCCAGCTCGCGCGGCAGCACAACAACGCCCAGGTCATCTCCATCGGCGGCCGGATGAACACCTTCGAGCAGGCCCGGGCGATGGTCCGGGTCTTCCTCGCGACGCCGTTCAGCGGCGTCGAGCGGCACCAGCGCCGCATCGATATGCTCGCGGCCTACGAGAAGGACGGGACCCTCCCGCCGCTCCCGTCCACCTGACGGGCGAGCCCTCTCCCGACCGGGGCCCGTCCCACTCCCGCGGAGCAGCGGACGGCGGCCCCCGCACTGGGATATCGTCGGCGTGCCCGACACCGTCCCCGAGCCCTACCGACCCCCAGGCAGCCTCGTTGACCCCACAGACGATGCGTAGCGACCCGGCGAGCCCGCCGCCGTCGCTGCTCGGGCGACGGCTGCGCCGGGCCGGACGCGCGCTCCGCCCGGCGCGTCGCCACGGGATGGCGATCCTCTTCACGGCGCTCGTCCTCGCCGGGGCCGCCATCGGCGCCGTCCGCTGCCGCCACCCCGACGTCATCCCCGGCGTGAGCGTCTTCTCGCCGCTCGTCGTCCTCGCGGGGCTCTTCCTCCGCCCGGTGCTCGCGGGGCTCTACTTCGTCTACGTCCTCGGCTGGGTGGGGGTGTCGGCCGTCTACCGGCCGGAGTCGACCTCGATGGCCGTCACCTTCTGGTCGACCGTGTCGCTCGTCATCGTCATGGGGTTCATGCTGTGGCTCAGCCGCTCCCGCGAGCGGCTGGGCGTCACCGGGATCAGCGGCGAGTCGATGTTCGTCGACCTGCGGGACCGGCTGCGCCGCAGCGGGCAGCTCCCTGCTCTCCCGACGCCGTGGTATGCCGAGGCCGCCCTCAACTCCGCCTACGGCTCCTCCTTCTCCGGCGACTTCATGCTGACCAACCTCTCCACGGACGGCCGGCACTTCGAGGTGGCCCTCGTCGACGTGAGCGGCAAGGGGAGCGGGGCCGGGACGCGGGCCCTGCTCCTGTCGGGTGCGTTCGGCGGCCTCCTGGGGTCGGTGCGGCCGGAGGAGTTCCTCTCCAACGCCAACAGCTACCTCATCCGGCAGCAGTGGGCCGAGGGGTTCGCGACGTGCGTCCACCTCGACGTGGACCTCGCGACGGGTCGCTACAGCGTGGGGTGCGCCGGCCACCCGCCCCCGGCCCAGTACCTCGCGGGATCGGGTCGCTGGGCCCTCCTCGAGGACACGACCGGGCCGCTGCTCGGGGTCATCGAGGAGGGAGCGGTGTTCACCCGCAGCTCCGGCGTCATCCGGCGCGGCGACGCGCTCCTCCTCTACACCGACGGCGTCGTCGAGGCCCGTCACCGCGACTTCGCCGACGGCGTGGACCGGATGCTCGGGGTCGCCGAGCCCGGCCGCGGCAACGGCTTCCGGGGCCTGGCGATGGCCGTGTGCAAGGCCGCCCGGGCCGGGGAGACCGACGACAAGGCCGTCTTCCTCGTGACCCTCGAGTGACCTCCGGGCCCGTGGGGGAGGACGGGTCGGGTTCCGGTCCGTCGCCGTGGGTGCGCTCGTATGCCGCCCGCCGCGGCCGTCGCTCGGCCCTCACCGAGGAGCGGATGGAGCGACTCCTGCCGCGCCGCCGCATACCGCCGGGCCCGCTCGACCCCGTCGCGGCGTTCGGCCGGTCGGCGCCCCTCGTCCTCGAGGTGGGGTGCGGGCACGGGGCGGCGGCCGTCGCCTACGCCCGGACCTTCCCCGGCCATGACGTCCTCGCCGTCGACGTGCACACCCCCGGCCTGGCGCGGATGCTCGCCGCCGCCGAGGAGGCCGGCGTGGAGAATCTGCGGGTCGAGCTCGGCGACGCGGTGCGGCTGCTCGCCGACCGGCTGGCCCCGGCGTCGCTCGCGGCGGTCCATCTCTTCTTCCCCGACCCGTGGCCCAAGGCCAGGCACGCGAAGCGGCGGTTCGTCCGGCCGCTGACCCTCGAGCTCGTCCACGACCGGCTCGCCGGGGGCGGCGCGCTGCTCGTCGCGACCGACGACCTCGGATATGCCGAGCACACCCTCGCCGAGCTCGCCGCCCACGGTGGGTTCGCCGTCGTCGTCGGGGACCGCCCGCCGTGGCGGCCGCGGGACGGGTTCGAGGCCAAGGGGCTCGCGGCCGGGCGCACCGTCACCGAGATCCGCGCCACCCGCGTGTCCCCGTGACC
>JBDIAL010000112.1:0-11783 GCA_039812405.1 Nostocoides sp.
GCCCGACGGTCTCGGCGACGACACCGACCTGCGCTGGGTCGTCGTCCGCCGGCTCGCCCAGCTGGGCCGGCTCGACGAGGACGGCATCGAGCGGTTCCGCCGGGCCGACGACACGCTTGCGGGCCGCCTCGCGGCGCTCGCCGCCCGGGCGGCGCTCCCCACCGAGGAGGCGAAGGGGTGGGCCTGGGCCGAGCTCACGACGAGCCGCGAGCGGAGCAACTACGAGCTCAACGCGCTCGCCGAGGGGTTCTGGACCGCCGGATCCCGGGACCTCCTCCTGCCGTATGCCCTGCGCTACCCGACCGACGTCCCGCCGATGGCCGGGTGGCTGGGCCAGGACGCCCTCGCCCGGGTCTCGACGCTCGCCTTCCCGAGCCGGCTCGTCGACCCGGAGGTCCTCGAGCGGGCCGAGGCGGTCCTCGCCGCGCGCGACTCCAGCCCCGCCGTCCGGCGCTCGGTCGTCGACCAGGCCAGCGCCATGCGCGAGGCCCTCCGCTCCCTGGCGACCTTCGGCTGACCCGTCTCTGCTCGCCACGGCGGGCCAGTCTTTGCCAAGATGGTGCGACGTCAGCCCGTACCAGACCCCAGGAGACCCCCGATGACCGACGACAAGCAATCGTTCGTCGACAAGCTGAAGACCAAGGCTGAGGAGCTGCACCTCAAGGAGAAGGTCGAGGGGCTCGCCGACCAGGCCGACAAGCTGACCCGTCAGGCGGCGGGGAAGGTCGGCGACGTGACGCACGACAACCGCGCCAAGGTCGAGGACCTCCTCGACAAGGCGGCCGCGAAGGTCGACGAGACGACCGGCGGGAAGTACTCCGACAAGATCGCCAAGGCCCGCAAGAGCGCCTCCCACGGCGTCGACTTCGTCGAGGGGCAGGGGACGCAGGGCGCCGCCGGCGACACGGCGGAGTCGGCGGCGGACACGGTCGCCGATGCGGCGGACACGGCTGCCGATGCGGCCACGGACGCGGCGGACACGGCGGCCGACGCGGCGGAGTCGGCGGCGGACACGGTCGCCGATGCGGCGGAGTCGGCGGCGGACACGGTCACCGATGCGGCGGACACGGCTGCCGATGCGGCGGAGTCGGCCGCCGACGACGCCAAGTAGCCGCCGCCCGGGCTCGGGCCGGGTGCCGGCACCCGTCTCCACGACCCGACGGTCGTGGTGTATCAATATCTGGTGACGCGTCCAGCCGGCTCCCAGCTCACGACGCCCGCGGAGCACGAGGCCGCGGTGGCGGGGATCCGCACCCAGTACGCCGCGATCCCTCCCGGCGACCCCGTCCGGCTCGCCAAGCGGACGTCGAACCTGTTCCGGCCCCGGGCCGCGACGAGCGCCCCGGGTCTCGACGTCGCGGGCCTCGACCGGGTCATCGAGGTCGACCCGGTCGCGCGCACCGCGTGGGTCCAGGGCATGACGACCTACGAGCACCTCGTCGACGCCACGCTCCCGCACGGGCTCATGCCGTTCGTCGTCCCCCAGCTCAAGACGATCACGCTCGGCGGCGCGGCGACCGGGCTCGGCATCGAGTCGACGTCCTTCCGCAACGGGCTGCCGCACGAGTCGGTCCGGGAGCTGGAGATCCTCACCGGGGCGGGCGAGGTCGTGCGGGCCACCCCCGACGGGGAGCACGCCGACCTGTTCCGTGCCTTCCCCAACTCCTACGGCAGCCTCGGCTACGCCCTGTCCCTCACCATCGACCTCGAGCCGGTGCACCCGTGGGTCGTCCTGCACCATGTGCGGTTCGGCTCGATCGCCGAGGCGACGGCGGCCATCGGCGAGGTCATGGACACCGCACGGTATGCCGGGGAGCAGGTCGACTTCCTCGACGGCGTGGTCTTCACCGGGACCGAGATCTACCTCACGCTCGGGTCGTGGGCCGACCGCCTCCCGCCCGGGACGCGGCCGAGCGACTACACGGGGATGGAGATCTACTACCGCTCCATCCAGCAGCGGACCCACGACGTGCTGTCGGTCCGCGACTACCTGTGGCGGTGGGACACCGACTGGTTCTGGTGCTCCCGGGCGTTCGGCGCCCAGAACCCGCGGATCCGCCGGCTGTGGCCCAAGAGCCGGCTGCGCAGCGACGTCTACTGGAAGCTCATCCGACTCGAGAACACCTACCACCCCGCCGCCCGGCTCGACGCCCGTCGGGGCCTGCCGCCCCGCGAGCGCGTCGTCCAGGACGTCGAGATCCCGCTCGACCGGCTGCCGGAGTTCATCGAGTGGTTCCTCGCCGAGGTGCCCATCGAGCCCGTCTGGCTGTGCCCGATCCGCTTGCGCGACAACCGCTACGAGGCCGGCATACCGTGGCCGCTCTACCCCATGCACGAGGGCGCGCGCTACGTCAACGTCGGGTTCTGGTCGACGGTGGCCATCGAGCCCGGACACGAGGACGGCGACGTCAACCGGCTCATCGAGGCCACCGTGCACGAGCTCGGGGGGCACAAGTCGCTCTACTCCGACGCCTTCTACGACCGCGAGAGCTTCGACGCGTTGTACGGCGGTGAGGCCTATGCGATCGTGAAGAAGAACTACGACCCGGACGGGCGGCTCCCGTCCCTGTACGACAAGGCGGTACGCGCACGATGACGATGACGATCGGTCAGGCCTTCGACAGGCTCTTCGGATCGGACGCCCCGGTGGCGTTCGAGGCGTTCGACGGGTCGACGGGTGGCAGCGGGGAGGGGCCGCGGGTGCGGCTCGTCAGCGCCGAGGGTCTCAACTATCTCATCACGGCGCCGGGCAGTCTCGGCCTCGCCCGGGCCTACCTCGAGGGCGGTCTCGTCGTCGAGGACCTCGACGAGGGCGATCCCTACGACTTCCTCAAGCTGATGGACGACCACCTGCAGATGTCGCGGCCGGTGGCGCAGGACCTGCCCGACTACCTCGCGCTGCTGGCCCGCTACCGCATCCACGTGCCGAGGCTCCCGGAGAGCGAGACGCCGGGCACCGTCCGGCGGCTCGTCCACGGGCTGCGGCACGGCCGGCGCCGCGACGCCGACGCGATCCACCACCACTACGACGTCTCGAACACCTTCTACGAGATGCTCCTCGGCCCCTCGATGGCCTACACGTGCGCCTGCTACCCGACGCAGGAGTCGACCCTCGAGGAGGCACAGGAGCACAAGTTCGACCTCGTCTGCCGCAAGCTCGGGCTCGAGCCCGGCATGCGCCTGCTCGACGTGGGCTGCGGCTGGGGCGGCATGGTCCGACACGCGGTGCGGAACTATGGCGTCACGGCCCTCGGCGTCACCCTGTCCGCCGAGCAGGCGGAGTGGGGGGTGGCGAAGATCCGCGAGGAGGGGCTCGGCGACCGCGCCGAGGTCCGTCACCTCGACTACCGCGACGTGTCCGAGACCGGGTTCGACGCGATCTCCTCGATCGGGCTCACCGAGCACATCGGGCCGAAGAACTACCCGGCCTACTTCGGCTTCCTCCACGGCCACCTGCGTGACGGCGGCCGGCTGCTCAACCACTGCATCACCCGGCCCGACAACCAGCACGCGGGCATCCCGTCGCGGGGGTTCATCAACCGCTACGTCTTCCCCGACGGCGGGCTCACCGGATCCGGTGACATCGTCCGCGTCATGGAGGACACCGGCTTCGAGGTCCAGCACCAGGAGAACCTGCGCAGGCACTACGCCCTCACGACGCGGGCCTGGTGCCGGAACCTGTCGGCCAACTGGGACAAGTGCGTCGTCGAGGTCGGCCTGCAGACCGCGCGGGTGTGGGGCCTCTATCTCGCCGGGTCCTCGCTCTCCTTCGAGCGCAACGAGATCCAGCTCCATCAGGTCCTCGCGACGAAGACCACCGCCGCCGGCGACTCGGGATATCCCCTCCGCCCCGACTTCGGGGTCTGAGCAGCCGTCGGTCAGAGACCGCCGCCGAGGAGGGAGCCTCCGTCGACGACCAGCGTCTGTCCGGTGACCCAGCCGGCGTCGGGTGAGGCGAGGAAGGCGACGACGGAGGCGATGTCCTCGGGCACGCCGAGCCGCTTGAGCGGGTAGGCCGCCGCGACCCGCTCCTCGCGGCCCTCGTAGAGCGCGCGGGCGAACCGGGTCTTCACGATGGCCGGGGCGACGGCGTTGACCCGGACCGCCGGGCCGAGCTCCCAGGCCAGCTCCTCGGTGAGGTGGATGAGCGCCGCCTTCGAGACGCCGTAGAAGCCGATCCCGGGCGCGGCGCGGAGCCCGGCGACGGAGGCGATGTTGACCACGGCCCCGCCGTGCTCGCCGAGCCAGGCGGCGTGGGCGGCCCGGGTCCAGGAGAGCGCGGCGACGACGTTGACGTCGAGGATCTTGCGGGCGGCCGCGGGGTCGAGGTCGAGGAGGGGTCCGTATGCGGGGTTGATGCCGGCGTTGTTGACGAGGACGTCGATGCTGCCGAAGGCCTCGAGCGTGGCCGCGGTCGCCGCCTCGACGTGCTCCGGGTCGTCGGCGCGCCCGGCGATCCCGATCGCGTGGTCGGGCCCGCCGAGACCGGCCACCGCCTCGTCGAGCGCCTCCCGGGTCCGGGCGGTGACGCACACGCGGGCTCCCTCGTCGACGAGCCGCTGGGCGATGGCGAGGCCGATGCCGCGGCTGGCGCCGGTGACGACGGCGGACCGACCGGCGAGGCGTGGTGAGGTCATGGCGTCATCGTGCCACGCGGCATACCGGCCCGTCAGTGGGCGTGACCCGCCTTCCAGTAGCCGCAGAAGAGGATGCGCTCCTTCGGGATGCCACCGCGCACCCACTCCCGGCGCAGGGCGGTCGGGAGCGACTGCTCACCGGCGACCCAGGCCACGACGGGCCCCTCGGGGACCGGCCGTGCGCTCGCGACCGCCAGGGCCGCGGCGCCGGGCCGGTCACCGGGTGCGGGACGGACGACCCAGGTGACCTCGACGCCTCCGGGCGCCTCGATGGCGAGCCGGTCGTCCGGGGTGGGGACCTCGAGGACGGCGTGACCGGTCGCCTCCGCGGGCAGCGTGGCGAGGATGCCCGTCGCCGCGGGGAGCGCCGACTCGTCGGCGACGAGGAGCACCCGGTCCCGGGACCAGGTCGGGCTGAACATGACGCCCTCGTCGATGATCGCGACGGGGTCGCCGGTCGAGCAGGTCTGCGCCCACGTCGCGGCGGGGCCGGCCGTGCCGTCCTCCGCCGAGCCGTGGACGACGAGGTCGACGTCGAGCTCCGGCCCGTCGGGGCCGTCCGCGCGGAACGCCCGGACCGTATAGCTGCGGACGACGGGGCGGGTGGACCTGGAGAGCATGAGGTAGCGCAGGTAGGACTTCACGTCGAAGCTGGACGGCATCCGGTCGAGCATGCCGACATCGCCGACGGGGATGAACAGCCGGAACCACTGGTCGAAGCCCATCGGGCCGAACGCCTCGAGGTCGGAGCCCCCGAGGGTCACCCGGACGAAGCTGGGCGACACCTGCTCGCGGCGCACCACCTCGAGGCGGGTGAGGGTGGACAGCGCGGGCCGGACCCGGGTCGTCCGCATGTTGGTCTGGGCCACGCGGCTCACCTCCAGGATTACTTAGGTATGCCTAACCTACCTGATGGTGCGTCGATCGGTCGTCGGGGGTATGCGTCGCCGCGGGCTCAGCGGTAGTTGGTGAACTGGAGCGCGACGTCGAGGTCGTCCTTGCCGCGGAGCAGGGTCTGGACGGCCTGGAGGTCGTCGCGCGACTTGCTCTGGACGCGCAGCTCGTCACCCTGGATCTGGCTCTTGACACTGCGCGGCGCCTCGTCGCGGATGATCTTGGAGATCCGCTTCGCCGTCTCCTGGCTGATGCCCTCCTTGAGGGGGATGTCGAGCCGGTACTCCTTGCCCGACAGCTTCGGCTGGTCCGGCACGTCGAGGTGCTTCAGGCTCACGTGGCGCTTGACCATCCAGGTCTTGAGCACGTCGAGGACGGCGAGCGCCCGCTCGGCCGTGTTGGCCTTGATGACGACGAGGGCGTCCCCGGACTGCTCGACGGAGGCGCCGACCCCCTTGAAGTCGTAGCGCTGCCCGACCTCCCGCGCGGCGCTGTTCACGGCGTTGGCGATCTCCTGGCGGTCGATCTTGCTGACGATGTCGAACGAGCTGTCGGCCATGGGGGGTCCCTTTCGTCGGTCCGGTGGCTGGCACTGTATCTGGCTGGCACTCGGGCCCTCTTGTGTGCCAACGGGGGCCGGTCGCATCATGACGGCACTCGATGGTGCGAGCTCGACCTGTCGGGTGCGTGCCTGTGTTGTCGTTCGTGGGTGCGGAGGTGGGGATCGTGGACGAGTCGCGAGGCGCCGTGGAGATCTCGGCGTTGCAGGGGAGGTCGGGGCTGGCGGGCTTCCTCGTCGCGCAGCG
Source organism: Nostocoides sp. (assembly GCA_039812405.1). Classification (GTDB taxonomy): domain Bacteria; phylum Actinomycetota; class Actinomycetes; order Actinomycetales; family Dermatophilaceae; genus Nostocoides. Next base: position 6,338 of record JBDIAL010000112.1, read on the forward strand.
CTGGCCCGACAACGTGCACGAGTGGGGGGAGTTCCTGCTCATGGCGGTGAAGATCGCCGCCGTGCCCGGGCTGCTGGGGTGCAGCACGGTGTTCCGCGTCAAGGAGGAGGTGCCCGACGCCGCGGTGCCCGGCGTCGTCGGGATCGTCCTCGCCGAGGGGCCGGTCATGGGGCCGCGACCCGTCGGCCCGCCGGCCGACCACGCGACCCCGCCCGGCCTCGTCGTGCTCCACCCGCCCGGCACCGCCTCCGACCACGAGGTGCCCGACGACGTGGCGTCCGGATGCGTCCTCCTGCCCGGGCTGCCCTACCTCGGCCTCGACCATCAGGCCGCCTGGGCCCGCTCGGACCGGCTCGGCGCGCTGTCGGAGATGCACACGAACGGCCACGTCGACCCCGGCGTCGACGTCGACACGGCGGTGCTCGCCATGTTCCTCGCCGCCTGACCGCCAGCCGTCCCGGCCCTGCGCCCATGCCCGGAGAGGGCGGCTCAGGGCACGATGACGGCCCGTCCGCGCAGGGTGCGCGCGTGCATCCGGACGTAGGCCTCCGGGGCGTCGTCGAGGGAGAACTCCTCGGTGTGCACGTTGATCGCGCCGGACCGGCCGAGGGCGAGGATCTCGTGGAGCTCGGGGACGGTGCCCCAGTAGGGGGACCGGACGCGCACCTCGTAGGGCAGGGTGAAGAAGCCGACGGGGACGGCACCGTCGCCCACGCCGACGACGGTGATCTCGCCCTGGGCATGGACGAGCCGGGCCGCGAGCGAGCAGGTCGGCTGCAGCCCGACGATGTCGAACACCGCCGTCGCCATCCGTCCCCCGGTGACCTCGCGGACCCGGTCCACCGCCGAGTCGTCGGAGGCGAAGGCGTGGTGGGCGCCGACCTGGGTCGCGAAGTCGAGCTTGTCGGCGTCGAGGTCGAGGGCGACGACCGTCGTGGCCGTGAGGGTGCGCAGCAGCTGGATGGCCAGGTGGCCGAGACCGCCCACGCCGATGACGACGGCGGTCGACCCGGGCACGAGCTTGGGCAGGACCGGCCCGATCGCGTGGTAGGGCGTGAGCCCTGCGTCGGTGAGGGGAGCCGCGACGACCGGGTCGAGCCCGTCGAGCGGCACGAGGTGACGGGGGTCATCGACGAGGAGGTACTCGGCCATCGAGCCGGGCGCACCGAGCCCGGGAGGGCGGATGCCGAGCTCGGCGGCGCGCTCGCAGTACTGCTCGGCGCCCGTGGCGCAGGTGCGGCACTGGCCGCAGCCCCACGGGCCGTAGACGGCGACCCGGTCCCCGACCGACACCCCGGTGGCCGCGGGGCCGAGGGCGGCGACCTCGCCGACCCCCTCGTGGCCCAGGGTCATGGGCAGGGCGATGCCGAGGGCCGCGAGCATCTCCGCGGGCTGGCTCATGACGAACTCGTCGGAGTGGCAGGCCCCGGCGGCGAGCACCTTGAGCAGCACCTGGCTGCCGGTCGGCTCGGGGGTGGGGACCTCCCGCACGGTGGGTGGCTCCCCGAATGCGGTGTACTGCAGGGCTTTCATGATCTCTCCTCGGCGTGGTTGCAGGGCGACGCGAACCGGATGGCGCGAGCGCGCTCGGTCAGGCCGGGTCGCCGGGAGCGGGAGCCGCTGCCGGCACGATGAGCACCGGGCAGGTCGCGTCGCGCAGCAGGGCGCGAGCGGTGCCGCCGAGGTGGTGGAGCAGGGCCCCGTGCGTCGGCTTGCTGACGACGAGCCGGTCGCACCCGGCGGAGGCGTCGACGAGGACGCGCGCCGCCTGGCCGTGGACCACCTCGACGTCGGTCTCGACCTCGGGGTGGGCCTCCCGGAGCGGCGCGAGCTGCTCGGAGAGGTCACCCGCCATCTGCTCGGCCCACTCCGTGCCGTGACCGCGGCCGCCGATGATGTCGTCGTAGCCCCCGGCGAGACGCCAGGCGTGGACGACGTGCAGCCGGGCGCCGGCGGCCTCGGCCTCGGCGAAGCCGGCCTCGAGCACCGCCCGGGCGCCCTGCGTCGACTGGACGCCGACGGTGATCCGTCCGGTCGGGTCGCGATGGGCCTCGTGGTCGCCCGGGAGGACGAGCACCGGGCTGTCGGTCCGCGCGACGACTCCGGCCGAGGTGGACCCGGTCCAGATCCGCGCGGCCTGGCTGAGCGGCCGAGCCGCGAGGACGGTCAGGGCCGCGCCCTCGGCCTGGTCGACGATGCTGGACACCCGGTTGCCGGCCACGAGGGCGACGCTCACCCGGAGTGACGGATGTGCCTCCAGCACAGCGTCCTTCGCCGAGTGGAGGAGATCCTGACCATGCTGCTCCAGCGAGGACAGCTCGTTCTCGACGACGGGGTAGACGTATGCCGGCACGATGTGCACGATGAGGAGCACGGTCTGCCGTCGCGCGGCCTCGTCCGCGGCGACCATCACCGCCCGCGTGCCCTCGGGGCGTCCGTCCGTGGCGACGACGACCCATCCGCGGTGGGCGGGTCCAGAGTTCTGTGTCATGGTTCTCGCCTTCTCTCTCGTCTCGTCCCTCGCCTCCCATCCTCCTCCGGCCATGACGGCCTGGCGAGTCTTCGTGGTCGGGAACACGTCGCTCCCGCCGGGCCCCGCCGACCGCACCGGCCGGCATACGGTGGGGGTATGCGAACGTGGCGGACGGTGGCTCCCGGACCGGTCGAGGGCGAGCCGATCCGTCTCGTGGATCGCCCTGTCCCGCAGCCGGACCCGGGCGAGCTGCTGGTCAGGGTGATGGCGTGCGGCGTGTGCCGGACCGACCTCCACGTCACCGAGGGCGACCTGCCCGTCCACCGTCGGCACGTCACGCCGGGGCACGAGGTCGTCGGGGTCGTCGCCGCGCTGGGGGAGGGGGTGAGCGGTCACCGGGTGGGCGACCGCGTCGGCATCGCGTGGCTCCGGCACACCGACGGCACGTGTCGATGGTGCCGGGCCGGCGCGGAGAACCTCTGCCCCGCCTCGCGCTACACGGGGTGGGACGCCGACGGCGGCTATGCCGAGCTCGCCACGGTGCCAGCCGGTTTCGCATACGCGCTTCCCGACGAGGTGGACGACGTCGCCGCCGCGCCCCTGCTCTGCGCGGGCATCATCGGATACCGTGCCCTCAGGCGCTCGGCACTTCCCGAGGGCGGTGCGCTGGGGCTCTACGGCTTCGGGGGGAGCGCCCACCTCACCGCCCAGCTCGCCGTCGCCGAGGGGGCCCGCGTCCACGTCATGACCCGCGGCGACGAGGCGCGTGAGCTGGCCCGGTCGCTGGGGTGCGCGTCGGTCCAGGAGTTCGAGGCAGCCCCACCCGAGCCGCTCGACAGCGCCATCACCTTCGCCCCGGTCGGCTCGGCCGTCCCGATGATCATGCGGTCCCTGACCCGTGGCGGCGTGCTCGCCATCGCCGGCATCCACCTCAGCGACATCCCTGCCCTGCGCTACGAGGAGGAGCTGTTCTACGAGAAGGAGATCCGCAGCGTGACGTCGAACACGCGAGCGGACGGGCGCGAGTTCCTCCGGCTGGCGGCGTTGCACGGCATCCGGGCCACGACCCACACCTATCCGCTCGAGGGGGCGCACGAGGCGCTGCGTGACCTCAAGGCGGGCCGGTTCGACGGGGCCGCGGTGCTCGTCCCGTGATGCTCGTGCCGTGAGGCTGCGTCCGGCGCGCTCGGCCCGCGCCGGTCATCCTCCGACTGGGGCCGGGCCGGAGCTGCCGCGCGCGAGGAGCTGGGGGTCGAGGACGAGCTCGCGGCGCCGGGTGCGGCCGCCGTCGAGCCGCTCCGTCGCGGCGGTGACGGCCCAGTGGGCCAGCCGGTCGACGTCCTGACGGACGCTCGTCAGGTCGATGGCGCGGAGCCGGGCGAGCGGGGAGTCGTCGTAGCCGGTGACCGACACGTCCTGCGGCACCCGGAGCCCGGCGTCTCCGAGCGCGTCGACGACCCCGAGGGCGCAGTGGTCGTTGAAGGCGGCCACGGCGGTCGGCGGCTCGGCCCGGCGCAGCAGCTGCTCGGCCGCCCGCCGCCCGTCCGCCTCGCTCGATCCCCCCGCGACGACACGGGACCGGCCCAGCAGCCGATGCCTGCGGACGCCCTGCTCGAACCCCGCCCGTCGCGCCTCGCTGATCCGGCCGGACCCGCCGTCGACGTGGGCGATCCGGCGGTGGCCCAGCGTGACGAGGTGCTCGACGACCTCCTCCATGCCCCGGTCGTCGGCGCTCCTCACCACGTCGGCGGTCGGGAGCGTCACCTCACGTCCGATGCTCACGAGCGGCAGCCCCCCGACCGCGGCGGCGAGGCGCTCGTCGGACAGCCGCGACCCGATGAGCAGCAGTGCCTCGCAGCGGAACTCCAGTGCCGTGGCGATGGCGCGCTCCTCGTCGTGGTGCCTCGTGGTCGGGCTGAGGATGAGCTGGTACCCGACTCGGTCGGCGGCCTGCAGCGCCCGGTCGACGAGGTCGGCGTGGAAGCTGTTGTGCAGGTCGAGGACGATGCCCAGCTGCTGGGTGCGGGTGCGGGCGAGCAGGCTCGCGGTCCGGTTCGGGCGGTAGCCGATGCGCCCGGCGGTCGCGAGGACCCGCTCCCGGGTCTCCGCGCTCGCCCCGGGTGCGCCACGCAGGACGATGGACACCAGGGCCTTGGAGACACCGGCCTCGCGGGCGACGTCGCGCATCGTGGGGGCGGTGCCGGCATGGGGGCCGGGCGGCATCGTGTCCTCCTGCGCTCGGCGCGTGGCCGGTCGGTCGGTGCGGTGGTCTTGACGGCCTCCAGGGACCCATCATAGTCTAGACCGGTCTACTAGACCGGTCTAGTTTCCAGGCGAGAGGCCACGGATGATGGTGCGGGTCCCGGCATGAGGACGCGGTGGGGGATGCTGTCGACGTCCGGGATCGGCCGGGTCGTCGCGACGGCGCTGCGCGGGTCCGACGTCGCGGAGGTCGTGGCGGTCGCCGGACGGGACGGGCAGCGTGCCCGGGCGTATGCCGAGGAGCTGGGGATCCCTCGCGCCCACGGGTCCTACGACGAGCTGCTCGCCGACCCCGAGGTGGACGCGGTGTACGTCCCGCTGCCCGTCGCGTTGCATACGGAGTGGACGATCCGGGCCCTCCGGGCCGGCAAGCACGTCCTGTGCGAGAAGCCGTTCGCGATGACGGCTGCCGACGCCGCGGCGTGCTTCGACGCGGCGCAGGCCGCGGACCGGCTCTGCCTCGAGGGCCTCATGTGGCGACAGCACCCGCAGACCCTGCTCGCCCGGCGGCTCCTCGCCGAGGGGGCGATCGGCCGGCTGGCCCACGTCCGCGCGGCCCTCACCGTGAGCGCCCCGGCGGGTGACATCCGCCGGACCGGCGCCCTGGGTGGAGGGGCGGTCCTCGACCTCGGCTGCTACTGCGTCAGCGCCGCCCGGCTCTTCGCGGGCCGGCCGGTGCGGGTCGCGGCGGCCCGGGTCGTGGACAGCGCG
>JBDIAL010000113.1:0-11684 GCA_039812405.1 Nostocoides sp.
GTGGAGCAGGGCGAGGACCGCGCGCTGTCTCGGGGTCACGGCGTCGAGGGCGCGGGCGGCCGGCTCCGCCGACCCGGTCGACCGGGCGCGGTGGAGCGCGGCCCGGTAGAGCAGCTCCCACAGGTAGGGGTCGGGGTCGCCCCGGTGGGCCCGCCAGTGCCGCGCCAGGGTCCGCAGCGCCGACACGGTCGCCTGCTCCGCGGCCCGGCGGTCCCCGGTGACGAGGAGGGCCGCCTCGACGAGGCGGCGCTGGCGGACGGCGGCGTATGCCACGAGCTCGGGGTCCGGCCCGTCGCCCACCCGGCACCTCCCTTCCGTCGCTACAGCCAGCCGCTCTCCCGGGCGACCCGGACCGCGTCGGCGCGGTTGCGGGCCGTCGTCTTCCCGATGGCCGAGCTGAGGTGGTTGCGGACCGTGCCCTCGGTGAGCTGGACCGCCCGGGCGATGTCGGCGATGGTGCCGCCCTCCGCGGCTGCGCGGAGCACGTCGGTCTCGCGCGGCGTGAGCGGTGACTCGCCGGCGACGATCGAGTCGGCGGCGAGGGCCGGGTCGACGACGTGGAGCCCGTCGTGGACCCGGCGGACGGCATCGGCGAGCTGCCGGGCCGGGGTGTCCTTGACCACGAAGCCCGCCGCGCCGGCGAGCATCGCGCGACGGAGGTATCCGGGCCGGCCGAACGTCGTGACGATGAGGACCTGGGTGTCGGGGAACTGCTCCCGGACGAGCCGGGTGGCCTCGATCCCGTCCATGCCGGGCATGTCGACGTCCATGAGGACGACGTCGGGGCGGGTGCGCCGCACGAGGTCGATCACGCCGTCGCCGCTGGCCGCCTCCCCGACGACGGACAGGTCGGGCTCGAGGTCGAGCAGGGCCGCGAGCGCCCCGCGCACGAGCGCCTGGTCGTCGGCGAGGACGACCGAGATGGCGGTCACGGCCGGACCTGGGCGGGGGTGGCGCGGGGCCGCCCGTGGAGGGCGGACGGCCCCGGGTCGAGGCCCTCGACGTCGGGCACCACGACGTGGACGCGGAACCCGTCGGCATCCCGGGACGTCTCGAGGAGGGCGCCGACGGCGGTGGCCCGCTCCCCGAGCCCGCGCAGGCCGTTGCCCTGGCCCTGCGTCGTCTCCCCCGGGCCGTCGTCGACGATCGACAGCTCGCGGTCGCTCAGCGTCACCGTGCAGTGCCGGGCGCCGCTGTGCCGGATGACGTTGGTGACCGCCTCGCGGATCGCCCAGGCGTAGAGCTCGCGGACGTCCGGCGGCACCCCGTCGACGCTGCGCGGCAGCCGCGGCTCGATGCCCGCGGCGACGAGCGCCTCCCGGGCCCGGGCCAGCTCGCCGGCGAGCGAGATCTCCCGGAACCCCTCGACGGCGCCCCGGACGTCGGCGAGCGCCTCCCGGGCCAGCGCCTCGAGGGACTCGATCTCGGCCTTGGCCCGCTCCGGGCTGACCTCGACGAGCCGGCCCGCGAGCTCGGCCTTGACGGTGATGACGGTGAGCGAGTGCCCGAGGATGTCGTGGAGGTCGCGGGCCATCCGGTTGCGCTCCTCCTCGACGGCGAGTCGGGCGTTCTCGCGCCGCGCGGCGGCGAGGTCGCGCTGGCGCCGGGCGGCGAGCATGCCGCCGCCGACCGCGAGGACGGCGAGGGCGATGGCCAGGCTCACGCCGTTGTCCCGGGACCAGCCGGGGACGTGGTAGAGGCAGATCTCGTAGAGGATGGCGAGCACGGCCGCCACCGCGACGCCGACGACGAAGCCGAAGGTCCACAGGCCGGCGACGGCGACGAACACCCAGGTCGTCGTGCCCTGCTGGCCGACCGTGAGCGTCGAGGTGAGCGCCAGGGACGCGAGCAGGGCATACCGCAGGTAGCGGTGCACCGACCGGCTCCGGTCGACGGCCTGACCCGGGTCGACCCCCCACGCGAACCGGCGGGAGGTCATGAAGTGCCACAGGTAGACGATGGCGAAGCCCACCGTCGAGACGAGGCCGCCGACCCCGGCCGTCGTATGCCGCAGGGCCCACGCCGCGTGGATGGGGCCGAGGAGGTAGACGAGCCAGATGGAGGTGAAGAAGAGCGCGGTGTAGGGCCACTCGGGCACCCGGCGGCCCAGGATGCTCCTGATCGACTCTCGGTCCGCCATGTCCTCCACTGTCTCAGGCGACCTCGTCGTGAGCCAACCCCATCCGTCGCCCGCCGCCGTCACCGTCGTGCCTGCTCACACCCGCGCGGTGTCCTTGCGGAACCGCCACACCGCGCCGGTCGTGAAGATCGCGAGCCAGGCGAGGGCGTTGACGAGCGAGAGCCACTGGAACCCGCCGGTGACCGGGGTGTGGACCAGCTCGTTGAGGCCCCACATCGGGGTGAACTTCGCGAGCGTCTGGTACCACTGCGCCGTCGTGCTGAGGTCGAGGAAGAGACCGCCGGCGAAGGCGAAGATGACGAGGGTGAACGACAGCAGCTGCATGACGTTCTCGGTCGGGAGCAGGTAGCCCATGAACAGGCCGTAGACGGCGAACATGAGCGAGCCCACCCACACCGTCGCGGCCGTGGCGACCCAGGCCCACAGCGGCATGCTCGCCTTGCCGGTGAGGGCGCCGACGACGTAGACGGCCACGACGGACATGAGCCCGAGGGTCATCGCCGTGAGGGCCTTCGTCGCGACGTAGGCGACGGGCGAGAGCGGGGTGAGCCGCAGCTGGCGGCTCCAGCCCTGGGCCCGCTCGACGGACACCGTCGAGCCCCCGCTCGTCGTCGCGAGGCAGGCTCCGTAGAGCGCCATGCTGATCATGATGAAGGCGCTGACGTTGCCGTGGCTCCCCGGCCCGAGGGACTGGTTCGAGGGGTTGATGGTCTGCCCGAAGATGAGGTAGAAGCCGACGGGCAGCAGGACCGTGAAGAGCATGGTCCGCTTGTTGCGCACGAGCCGCCGGATCTCCAGCCGCAGCAGGGTCGTGTTGAAGCCCCCGCCTCGCGCGAGGGGGCGGTCGGACAGGTCGATGGTCGCGGTGCTCATGGGTCAGCTCTCACTCTCGGTCGTGTCGTCGTCGCTCGTCAGGGCGACGAAGGCCTCCTCGAGGCCCCGGGCCTCGACGACGAGGTCGTATGCGGAGGTGCTGGTCAGCAGGTAGCGCGCCACGGCGTCGCTGTCCTTGGTGTGGACGACGACCTGCTCTCCGCGGACCTCGACGGCCTCCACGCCGTCGAGCGGCCGCAGCGCCTCGGGGTCGGCGCCCGGCCAGGTGGCCCGGACGGTCCGCCCGGTGCCGAGCGCCCGGACCTCCGCGGGCGTGCCGTCGGCGACGATCTGGCCGCGACGGACGAGGACGATGCGGTCGGCATACGCGTCCGCCTCCTCCAGGTAGTGGGTGGCGAAGATGACCGTCCGTCCCTGCTCGGCGTCCTGGCGGATGCTGTCCCAGAAGGCGCGCCGGGCGTTGACGTCCATGCCGGTCGTCGGCTCGTCGAGGATGAGCAGCTCGGGGTCGGACACGAGGGCCATGGCGAAGCGCACCCGCTGCTGCTCGCCACCGGAGCACTTGCCGACGAGTCGGTCGGCGATCTCCTCGACCCCGGCGGTGTGCAGGACGTCGGCGACCGGGCGGGCGACGGGGAAGAGGGAGGCCGTCAGCTCGACGGTCTCCCGGACGGTGAGGTCCTTCAGGAGGCCGCCGGTCTGCATGACGGCGCTGACGAGGCCGCGCCGGACGGCGTCGTGCGGGTGGAGGCCGAAGACGCGGGCGGTGCCGCTCGTCGGGCTCGACAGGCCGAGGACCATGTCGATCGTCGTCGTCTTGCCGGCGCCGTTGGGGCCGAGGAAGGCGACGATCTCGCCCTGGCGGATCGTCAGGTCGATGCCCCGGACGGCCCGCACCGACCCGAAGGTCTTCGTCACGCCCGCCAGCTCGAGGGCGGTCGGCGCGGCGCCGGCCGGCACGACGCGCTGTGGCGTGCCGCTGGGGTTGAGCTCTCTGGTGTTCATACCCCCAACGGTGCCCTGGATGACGTCGCGGTGCCTCTACCCGCCGTCACGATCTGTCCATGACATTCGTCAGCCCCGTGGGAGGGGTGGAGCGCGAGGGCCGCTGACCGGCCGGCGCCGTCGACCCGGCTCAGCAGCCGATCAGGCGCGCGGCGAGATAGCCCTCGACCCGGTCGAGGGCAACCCGCTCCTGGGTCATCGAGTCGCGCTCGCGGACCGTCACCGCGTGGTCGTCGAGGGTGTCGAAGTCGACGGTGAGGCAGAAGGGCGTGCCGATCTCGTCCTGGCGGCGGTACCGGCGGCCGATGGCCCCGGCGTCGTCGAAGTCGACGTTCCAGTGGGCGCGCAGCGTGGCGGCGAGGTCGCGGGCCTTGGGCGACAGGTCGGCGTTGCGCGACAGCGGGAGGACGGCCGCCTTGACCGGTGCGAGCCGCTTGTCGAGGCGCAGGACGACCCGCTTGTCGACGCCCCCCTTCGTGTTGGGTGCCTCGTCCTCGGCATACGCGTCGACGAGGAAGGTCATGAGCGACCGGGACAGCCCGGCCGCCGGCTCGATGACGTAGGGGGTGTAGCGCTCCCCCGTCGCCTGGTCGAAGTAGACGAGGTCGGTGCCCGAGTGCGTGCTGTGGGTCCGCAGGTCGAAGTCGGTCCGGTTGGCGATGCCCTCGAGCTCGCCCCACTCGCTGCCGGCGAAGTTGAAGCGGTACTCGATGTCGACGGTGCGGGTCGAGTAGTGGGAGAGCTTCTCCGTCGGGTGCTCGTAGTGGCGCAGGTTCGCCGGGTCGATGCCGAGGTCGACGTACCAGCGCGTCCGCTCGTCGATCCAGTACTGGTGCCACTCCGCGTCGGTGCCCGGCTGGACGAAGAACTCCATCTCCATCTGCTCGAACTCCCGGGTGCGGAAGATGAAGTTGCCCGGCGTGATCTCGTTGCGGAAGCTCTTGCCCGTCTGGGCGATCCCGAACGGCGGCCGCATCCGCGCGGCCTGCATGACGCCCAGGAAGTTGACGAAGATGCCCTGCGCGGTCTCCGGCCTGAGGTATGCCAGGCCGGACTCGTCCTCGACGACGCCGAGGTGGGTCTTGAGCAGGCCGGAGAACTGCCGCGGCTCGGTCCACTGCCCCCGCGTCCCGCAGTTCGGGCAGGCGATCTCGGTGAGCGGGATGCTGTCCGGGTCGACGACGGTGCCCGACCGCTTGCTCTGCCGCTCGGCGACCGCCTCCTGGAGGTGGTCGGCGCGGAACCGCTTGTGGCAGTGCTGGCACTCGGTCAGCGGGTCGGTGAAGGTGCCGACGTGGCCGCTCGCCACCCACACCTCGCGGGGCAGGATGATCGAGGAGTCGAGGCCGACGATGTCGTCGCGGCTGGTCACCATGGAGCGCCACCACTGCCGCTTGATGTTCTCCTTGAGCTCGACGCCGAGCGGGCCGTAGTCCCACGCCGAGCGCGTGCCGCCGTAGATCTCCCCGCAGGGGAAGACGAAGCCCCGGCGCTTGCAGAGGGAGACGACGGTGTCGACGGTCGAGGTGGGCGCGGCCATGCCGGCAAGGCTATCCGCGAGCGAGTATGCCGTTCACACCGGTTTCGCACTCGCCCCGCCCTGGCCCGGGAGCGGTCGGGTCGCCTCGCCTCCGGAGGAGCGGCTACCGCGCCGCGGGGGCGATGACGCCCTCCGCGCCCTCGGCGTCCGGAACGCGTTGCGACGGTCCCCCGAGCGAGCGCGCCGCCGGGACGAAGGCGACGAGGGCGGCGACGACGCCGAGGACACCGGCGCCGATGCCGCCGGTGCTGCCGCTGGCGACGAACACGACGGCGGCGACGACCGACCAGATCGGCACCCGGCGCGCCCGGCGCAGACCGACGAAGAGCACGATCGTGCCGAGCATGAGGCCGAGGATGAACAGCACGATGAGGACGACGAGCATCGGGTATGCCTCCGACGCCCGGTCGAGTGCCGTGACCTCCCTCGCCGAGGTGCCGGCCCTGGCATACAGGGCGTAGGGCGCGTAGAACGCGACCGCGTGGCCGACCGAGGCCATCGCGCCGACCCCCACCATGGCGCCTCCGACGACGGTCGCCCGGGAGCCGCGGCCCCGCGCGGTGGTGACGAGCCCGACGACGCCGAGCACGAGACAGAAGGACGCGGCGACGCCGAGCAGCCCCGCGACGAGCCAGGCGCTGCCGTGCCGGCCGACGGCCGCGGTGATGTCCACGGGGGACGGAGTGCCCGACGGCACGACGAACCGGCGAAGCAGGTCGCCGACGGTGAACAGCAGCGCGCCGAGCACGAGCCCGGCGGCCGCGACGCGGAGGAAGCGTGGTTGCGGTGATGTGGTCATGGCACCACCCTCACCGGAGGCCGGGCGGCCGCGCGTCGGCTTCCCGGGTGGTTCGGATCCCCCACCAGAGCGACTCCACTCACCATCGAGGATGACTCGCGCGTGGTCGGCCTCGCCCTAGCATCGACGCATGGCTCGGCTGCTCCTCCCCCGGGCGCTCGGCCGGCTTCCGGTCGCCGACGCGGCTCTCGCGGTGGCGCTCTGTGTCCTCGCGGTCGGCGGGCTGGCCACCGGGCAGGTCGAGGAGACGCCGCTCGCCGTCACCGTGCCGATCGCCGCCGTCAGCACTCTCGCGATGGGGCTGCGGACGCGGTTCCCCGTCCCCGTCACGGCTCTCGTCACCGTCCTCGCCGTCGCCCAAGCCGTGCTCACCGGCGCCGAGTCCAACACCCTGTGGGCGCTCGTCGTGTTCCTCGTCAGCTCCTACACCGTGGCCGCCGAGTGCGACGAGGGCTGGGCCCTCGTGGGGCTCGCGCTCGTCCTCGGCGGACAGTTCCTCTGCGAGTGGCTCGACCACGGGTCGGACTACCCCTTCGACACCCTCGTCTTCGGCGGGGTGTGGCTCTTCGGTCGCGGCACCCGGTCCTGGCGGAACCAGGCGGCCTACGCCGAGCGCCACCGGCACGACCTCGCCCGGATCGCGGTCGCCGAGGAGCGCACCCGCATCGCCCGGGAGCTCCACGACGTCGTGGCCCACAGCCTGAGCGTCATCGCGGTCCAGGCCGACGCCGCGGAGGCCGCCCTGGGCAAGGACCCCGTCCGCGCCGCGCCACCGATGCGGGCGATCCGCGACAGCGCCCGCGACGCCCTCGTCGACATGCGCCAGCTGTTGCACGTGCTCCGCACCGAGCAGGGAGCCGATCCCGACGACGACGTGGACCATCTCAGGCCCGCCCGAGGGATCGGCGACCTCCCCCAGCTCGTCGAGGGTATGCGGCAGGCCGGCCTCCCGCTCGAGGCCGACATCCGGCTGTCCCAGGCGCTGTCCTCGGGTCTGGAGCTCGCGGCGTTCCGTATCGCCCAGGAGGGACTGACCAACGTCCGCAAGCATGCGGGTGACGTGCCGACCCGGCTGGTCGTCACCGACGACAACCGCGAGCTGAGGGTCGAGGTGCGCAACGAGGCCCCGCGGTCGACGACCTCGCGTCCGGTCGACTCGCCGTCGACGGGGCACGGTCTCGTCGGGGTCCGCGAGCGGGTCCAGGCCGCGGGTGGAGCGCTCGACGTCGGGCCCACTGCTGCCGGCGGCTTCGCCCTCGTCGCCCGGCTGCCCCTCCGCCCGGCGCTGGAGATGGTGGAGGGGGCACGGCCGTGAGCCCACCGATCAGGGTCCTCCTGTGCGACGACCAGGAGCTCGTGCGCGCCGGGTTCCGGCTCATCCTCGACCTCGACGACGACGTGGAGGTCGTCGGCGAGGCCGCGGACGGGCACGAATGCCTGCGCCTCACCCGCGAGCACGCGCCGCACGTCGTCCTCATGGACGTCCGGATGCCACGGATGGACGGCATCGAGGCGACGCGCCGGCTCGTGGCGGCCGGCTCGCCGAGCCGGGTCCTCATCCTCACGACCTTCGACCTCGACGAGCTCGTCTATGCGGCGATGGCCGCAGGGGCGAGCGGGTTCCTCCTCAAGGACGTGCCCCGCGAGCAGCTCGTGGGCGCCGTCCGCATGGTCGCCCGCGGGGACGCGATCCTCGCGCCGGCGCTCACCCGGCGGCTCGTCGAGCGGTTCGTCGCGGCTCCGCCCCCGTCGACCGGCACCCCCACGGCGCTCCGGTCGCTCAGCGAGCGCGAGCTGGAGGTGTTCGCCCTCCTCGCCCGCGGGCTGTCCAACGCCGAGATTGCCGCCGACCTCTTCCTCGGCGACGCGACGGTCAAGACGCACGTGGCCCGCATCCTCACCAAGCTCGGCCTGCGGGACCGCGTCCAGGCGGTCGTCCTCGCCTACGAGTCGGGTTTCCTCCAGCCCGGCCGGACCCCCGACTGAGGAGCACCCTCGACCGGCGGGAGGCTGGGCTGAGTGGAGGTATGCGGCCGGGCTGGGTGGAGGTATTCGGTGTCCCTGCGGTGGTCCCCGCATACCTCGACCGGCGGGAGGCTGGGCTGGGTGGAGGTATTCGATGTCCCCGCGGTGGCCTTCGCATACCTCGACCGGCATCAGCCCTCGTGGGGTCCGGGGTGACTGAGGCCCGTAGGCTTGGCGCCCGTGTCCAGTCTCCGCGCGTCCGTCGAACGGGCCAGCACTCCCGTCCTGACCTCGCTCGCGCGCCTGCCGCGCCCGCTCGCCTTCCTCCTCGTGCTCGCCGTCATGGTCGTCGGCCTCGTCGTCCCCGGGTGGGGGTGGGTGCTCCTCGCCCTCGTCGCGCTGTTCCTCTGCTGGCTGCTGCTGCTCTTCTGGCCGCGGCTGCGGCCCTCCGAGCGCCTCATGCGCCTCGCCGTCATCGTCCTCGTCGCCGCCATCGCGCTCGTCCGCGCCTTCCCCCGCTGACGAAGGTCCCAAGTTGACAATGATTCTCAGAAAATTGAGAATCGTTGTCGTGAGATCCCGCCCCACCCTCGTCGTCGCCGCCAGCGCCCTCCTCGCGGCGGGACTCCTCGCGGGCTGCACGTCCGCGAGCGGCAGCACCGCCGGCCAGGGCGGGTCGGGAGGCAGCGGAGGGCGGCTGGAGGTGACGGCCTCCTTCTACCCGCTCGCCTACGCCGTCGAGCAGGTGGGCGGCGACGACGTGACGGTGACGAGCCTGACCCGCCCGGGCGCCGAGCCGCACGACCTCGAGCTGACCCCCAGGCAGGTGGCCGGCCTCACCGAGTCGGCGCTCGTCGTCTACGAGAAGGGCTTCCAGCCCGCCGTCGACGACGCCGTGACCCAGCTCGGCTCGAGCGCCACGGCGTTCGACGTGTCCCGTGCCGCCGACCTCGACCTCACCATCGCCGCCGACGACGAGGGCGAGGACGAGAGCGGCCGCCAGACGATCGACCCGCACTTCTGGCTCGACCCGGTCCGCTACTCGGCCGTCGTCAAGGCCCTCGCCACCGAGCTCGCCGCGAAGGATCCCGCCCACGCCTCGGCATACGCCTCGCGCGCGACGGCCTTCGAGGCCCGGCTCAGCACCCTGGACGAGCAGTACCGCACCGGCCTCGCCTCGTGCCGCAACACCAACATCGTCACCGGGCACGCCGCCTTCGGCTACCTCGCCAAGCGCTACGGCCTCACCCAGGTCTCCGTGGCCGGCGTCTCCCCCGACGAGGAGCCGAACGCCACCTCGATGAAGGACATCGTCCGCACCGTCGAGGACCGGAAGGTGACGACGGTGTATGCCGAGACGCTCGTCTCCCCGGCTCTCGTCGACACCATCGCCCGGGAGACCGGGGCGGCCGTCAAGGTCCTCGACCCCATCGAGGGGATCACGAAAAGCTCGGCCGGGACGAGCTACCTCGAGGTCATGGAGTCCAACCTCGCGACGCTGAGGACGGGGCAGCAGTGCCGCTGAGCACCGAGCCGGTCATCTCCGTCCGCGACGGCGCGTTCGGCTACGGCGAGCACGCCGTCGTCTCGCACGTCGACCTCGACCTCCACCCGGGCGACGTCGTCGCCGTCCTCGGCCCCAACGGCGCCGGGAAGTCCACGCTCGTCAAGGGCATCCTCGGGCTCGACGCGCACCTCGCCGGTGACGTCGAGCTGTTCGGCGTGCCCCGCCGGCAGTTCCGTGACCACTCGCGCATCGGCTACGTCCCGCAGCGGCACACCCTGTCGGCGTCGGTCAAGGCGACCGTCGCCGAGATCGTCGCCGTCGGCCGACTCCCCCACCGGCCGTGGTGGCGGCCCGCGTCGGCCGCCGACCGGCGGGCCGTCCTCGACGCGCTGACGACCGTCGGGCTGCTCGACCGGGCCCACGAGGAGGTGGCCACGCTGTCCGGCGGCCAGCAGCGCCGCGTCCTCATCGCCCGGGCACTGGCCGGGGACCCCGACGTCCTCGTCATGGACGAGCCGACCGCCGGGGTCGACGCGGCCAACCAGGTGGTCCTCGCCTCGGTCCTGCAGCAGCTCGCCGCGCAAGGCCGGACGATGCTCATCGTCACCCACGAGCTGGAGGCCCTCGAGCTCATCGTCAACCGCATCGTCTGCGTCCGGTCCGGCGTCGTCGACTTCGACGGGTCGCCCCAGGCCTACGTCGCACACGAGGTGGCCCACGCCACCGGCCCGGCCCACCATCACCTCCACGTCCTCGACGAGGAGCCGCGCACCATCGTGGCCGACGCCGGCCCGCTCGACGCGCACGACCGACCGGGAGCGCACCATGGGTGACCTGCTCCAGCTCGAGTTCATGCAGCACGCGCTCGTCGCGGCGCTCCTCGTCGGGCTCGCCGCCCCGTCGGTCGGTGTCTTCCTCGTCCAGCGCCGGATGTCGCTCATCGGCGACGGGATGGGTCACGTCGCCCTCGCCGGCGTCGCCATCGGCCTGCTCACCGGCCAGGAGCCCGTCGTCACCGCGCTCGTCCTCACCGTCCTCGGCGCCGTCGCCATCGAGCTCATCCGCATCGCGGGCCGGGCCAGCGCCGACATCGCCCTGGCGGTCATGTTCTACGGCGGGATGGCCCTCGGCGTCGTCCTCATCTCCAGGTCGAGCGCCTCGAGCCCGGCCAACCTCACGGCATACCTCTTCGGCTCGATCCTCACGACGAGCCGCGCGGACCTCGTCGTCTTCGCCGTGCTCGCCGTCATCGTCCTCGGGGTGACGACCGTGCTGCGGCAGCGGCTGTTCGCGGTCGCCAACGACCCGGAGTATGCCCGGACCATCGGTCTGCCCGTCACCGGGCTCAACCTCGTGCTCGCCGTCCTCACCGCGGTGACCGTCGTGACGGCCATGCGCGTCGTCGGGCTGCTGCTCATCAGCGCCCTCATGATCCTGCCCAACGCAACGGCCCAGGTCCTCGGGCGCAGCTTCCGCAGCGCGGTGCGCTGGGCCGTGCTCGTCGGGGTCGTGTGCAGCGTCGGCGGTGTCGTCGGCTCGTACTACGCGAGCACGCCGTCCGGCGGCACGATCGTCCTCGTCGCGATCGTCGTCTATCTCGCGGCCGTGCTCGGCGGCGCGGTGCGGTCGCGCGTCGTCACGGGACGGCACCGGTATGCCGAGGAGCACGAGCACGAGCACGGCCCGGGCTGCGGTCACCCGGCCCTCCCGCACGGCGACCACGTCGACTACCTCCACGACGGCCACCGGCACGCCGCCCACGAGGGCCACTACGACGAGCACCGGCCGGAGGGACACGGCTCCGACGGCGACCGCTCCGGCGAGCTGACGAAGGAGACCCGGTGAGGGGCGCGGCCGGGTCGGGCCCCTCCGCCTCCGCCGCTGCGGCCACGGC
>JBDIAL010000114.1:0-11579 GCA_039812405.1 Nostocoides sp.
GAGCCCGACGTCCACCCCGGGGACCCGGCGTCCGTCCGGGAGCTGCCCCACCTGACGATCCGCAAGCTCGCCGTCTCGCCGATGAGCAACAACGTCTACCTCCTCACCTCCCGGGCGACGGGCGAGCAGCTGCTCGTCGACGCCGCCGCCGACGCGCCCGCGGTCCTCGCGCTCGTCGCGGCGGGCGGCGGCGGTCTCGGGCACCTCGTGACGACGCACCGGCACGCCGACCACACGGGGGCGCTCGCGGAGGTGGCGCGGGCCACCGGGGCCCGGACGTATGCCGGGGCCGCCGACGCCGACGCCCTCCCCGTCGCGCCCGACGTCCGGCTCGAGCACGGCGACCACGTCGTCGTCGGCGACCTCGACCTGACCGTCGTCCACCTGCGCGGCCACACGCCCGGCTCGGTGGCCCTCGTCTACGACGACCCCGAGGGGCACGCGCACATCTTCTCCGGCGACTCCCTCTTCCCCGGCGGGGTGGGCAACACCAAGCAGCCCGGGCAGAGCTTCGCCTCGCTCTACCGCGACGTCACCGAGCGGATCTTCGCCGTCCACGACGACGACGCGTGGGTCTACCCAGGGCACGGCACGGACACGACCCTCGGCGCCGAGCGCCCGCACCTGCAGGAGTGGCGCGACCGGGGCTGGTGACGCCAGCTCCTTGACCCATACCTCGACCGGCGGGGGCTGGGCCGGGTGGAGGTATCCGGTGTCCTTGCGGTGGTCCTGGCATACCTCGACCGGCGGGGGCTGGGCTGGGTGGAGGTATCCGGTGTCCTTGCGGTGGTCCCCGCATACCTCGACCGGTTGCGGCGATGAGCATCTCCCCCGGGCCCCGGCCCGCCGGGCCCGAGCGCACGGCATACGGTGGGGGGATGACGGACTCAGTGGTCATCGTCGGAGGCGGCCTCGCCGCCGCGCGCACTGCCGAGACGCTCCGGGAGGAGGGGTTCGCCGGACCGGTCGTCATCGTCGGCAGCGAGCCGCACCTGCCGTACGACCGGCCGCCGCTGTCCAAGGAGGTGCTCCAGGGCGGCAAGGAGGTCGCCGCGGTCTTCCTCCACGACGGGGACTGGTATGCCGAGCGGGACATCGAGGTGCGCACGAGCACGACGGTCACGGCCATCGACACGGCCGCCCGGTCGCTCACGCTGTCGGGTGACGAGGGCTCCGACGGCGAGCTCTCCTACGGCACGCTCGTGCTGGCCACGGGGTCCCGGCCGCGGGTGCTCGACGTCCCGGGCGCCGACCTCGCGGGCATCCACTCCCTGCGGACCGTCGACGACTCGACGGCGCTGCGCGAGGCGTTCGCCCGGGGCGGGGACGTCGTCGTCGTCGGGGCCGGCTGGATCGGGCTGGAGACCGCCGCTGCGGCGGTCGGCGCCGGCTGCCGGGTCGTCGTCCTCGAGCCCCAGCCGACCCCGCTGTTCGGCGTCCTCGGTCCGGAGCTCGGCTCGGTCTTCACCCGGCTCCACGAGGAGCACGGGGTCACCTTCCGGTTCGGCGAGGGCGTCGAGGCGTTCGAGGGCGAGGACGGCCGGGTCACCCGCGTCGTCACGCCGTCCGGGGCGCGCCTCGCGGCGGACACCGTCGTCGTCGGCGTGGGCATCCTGCCCAACGTCGAGCTCGCCGAGGCGGCCGGGATCGACGTCGACAACGGGGTCGTCGCCGACGAGCTGCTGCGGACCTCCGTCGAGGGGGTGTATGCCGTCGGCGACGTGGCCCGCTGGTTCAACCCCACGCTCGGCTACCCGCTGCGGGTCGAGCACTGGGCCAACGCCCTCAACACCGGGCCGATCGCCGCCCGGGCCATCGCCGGGTCCGACGTGACCAACGACCTGCTGCCCTACTTCTTCAGCGACCAGTACGGCCTCGGTCTCGAGTTCAGCGGCGACGTCCCGCGCGACACGGCAACCGAGATCGTCTACCGCGGCGACGTCGCGCAGCGCGAGTTCGTCGCGTTCTGGGTCGTGGAGGGGTCGGTCCTCGCCGGGCTCGCCGTCAACGTGTGGGACGTCATCGAGGACGTCAAGGCCCTCGTCCGGGCGCCCGGACCGGTCGACCTCGTGCGGCTCGCCGACCCGAGGACCCCGCTCGCCGACCTGCTTCCCTGACTGCCGGCTGTCCCGTCGCTGTCCCGACCCTCGACCGGGCTCAGACGAACTCGGCACGCAGGAGGCCGAGGGCGCGCCGGCCCGCGGGCCCCAGCCGCCGTGGGTGGTCCTCGGCGTCGTCGGCGACCTCGTCGAGGAACCCGCGGACCGTCACCCGGTCCTGCTCGAGACCGAGCCGGTCCTGCGCCTCGGTCATCGTGCGGGCGATCTCGTCCGCGGTCGGACCCAGCGCCGGCCGGGCGAGCTCGGCGACGTAGCGGGCCTGCTTGGCGGCCTTGCGTGCCTCGTGGCGACGCGTCGCGCCGGCCTGTGCGCCGACCGCCTCCTCGACCCGCTCGTGGTAGCGCGCCACGGCCCGCTCGACGTATTGCGCGACGTCCTCCGCCGGACGATGCCCGCCCCCGATGTCGGGGTCGTCGTGGAACGCCTCGAGCCGGCCCATCATCGAGGCGTAGCGGGTCCGGTCGAGCGCCTTCGCGAGGGCCGCCCAGGTCTGGGCCCGGTGCACGTCGAGATGGTCCGCGACGAGCCGGCGGACCGCGTCCCGTCCGGCCCCGTCGGGCAGTGCGTCGATCGCCTCGTCGAGCCGCTCGGAGACGATGTGCACGTCCCGCACCCGCCCGAGGACGCGTCCCCACCAGCGCAGCGACTCCTCGAGGACGACGGCCTCGTTCTCGTCGAACAGGGTGGTGAGCTCGCGCAGGACGCTCCGGTACCGCCGCGACGCGACGCGGGTCGGGTGGACGGCCTCGGCATCCCCCGCCCGGAGGGCGGCATCGCCGGCGGAGAGGGCGGCATACTGCGCGTCGAGGTAGGCGACGACGAGCCCCGCCAGCCCCGCGGCCGGGCCGGCGGCGTCCGAGGTCGGAAGGACGTCGTCGGGCACCTTGGTCCTCCGCTCGGTCGTCTCGGTCCGCCGTCCCCGGTCGAGCGATCGACGACGTCCGGGAGGGGTCGTGGTCCGAGGGTATGCGACGCGGGCCCGGCCCGGGCGGGAGGTCCCGCGGGTGTCGCGCGGGTGCCCCTCCGGGTCAGATGAGCGCGAGGGTGCCCGGGTCCGGGACCCCGTCGAAGAAGGCGGCGAGCACCGCCTCGAACACCTCGGCGCGGGGGTCGCCGTCGGGCACGGCCCGCCGGAAGAGCGTCATCGAGGAGCGGAGCTTGACCGCGTCGATGCCGCCGAGGATCGCGACGGCGTCCGTGCGACCGAGGTCGACGAGGGCGCGGCTGCACTCGACGAGCCGAGCGCCGAGGACCGGGTGACTCAGGTAGGCGCGCGCCTCGTCGAGCCCGCTCACGGCGAACTCCCGCGCCGTCGGGCTGTGCCCGAGACCGGCCACCTGGGGGAAGACGAACCACATCCAGTGCGACCGCTTCCGCCCGGCGCGCAGCTCGGCGAGGGCCGCGGCGTAGGTGCCGCGGTCGTCCTGGGCCCGGACGAAGCGCTCGAGGCGGAACGGGTCCGTGAGGGTCGTGGGGGAGGCGTCGGACGGCATACCTCGAGGGTGTCATAGCCTGTCGCCGTGCCTGCCCGGACCGCCGTTCCCGCCCCGGTCCTCGTCCTCAGCGGCATCGTGTCCGTCCAGTTCGGCGCCGCCCTCGCCCAGACCCTCATCCCCCGGATCGGGCCGAGCGGATCGGTCCTCATGCGGCTCGCCCTCGCGACGCCGTTCCTCCTGCTCATGGTGCGGCCGCGGTGGCGCGGCTACGACCGCCGGGCGTGGCTCACGGTCGGCGCGTTCGGGCTGACCCTCGGGGTCATGAACTCGGTGTTCTACGGCGCCCTCGCGCACCTGCCCATCGGGGTCGCCGTGACCGTGGAGTTCGTCGGGCCCCTCACCCTTGCTGCGTTCACCTCACGGCGACCCCTCGACCTCCTCGCCGTGGGGGCCGCCGGCGTCGGCGTCGTCCTCATCTCGGAGATCCTCACGGTGCCGCTCGCCGACCTCAGCTGGATCGGCCTCGTCCTCTCGCTGACGGCCGGCGGTCTCTGGGCCTGCTACATCATCCTCAGCCGGCGCACCGGAGCCGCCTTCCCCCAGCTCGACGGGCTCGCGCTCGCCATGGTCGTGGCGAGCCTCGTCGTCGTGCCGCTCGGCGTGCGCTCGATCCCGCAGTGGACGTGGGGTGACATCGGGCGCGGGTTCGGGATCGCCATCCTCTCCTCCATCCTCCCCTACTCCCTCGAGCTCGTCGCCCTGCGCCGGATGTCCCAGTCCGCCTTCGGCATCCTGCTCAGCATGGAGCCCGCCGTCGCCGCGCTGGCCGGCCTCGTCGTCCTCGGACAGCGTCTCGACGCCCTCCAGCTGGTCGGCATCGCCCTCGTCGTCGGTGCCAGCACGGCCGTCCTCGGCGCCCGCGACTCGCGGGCCGCACCGGCCGGAGCCCCGGACCCGGCCGAGGGCGACGAGAGCGGCGAGGTCGGGAGGCTCGACGAGATCGGAGAGGCGACGGGTGGCGCCTGACCCCCGCTGCCTACGGCCCGCCGAGGTCGAGCTCGGCGAGGTCGGCCAGTGTGGCGAGCCGGAGCTCGGCAAGGTCGGCCAGGTTCGACGAGATCGGAGAGGCGACGGGCGGCACCTGACCCTCGCTGCCTACGGCCCGCCGAGGTCGAGTTCGGCGAGGTCGGCCAGTGTGGCGAGGTCGGGGAAGTGACCGGCGGCGCCTGACCACCGTCCCCGCGGGTCGAGGTATTCGGTGACCCGGGTCTCGTATTCGGTGACCCGGGTCTCCGAATACCTCGACCGAGTGGGGGCTGGGCCGGATGGAGGTATGCGATGTCCCGGCGATGGGGCTGGAATACCTCGACTCGGCTCAGCTCCCATCGGGTCGAGGTATGCCAGGACCACCGCCCGGGGCTGGAACACCTCGACTCGTGGCGAGTTCGAGGCGAGAGAGAGTGGGCCAGCGAAACAGCTCCTGCGGAGCTGCCATGGGGGTTTCAGGGACCGACGTCCGGCTACCGTGGAGGTTACTCAGGAGTATTTGTTGTCCAGACAGCACATACTCCTGAGTAACCTCCACGGTTACGCCGGCAGCTCGACGTCAAACCAGACATATATGGCTCGATGTCAAACCAGACATATGTCAAACCAGACATATCATGAGATAGCAACCTCAGGTCGTCGGGCTGAGCCCAGTGTTCCCGACCGGGTCAGGCCCAGCGTTCCCGACCGGGCTGAGCCCAGTGTTCGTGACCGGGTCAGGCCCAGTGTTCCCGACCGGGTCAGGCCCAGCGTTCCCGACCGGGCTGAGCCCAGTGTTCGTGACCGGGTCAGGCCCAGTGTTCGCGACCGGGTCAGGCCCAGGCGGCGCGGAGCTGGGCGATATGGACGCGGACGAGGGCCTCCATCCCGTCGGCGTCGCCGGACAGGGCCAGGTCGACCATCTGCTCGTGCTCGGCGGCGTTGCCGGGGAGGGTGCCCCGCTCGGCCATCTCCGCCAGTCCGAACAGCCGCGACCGGCCGCGCAGGTCGCGCACCACCTCGACGACGTACTCGTTGCCGTGGAGGGCGAGGAAGCGCAGGTGGAACTCGGCGTCGAGGGCGACGTAGCGCGCGAGGTCCTTCGCGGCGGCCGCGTCGACCATCGAGCGGGCGAGTGGACGCAGGGCCTCCACCTCGGCGCGCACCGTGGCGTCGGCATCGCGGGCGACCGCCGTCATGACGGGCACCTCGATGAGCCCCCGCAGCTCGGCCAGGGCGTCGAGCTCGGCGTCGCTCATCGCCGTCACCCGGAAGCCCTTGTTCTTCACCGGCTCGACGAGCCCCTCCCGGACGAGGTCGAGCATCGCCTCCCGGACAGGGGTCGGCGACACCCCGAACTCGGCGGCCAGGCCGGGCGCGGAGTAGAGCTCCCCGGGCCGGAGCCGCCCCGACACGAGCAGGGCCCGGAGGGAGTCGGAGACCTGCTCGCGCAGGCTGCGTCGGCCGCCGAGCGACGGCAGCCCGAGCCCGTCCGGCGAGGCACCCGGCTCCCCGCCGACCGGTCCGTGGTGGTCGGCTCCGGCCGTGCCCAGGTCCACTCCCGCCGGGCTCCCCTCGGGATTCGCCGGGGTCCGACCGGTCGCCGGGCTCCCCTCGGGATTCGCCGGGGTCCGACCGGTCGCCGGGCTTCCCCCGGGATTCGCCGGGGTCCGACCGGTCGCCGGGCTTCCCCCGGGATTCGCGGGGGTCCGACCGGCCGCCGGGGTCACGAGGGCTCCTCGGCCCGCCCCACCGCATCCTGGTATGCCGCGACGCCGACGACGAGGTCCTCCCAGGCCATCCCCGACGAGGCGAGGACGACGGGGTGCCCGTCGAGGGAGGCCGGGTCGGTGTCGAGCATGCCGCCCATCGTCACGAGGTCGTCCACGGCGAGCACGCCGTCGGCGATGGCGAGGACGACGTTGCCCGACTCCCGCAGCGCTGTCGCGACGGACTCGACGACGACGGTGGACCGCCCCATGAGGGTCGAGTCCAGCTCGCGGACCTCCGGCTCGTGCGAGCCGACGGCCATGACGACCGCCTCGTCGCGCACGAGGGCCCCGTCGAACACCGGCGTCCGCGAGGTCGTCGCGGCGACGACGACGTCGGCCTCGGCGACGGCCCGGCCCACCGCGTCGGCGTCGGCGGCCGCCAGGGCGACGGCCCCGTCGATCCCGGAGCGGGAGGCGGACTCCACCGACCGGGCGACGACGGTCGTCCGGGAGATCGGGAGGTGCGCCCGGATCGTGTCGGCGTGGCCGCGCGCCTGCGGCCCGGACCCGAAGACGACGACCCGGACCCCCTCGGAGTCCCCGAACCGGCGCCGCAGCACGTCGAGCACCCCGGCGACGGACACCGCGGGGGTGCGCAGGTTGGTCAGCGCCACGCCGTCCATGACGGCGACGGGCCGCAGGGTGAGCGCGTCATGGAGGAGGAAGAGCCCGTTGATCCGCTCCTCCCCGAGCGAGGGGTTCTCGGGGGCCACGTTGACCACCTTGACCCCGAACCAGTCCCCGTGCTCGGCCGGCATGAACAGGGACTGCCCGTGCGCGAGGTCGACGATGGTGCGTGGCACGCCGGCGTCGGGGTCGAGCCCGCCCCGCAGGGCCTCGCGCAGGGCGGTCACGGCCCCGCGCGGGCCGAGGGCCATGACCTCGGCGGCCTCCAGGACGCCGGTCATCGGAGCACGAACCCCGGGACGAGCGGGTCGCGCGCGTCGACCGTGAAGCGCGAGGACCCGGTGCGGTATGCCATGCCGGTCACCTCGGGCACGATAGCGCGTCGTCCCTCGACCGTCGTCTCCGCGAGGACTCGACCTCGGAAGCTGGACCCGACGACGGAGCCGTGGACGAGGGTGTCGCCGAGGCGCAGCTCGCCGCTGTCGGCGAGCAGGGCGACCCGCGCGGAGGTGCCCGACCCGCACGGGGAGCGGTCGACCTCGCCGTCGACGAACATCGTCAGGTTGCGCTGGTGGAGGATGCGACCCCCCGACCCGTCGGGCTCGGGCGCCGCGGTCTCCTCGGTGAAGATCACCCCGTAGATGCCGGACAGCCGAGGGTCGCTCGGGTGCTCGGCGACGCCGGAGGCGTTGAGCGAGTCACGGATCCGGCGCCCCACCGCGATGAGCCGCGTGTAGTCGTCGGGCTCGACCCGGAGCCCGACGGCGGCCGCCGGCAGGACGGCATACATCGCGCCGCCGAAGCCGATGTCGACCCGGACCGGCCCGTCCGGGGACTCCGCCCCGACGTCGCGGAGGAAGGCGTAGGAGGGGACGTTGACGAAGGCGACGGACTCCACGAGACCGTCGCGGGTCGTCACCGACGCCGTGACCCGCCCGGAGGGCACGTCGACGACGACGTCGGTCACGCCGTCCCGCGGCGCGGGCACGACGCCCGTCTCGACGGCCCAGGCGCCGAGGGCGATCGTGCCGTGGCCGCAGGCCGTCGAGAAGCCGTCCTTGTGCCAGAAGAGGACGCCGAAGTGGGCGCCGTCGTCGTCGGGGGGCACGACGAACCCGCCGTACATGTCCGCGTGCCCGCGCGGCTCGCTGCACAGGAGCGCCCGGAGCCACTGGACCTCCTCGGACCCGATGGCCACGACCCGGCGCTCGGCGACGGTGAGGCCCGGCGCGAGGAGGTCCTCCGGCACCTGCGTCACGATGCGGAACGGCTCGCCCGCCGTGTGGTAGTCGACGGTCTCGTATGCCGTGGGCCGGGTCACAGGAGGAATCCTCGGGGGAAGGGGTCGCTGGGGTCCAGGAGGTACTGCGCGGTGCCGGTCACCCAGGCCCGGCCGGTGATCGCCGGCCGGATCGCGGGGCGGTCCCCGACCGTGGTCTCCGACAGGATCTCGCCCCTGAAGGTCGTGCCGATGAACGACTCGTTGACGAGGACGTCGCCGAGGCCGAGGAGGCCGCGCGCGTGGAGCTGGGCCAGGCGGGCGGACGTGCCGGTCCCGCACGGCGACCGGTCGAACCACCCCGGGTGGATCGCCATGGCGTGCCGGGAGTGCTGAGCCGTCGACCCCGGCGCCTGGAGGTAGACGTGGTGACAGCCGGTGATGCGGGGGTCGTCAGGGTGGGTCACGGGGTGCTGCTCGTTGACGGCCGCCATGATGTCGAGCCCGGCGCGGAGCATGGCGTCCTTGTTGGACCGGGCGAACTCGACCCCGATGTCCTCGGTGCGGACGATCGCGTAGAAGTTGCCGCCGTAGGCGATGTCGTAGGGCACCGTGCCGAGGCCCGGCACCTCGACGGTCTGGTCGACGGCGTGGCAGTAGGACGCGACGTTCTCCAGCGTGACCCCGACCGCCGCGCCGTCCTCGACGGCGACACGCGCGACGACGAGCCCGGCCGGCGTGTCGAGCCGGATGACGGTCTCCGGCTCGGTCACCTCGACCATCCCCGTCTCGACGAGGACGGTGGCGACCCCCATCGTCCCGTGCCCGCACATCGGCAGGCAGCCGGACACCTCGATGTAGAGGACGCCATAGTCCGCGTCCGGCCGGGTGGGCGGCTGGAGGATGGCGCCCGACATCGAGGCATGGCCGCGCGGCTCGAACATGAGCAGGGTCCGCAGGCCGTCGCGCTCGGCGAGGAACCGCTCGCGCCGCTCGAGCATCGTGGCCCCGGGGAGGGTGCCGACGCCGCCGGTGATGACGCGCGTCGGCATACCCTCGGTGTGGGAGTCGACCGCGTGGAGGACGAGCCGACTGCGCACGGCCTACTCGACCCCGGCGTCGATGAGCCGCTGGGTGGCCTCGCGGACGACCGCCTCGGTCGCGGCGTCGAGCGGCTGGCGCGGCGGGCGGCACACGCCCCCGCGGCGACCGATCATGTCCTGGCCGAGCTTGATGGCCTGGATGAACTCGGTCTTGCTGTCCCAGCGCAGGACGGGGTGCAGCTGCCGGTAGAGCGGCAGGGCCCGCTCGACGTCGCGGGCGACGCTCGCCCGGAAGAGCTCGATCGTGGCCTTCGGGAAGACCTGCGGGTAGCCGGCCACCCAGCCGACCGCGCCGGCGATGCCCACCTCGAGGACGGTGTCGTCGGTGCCGATCATGAGGTCGAGGTCCGGTGCGAGCTCGGTGACCTCGTAGCAACGACGGACGTCGCCGGAGAACTCCTTGACGCCGACGATGAAGCCCTCGGCGTGGAGCTTGGCCAGCAGCGGCGGGACGAGGTCGACCTTCGTGTCGATGGGGTTGTTGTAGGCCGTCACGGGCAGGCCGACCGATGCGATGATCTCGAAGTGCTCGAGCACGGAGCGCTCGTCGGCACGGTAGGCGTTCGGCGGGAGGGCCATGACGGCCTGGCAGCCGAGGTCCTTGGCCACCTCGGCGTGCCGCTTGCTCTCCAGGGCGCTGTAGGCGCCGACGCCCGGCATGACGGTGAAGCCCTCGGGCGCGTTCTCGACGGCCGTGCGGACCACGCTGTCGCGCTCCTCCCACGACAGGCTCTGGTACTCCCCCAGCGACCCGTTCGGCGCCACCCCGTCGACACCCTGCTCGGCGAGCCAGGCGACGTTGTCGCCGAAGGCGGCGAGGTCGGGCGCGAGGTCCTCGGTGAAGGGCAGGCCGACGGCGACGAGGACGCCGTGCCAGGGCTTGCGGGGGGTGGAGTCGGAGCTCATGCGGGGTCCTTCCGGGGGTCGTTCAGCAGGTATCAGTAATATACTACATGGTACTTGCGTTGTCCAGGTCAGCCGTCAGGTCTCCCATCCGGACCGGGACCGCGATGAGCCGCTCGGTCGGCCGCGAGGCGTCGGGGTGGCCGAGGCGGTCCTCGACGAGGGCCCGGCAGCCCGCCTCGCAGACCCGGCCCTGGCACCAGCCCATCCCGGCGCGGGTCAGCTGCTTGACCTGGCGGGCGTCGCGGGCCTCCCGGTGCAGCACCGCGTCGTCGACGGAGGCGCGCGTCACCTCCTCGCAGCGGCACACGAGGGTGTCCGGCTCCGTCGCGGCGACCCACCCGGCAGGCACCGGGTGCGCGGCCGCCATCGCGCGCGCGAACGAGCGGAGGGCCCGGATCCGACGCTCCAGCAACCGGGTCCGGGCGGCGTCCGCCTCTCCTCCCCCGTGGTCCGCCGCGACGGCGTATGCCGCCCGCTCGCCCTCGGCGAGGGCCAGCGCCGCTCCCCCGACGCCCGTCGTCTCGCCGGCCGTGTAGACCCCCGGGATGCTCGTCCGTCCGCCGACCTCGACGACGACGGACCGGCCGTCCGGCGTCCGCGTCGTCTCGCACCCGACGGTCACCGCGAGGTCGACGACCGGGGTGAACCCCCAGCCGACGCCGAGTGCGTCCACCTCGACGGTCCGCCGGCCCTCGGCCCGCGGCCGGCCCTCCCGGTCCAGGCGGGCGACCGTCACGGCCTCGACCCGGTCGACCCCGTGGGCCGCGACGACCATCGCCCCGGTGACGACGGGGACACGATGCCGGGCGAGCGTCCGGGCATACTCCGCCCCCTCGGCCAGCTTGCCGAGGCTGCGCACGACGGTCGGCAGGTGCCGGGCCCACCGGGTGGGCCGGTTCGCCTCGTAGACACCCACGACCCGGGCCCCGCTCTCGGCGAGGCCCGCGGCGACGGGCAGCAGGAAGGGCCCCGACCCGGCCACGACGACCCGCTGGCCGGCGGTCACCTCGTGCCCCTTGAGGAGGGCCTGGAGCCCGCCGGCCGTCATGACGCCGGGGAGGTCCCAGCCGCGGAACGGCAGGCTCGTGTCGT
Source organism: Nostocoides sp. (assembly GCA_039812405.1). GTDB lineage: Bacteria > Actinomycetota > Actinomycetes > Actinomycetales > Dermatophilaceae > Nostocoides. Next base: position 11,302 of record JBDIAL010000114.1, read on the forward strand.
AGGCGCCCGTCGCGACGACGAGGCTGCGCGCGGTGAGCCGCCGCCCGGCCGATCCGGGCCGCGTACGGTCGGTCGCGCACACCTCCCACCCGTCCTCGCGGCGCGCCACCGTCCAGACCTCGTGGCCGAGGAGGGTGCGCACGGTGCCGGCGGCGACGGCCTCGGCGAGCCGGTCGCGCAGCGCGAGGTCGGCGCCGAGGTCGTGGTGGAGGTATGCCACGTCGGCGTCCCGGACCGCGTCGGCGCCCGGGGCCGGGGCAGGGTGCCGCCAGGACTGG
>JBDIAL010000115.1:0-11483 GCA_039812405.1 Nostocoides sp.
GATCCGTGCTCGACGGCATACCCGGAACCAGCACCACGCCACCGATTGCCGGTCCGGCTGTCGAGCCCCGAGGTCGTGTTTCCCGCGAACATGCCCGTCCACAGGCCTGAAGGGGATGAGTCGGCCGATACGCCGGGTTCTGTCCCGCACCGTCCGCGAGCGGCCGACGCGGTGACGGTCATCCATCTCGGGCGGCCGTTGCCGACCGCCTCCAGCGCTCTACCCGTGTGCTCGGGCGGGCCGCCCTCGAACGCACACTGTCTGAGCTTGCTCCGGGTGGGGTTTACCGAGCCGACCTGGTCACCCAGGCCGCTGGTGGTCTCTTACACCACCGTTTCACCCTTGCCGCCCGTCCGGCCGAGGCCGTGCGGACGGCGGTCTGTTCTCTGTGGCACTGTCCCGCGGGTCGCCCCGGGTGGCTGTTGGCCACCACCTTGCCCTGTGGAGCCCGGACGTTCCTCGGCAGGGCCGGGGCCCTGACGCGACCGCCTGGCCGACTCATCCAGTTACCCAGCCTACAGTCGGAGGGTGCTCAGCTTGGCCCCCCTCTCCCCCGCCCGGTTCCTCGACGCGTGGGCACCCTCGTGGTTCGGCCTCGGTCTGCCCCTCCTCCTCGCCGTCGCGTATGCCGTGCCGCTCCTCCGCCTCCGCCGCTCGGGGGGTCAGTGGCCCCCGCTGCGCAGCGCCTCCTACCTCGGCGGCATCGTCGTCCTCGCCTGGTCCCTCGCCGGCCCCCCCGCGGCATACCGGGAGGCCGTCCCGTGGATGGGGGCGATGGGCGTCGGGCTGGTCGCCGCCGTCGTCGGCCTCGGCCTGGCGCTCGGCGACCCCGTCGCTCTCTGGGAGACGGCGACGGGCCGCACCGCGGGCTGGCTGCGCGGCCGGCTGGCCCGCGCGATCATGTTCCCCCTCGTCGCGTCGGTCGTCAGCGCCGCCGTCCTCACCATCGCCTTCACCTCGACCTGGTATGCCAGGGCGCAGGTCTCCCCCGGCTCCTGGGCGCTCCTGCAGCTCACCGCCCTCGCCATCGGGCTCCTCGTCAACCTCCCCCTCCTGTCGGAGGACCTGCTGCCGGCCTGGTGCGGGCCCGGGCTGAAGACGCTCCTCGCCTTCGTCGACGGCCTCCTCGACGCGGTCCCCGGCATCGTCGTCATGACGACGGTCGACAAGTGGGTCGGCGGAGCCCTCCTCGCCGTCGCCGAGGCGGTCGGGGTGCCGATGATCTTCGCCGTCCTCGCCGGCTGGGTGCGGTCGGACGCCCGGGAGGCGGCGGAGGTCGACGCCCACCTCGACGCACAGGAGGCGGCGGGCGAGGGCGGGACGACGCCGTGGTGGCTCGCCGACCCGGATCTGGCGCGCCGCTACGGCCGCCGCGAGTGACGGACCGGGCGAGCCCGAGGCATGCCTGGCCCGCTCCGGCAGGGACCCGTATCGCCAGAGGGCTCGGTCCACCGTGACGGGCGGCTGGGCTCCGGCCCTCGGGTCACGAGGGCAGGTCACGACAGCGGGTCTGGGGCGGTCGGGTCGCTACAGGTGCGAGCATCGGCGGATCAGGTCCCACACGGCCCGCACCTCACCCGCCATGTCGATGCTGCGGTCCACCAGCCAGTGGGCCTGGACGCCGTCCGCGGTGGCGAGCAGCAGCTCGACGGCCGTGTGGATGTCGACCCCGGGCCCGAGGACGCCCGCCCGCCGCTCGTTGCGCAGCCCGTGCGCCAGCCTCCCGGCGATCCAGTCATACCGCTCGACGAAGAAGGCGTGAGCCGGGTGTCCGGGGATGCTGGCCTCCGCGGAGTACTCGACGTACAGCTGCACGAGGCCGGGCACCTGGGCGTTGTGGTCCATGATCTCCAGCAGGGTCTCGATGCCGGCATGGGGAGTCCAGTACTCCGCGCTGTCGCGCTGGTCGCGGGCGCGGAGCACCTCGACGTACATCTCCTCGCGCGAGGAGAAGTAATGGAGCAGCCCGGCCTGGCTGAGGCCCACCCGCTCGGCGATCTCGCGGTTGGTCGCCCTGCGGCAGCCACGCTCCGCGATCACGTCGAGGGCGGCCGTCAGGATCTCCTGACGCTTGGCGACCCCCTTCGCATACCTCCCCCGGGGCTTGGCCATGCCGCCAGCCTAGGGGATCGCCGCGTCCCGGCCACCGGTCCGCGAGGACTCTCGAGCCGTGGGCGGACCGTGTGAGCGAAAACCGGGGCATGTACGGTTTAGAGGCGCTGCGGCCGTCGTCGTGGCGTGCGCCCTGGTCGTCGTGACCCACCGAGGAGACAGTGATCGTGACCGAGCCCGAGGCGGGGTCCGCTCCCCTGCCACACGTCCCGTCGGCCGAGCTGGCCGGGCTGACCGCCGCGGACCTGACCCTGGAGGAGAAGGCCGCGCTGACCAGCGGGGCGGACTTCTGGACCACCAAGGCCGTCGAGCGCCTCGGCATACCGTCGGTGATGATGACCGACGGGCCACACGGGCTGCGCAAGCAGAGCGGGGCGACCGACCACCTCGGCCTCGCGGAGAGCGTCCCGGCCACCTGCTTCCCGCCCGCGGTCGGTCTCGCCGCCAGCTTCGACCCGGAGCTGGCCGAGCGGGTCGGACGGGCGCTCGGCGTGGAGGCCTCCATCGAGGACGTCTCGGTGCTGCTCGGCCCGGGCATCAACATCAAACGATCACCATTGTGCGGCCGCAACTTCGAATACCTCTCGGAGGACCCGGTGGTCTCGGGGGTCATGGGCGCCGCCCTGGTCCGCGGCATCCAGTCCCAGGGCGTGGGCGCCTCGCTCAAGCACTTCGCCGCGAACAACCAGGAGACCGACCGGCTGCGGGTGTCCAGCGACGTCGATCCGCGGGCGCTGCGCGAGATCTACCTGCGGGGGTTCCACCGGGTCGTGCGGGACTCCGACCCCTGGACGGTCATGTGCTCCTACAACCGGATCAACGGCGTCTACGCCTCGGAGAGCCCGTGGCTGCTCACCACCGTGCTCCGGGACGAGTGGGGCTTCGGCGGGACCGTCGTCTCCGACTGGGGCGCGGTGAGCGACCGGGTCGCCGGCGTCGCCGCCGGGATGGATCTGGAGATGCCGGCCAGCGGCGGCCGCACCGACGCCGAGATCGTCGCCGCGGTGCGGGCCGGCACGCTGGCCGAGGAGGCCCTCGACACCGTCGTCGACCGGCTGCTGGACCTCGTGCGGCGCGCCCGGCGCCGGACCCCTCTGCCCGGACCGCTCGACGTGGAGGCGCACCACGCCCTGGCCAGGGAGGCGGCCTCTCGGTCGATCGTCCTGCTGCGCAACGAGGCCCGTATGCTGCCCCTCGCCCGGGAGGCGCGCGTCGCCGTCATCGGCGTGTTCGCCGAGCAGCCCCGCTTCCAGGGGGCCGGCTCGTCCCAGATCAGCCCGACCCGCCTGGACTGCGCGCTCGACGGGATCCGTGCCCTGTCCGCCGGTCCGGTCGGCTACGCGCCGGGCTTCTCCGTCGACGGGCCCGAGGACGCCGAGCGGCTGCGGACCGAGGCGGTCGCGGTCGCGGCCGCCGCCGAGGTGGCGGTCGTCTTCCTCGGGCTGCCGGCCCAGGAGGAGTCCGAGGGCTTCGACCGCGCGCACCTCGACCTCCCGGCCGCCCAGCTCGAGCTGCTCGACGCGGTGCTGGAGGTCAACCCGAACGTCGTCGTCGTGCTGTCCAACGGCGGGGTGGTCGCCCTGCCCTTCGCCGACCGGGTGCCCGCGATCCTCGAGGGATGGCTGCTCGGACAGGCCGGCGGCGGCGCGACCGCCGACGTGCTCTACGGGGTCGTCAACCCCTCCGGGAAGCTGGCCGAGACGATCCCGTTCCGGCTGCAGGACACCCCCTCCTTCGGGAACTTCCCCGGCGAGCTCGGCCACGTGCGGTACGGCGAGGGCGTCCTCGTCGGCTACCGCTGGTACGACGCGAAGGACCTGGCGGTGCGCTATCCCTTCGGTCACGGCCTGTCCTACACCACCTTCGAGCTCGGCGAGGTCTCGGCGACGGTCACCGAGTCGGGAGACGTGGCCGTGACGGTGCCGCTGACCAACACCGGTGCCGTCACCGGTCGCGAGGTCGTCCAGGCATACATCTCGATGCCGGACTCGATCGTGCAGCGACCGCCGCTGGAGCTCAAGGCATTCCGCAGCGTCCGACTCGAGCCGGGCCAGACCGAGCAGGTCCGGCTGACCGTCGACCGGTCCGACCTGGCCTACTGGGACGTGCGGGTCGACCGCTGGGTGGTGGCCGGCGGCAGCTACACGGTGCACGTCGGCGTGTCCAGCCGAGACCTGCGCGGCGCCGTGCAGGTGGAGGTGACCGGAGACGCGGTGTCGCTGCCGATCACGCTCCAGTCCTCGTTCGAGGAGCTGCTCGCCGACCCGGTCGTCGGGTCCGAGCTGCAGGCGATCATCGACTCCAGGTACGGGCCCGGCTCCCCGCTGCTCCGGCTCGTCGGCAACTTCCCGGTCGGGCGCCTCGACGGATTCCCGGTGCCCCGTGCCCAGCTCGAGGACCTGGTGGCCCGGGCACAGGCCGGCGCCGAGGGGCAGTCCGCCGTCGAGGGACAACCTGCCGACGAGGGGTAGCCCGCCGCCACGACGGACTAGATTGGGCCCGTGGCGGGCGAACACGGAGGCGCGGCGCACGACGCCGAGTCGGAGTCGCTGGAGCTCGGCCTCGACATCCTCTTCGTCTTCACGATCACCCAGCTCGCCAAGAGCCTCGCCGTCAACCCGTCCTGGGGCACCCTCGGGCACACGGTGCTGCTCGTCGTGCTCCTCTGGTGGACCTTCGGCAGCTATGCCTCCCTGTCCCGGGCCGGCTCCACCGCTCGCGGCCGCCTCCTGCTCGCCGTCGGCATCGTCGCCAACTTCGTCGTCGCCCTCGCCGTCCCCGCCGCGACCGGCGCCGACCGGCTCGTCTTCGCGCTCGCCTTCACCGTCCTCGTCGGCTGTCACGTGATCCTCTACCTCTTCGAGCTCGACGAGCCGACCCCCGCCGACGTCCGCCGGATCGTGCTGTCCCGGGCCGTCTCCCCCGCCCTCGTCATCGTCGGCGCGCTGCTCGGCGGCCCGGGTCTGCTCGTCCTGTGGACGCTGGCGGCGGCCGCCGAGGTGGCCCGCTCGCGGCTCAGCGAGATCTCCGGGCTGCCGACCTCGCCCCCCGTGTCGGGATCGCCGGACCGGTTCGTCCAGCGGCACGGGGTGCTGCTCATCATCGCCATCGGCGAGTCCGTCCTCACGATCGGCATCGGCCTCGGCGTCGTGCTGCGCGACCTCGACCCCGAGCAGATCGTCGTGTCGTTCACCGCGCTCGCCCTCGCCGGGACGCTCTACTGGTCCTACTTCGGCGAGGGCGCCGACGACACCGCCCACCGTCGGCTCAGCTCCGCGGAGCCCCACCACCGGGAGACCCTCGCGCTCCTCGCCTTCGGCTACGCCTTCGCCGTCATGCTCGTCGGCATCGACCTCGCCGTGGCCGGCCTGCACGACGTCCTCGAGCACCCCACGGAGCCGACGGCCGCCGCCTACGGAGGGTTCCTCGCCGGCGGCGTGGCCGCCTACTGGATCGGGATCGGCTTCTTCCGCCTCGTCTTCGGTATGCCGTTCGCCAGGCTGCGCATCGTCGGCGGCCTCCTGCTCACCGCCCTCGCGCTGCTCGGCGAGATCTCGGGCCTCGTCGAGCTCGTCGCCCTCCTCGTCGGCTCGCTGACGATCCTCGCCATCGAGCAGGCCCGGATCCACCGCTCCCGTCGCGCGGCCTGACCGCCCCCGTCCCGGGGCGGCGAGGCGCGGGCGGCCGGTCAGGCGCTGGCGGCGAGCGCCTCCCCGGACGTCGCGGCCCGGCCGGCCTCGAGCCTGGCGATGGGGACCCGGAACGGCGAGCACGACACGTAGTCGAGGCCCACCTCGTGGAAGAAGTGGATCGAGTCGGGGTCGCCACCGTGCTCGCCACAGACGCCGAGGGTGAGGTCCGGACGAGTGCGACGCCCCTCCTCCACGGCGATCCGCACGAGCCGGCCGACGCCGTCCCGGTCGAGGCTCTCGAAGGGCGACACCGTGAAGATGCCCTTCTTGAGGTAGTCGGCGAAGAACGCCGCCTCGACGTCGTCGCGGCTGAAGCCCCACGTCGTCTGGGTCAGGTCGTTGGTCCCGAAGGAGAAGAACTGCGCGACCTCGGCGATGCGGAACGCCGTCAGCGCCGCCCGCGGCAGCTCGATCATCGTGCCGATCGGGATCGACATCTCGGCGCCCTCGGCCGCGGAGACCTCCTCGACGATGCCCTCGGTCTCGTCGTTGACGAGGTGAAGCTCCATGAGCGAGCCGACGAGCGGGACCATGATCTCCGGGTGCGGGTTGCCGCCCGCCGCGAGCCGCAGCGCCGTCGCCTCGGCGATGGCGCGGACCTGGAGGGCGAACAGGCCCGGCACGGTGAGGCCGAGCCGGACGCCGCGCAGGCCGAGCATCGGGTTCTCCTCGTGGAGCCGGTTGACGGCGGCGAGGAGGGCGCGCTCGTGCTCGACGTCCTGGCCGCGCTCCTCGGCGAGCGCGACCGCGACCATGAGCTCGGCCCGGTCGGGGAGGAACTCGTGCAGCGGCGGGTCGAGCAGCCGGATCGTCGTCGGCAGGCCGTCCATCGCGGTGAGCAGCTCGACGAAGTCCTCCCGCTGGAGGGACAGGAGCGCGTCGAGCGCCGCGGTGCGCGCCTCCTCGCCCTCGGCGAGGATGACCCGCTCGATGAGCTCGCGGCGCGGCCCGAGGAACATGTGCTCGGTGCGGCACAGGCCGATGCCCTGGGCGCCCATCCGGCGGGCCCGGTCGGCGTCGGCGGCGGTGTCGGCGTTGGCACGGACCTCCATGCGCCGGATCTCGTCGGCGTGCGCGAGGATCCGGTCGACGGCGCGGACCAGCTCGGCGGTGTCCTTGTCGACGTCGGCGACGGCCGCGTCGAGCCCCTCCTCGAGGTACTGGACGACGGGGGACGGGACGACGGGCAGCGCCTCGGCGAACACCTCGCCGGTCGAGCCGTCGATGGAGATGACGTCGCCCTCGCGGAGGGTCACCCCGCCGGCCCGGGCCGTCTTGGCGCTCACCTCCACGACGAGCTCCTCGGCGCCGCAGACGGCCGTCTTGCCCATCCCCCGGGCCACGACCGCCGCGTGGGAGGTCTTGCCGCCCCGGGAGGTGAGGATGCCGGCGGAGGCGATCATGCCCTCGAGGTCGTCGGGGTTGGTCTCCTTGCGGACGAGGATGACGTCCTCGCCCTGGGCCCGCCAGGCGACCGCCGTCGCCGAGTCGAACACGACGGCGCCGACCGCCGCGCCGGGCGACGCGGCCATCCCGCGGGTGAGCACCTCCCGGTCGGCCGACCTGTCGAACTGGGGGAACATGAGCAGCGCCAGCTGCTCGCCGCTCACCCGGTCGAGCGCCTCGTCCATCGTGATGAGCTGCTCGTCGACGAGCTGGGTCGCGATGCGGAACGCCGCGCCCGCGGTGCGCTTCCCGACGCGGGTCTGGAGGATGTAGAGCCGGCTCTTCTCGACGGTGAACTCGATGTCGCACAGGTCGCGGTAGTGCGTCTCGAGCCGCCGCATGATGGTGCGCAGCTCCTTGTGCGACTCGGGGTCGACCTTCTTGAAGTCGTCGAGCGAGAGGGTGTTGCGGATGCCGGCGACGACGTCCTCGCCCTGGGCATTGACGAGGTAGTCGCCGTAGGAGCCGGGCTTGCCCGTCGCGGGGTCGCGGGTGAAGCAGACCCCCGTGCCGGAGTGGTCGTCGAGGTTGCCGAACACCATCGTCACGACGTTGACGGCCGTGCCGAGGTCGTCGGGGATCCGCTCGCGACGGCGGTAGAGCCGGGCCCGGTCGGTGTTCCACGAGTGGAAGATCGCCTCGGTCGCGAGGTCGAGCTGCTCGCGGGGGTCCTGGGGGAAGCCCCGGCCCGTATGCCGCTCGACGATGTCCTTGAACGTCTCGACGAGCCCCTTGAGGTCGTCGGCGTCCAGCTCGACGTCGCTCGTGACGCCCTTGGCCTCCTTCGCGTCCTCGAGCGCGGTGGAGAACGCCTCGCCGTCGACGCCGAGCACCGTCTTGCCGAACATCTGGATGAGCCGCCGATAGGAGTCCCACGCGAACCGCTCGCTACCCGAGGCCTCGACGAGCCCCTCGACGGAGAAGTCGTTGAGCCCGACGTTGAGGACCGTCTCCATCATCCCGGGCATCGAGAACTTGGCCCCCGACCGGACGCTCACGAGCAGCGGGTCGACGGCGTCGCCGAGCCGGCGACCGGTCACGTCCTCGAGCCGGCGCAGCGCCATCGTCACCTGGACGCGCAGCGAGTCGGGGATGCGCCCGTGCTGGAGGTAGTAGCGGCAGGCCTCCGTCGTGATGATGAAGCCCGGTGGCACGGGCAGCCCCAGTCGGGTCATCTCCGCGAGGTTGGCCCCCTTGCCGCCGAGGAGGTCCTTCTGGTCCTTGTCGCCCTCTTCGAAGGCGTAGACGAACTTGTTCACCCGCGACTCAGCTCCTTCGCTGTCCGACTCGACCCCTGAAGGCTATTACGTCACGCGGGTCCGCCCCCTCCCGGGCGTGCTGCCGCCTCGGACCGGGCCGGGACCTCGGCCTGGGTCGGAGTCGGGACCGCGGCCCGGGTCTGGAAGGCGACGGTGCTCGTCTCGACGTCGGCCTCGGTGAGCCGGGCCGTCACCTCGTCGCCGGGATCGCCCGGTCCCTGGGCCCGCGCGACGACGGCCGGATCGAGGAGCTGGAGGGTGGCGCCCTTGTCGGTCCGCTCGACGAGGACGGCCGTGAAGTCCGACCCGAGGTGCGGCGCGAGGACGGCCGCCTCCGTCGCGTCGGTGCAGAGCCGCTCGACGGTGCCGGCCAGCCCGTCGGAGGTCCGCATGATCCTCGGCAGGTCCCCGAGTGCGGACCGGGCCCAGTCCGGCACCTCGGCCCCTCGGCATACCGCCTCGCAGACGGCCAGGCCGAACCGGTCGACGAGCCGTCGCAGCGGAGCGGTGACGTGGGCGTACGGCGCCGCGACCGCCGCGTGGACCCGCTGGTCGGGGAGGGTCCCGTCGAAGGGGGTGTATGCCGCACCCCGGAAGAGCTTCGTCGCGGCGTAGATGAGGGCGAGGTGCTTGGGGTCGGCGCGGTCCAGGCCCCGGAGGAAGTCGCCGTAGCGCTGGCCGTCCGGCCACGGCGCACCGAGCGCCCGGGCCTGCCGCCGGAACCGGTGCACGGCCGCCTCCGGGGCCGGGGGCATCGTCCGCAGGATCCCGACCTTCGCCCCGATCATGAGGTCGGCGGCCGCCATCCCCGCGAGGAGCGAGATCTGGGCGTTCCACTCCTGCACCGGCACCGGTGGCCGGAACCGCAGGTGGTAGGCGCCCGCCGCGTCCTGTGCCACCTCCTGCTCGGGCATCGGCAGGCTCGCCCCGCCGCGCTCCGACTCGAGCGCGACCCGCTTCGCGCCGATCTCGGCGAGCAGCGCCACCCGCTCGTCGGCCGTCCCGTCGTCGATGGCGCGCTGGACGTCCTCGTAGGAGTAGCGGTTCGCGCTGCGGACCCGCGCCGTGTGCACCTCCGCCGAGGTCGTCCGCCCCTGCGCGTCGAGGACGACGGACCAGACGTATGCCGCGCGCTGCTGTCCCGGGAGCAGGCTCGCCGCTCCCTCGCTGAGGATCGGCGGGTGGAGCGGCGTCCGCCCGTCCGGGGAGTAGATCGTCTGCCCGCGCCGCCGCGCCTCGACGTCGATAGCACCCCCGGGGGCGACGACGGCCGGGAGATAGGCGATGGCATACCGCACGAGATAGCCGTCCCCGCGCCGGGACAGGTGCATCGCCTGGTCGAGGTCCATCGAGCCCTCCGGGTCGATGGTGAGGTAGGGCACGTCGGTCTCGTCGCGCGCGGGCACCTCGAGCGGCGCCGTGGCCCGGCGCGCCGCCTCGGCGAGGACCTCCGCCGGGAAGTCGGCGGGCACGTCGAGCTGGGCCCGGACCGTCGCGAACCGTCGCGTGAGGACCCCGGGGTCGTCCGCCTGCACCCTCAACGTCGTCTGCGGCATGGGCGCCAACCTACGACGGTCGGCGCGCCGGAGAGGGGAGCCACCTCGTAGCCTTGCCTGCGTGCTCGTCCTCCTCCCCCCGTCCGAGACGAAGACGGGCCGCACCCGGGGCCGGCCCCTCGACCTGGCCCGGCTCTCCTTCCCCGACCTGACGCCGGTCCGGGCGCGCGTCGTGCCGGCCGTCGTCGCGGCGAGCGGGCGGGACGACGCGACGGAGGTGTTCGGGGTGCCGCCGTCGCTGGCCGGCGAGGTCGCCCGCAACCGGGTGCTGGAGACCGCTCCCGCGCTGCCCGCCCTCGACTGCTACACCGGCGTCCTCTACGACGCCCTCGGCTACCCCACGCTCACCGGTCCCGCGCGGCGCCGGGCCAACCGGTGGCTCGTCGTCGTCTCCGCGGTCTACGGCGCGGTCCGCCCCACCGACCACGTCGCGCCCTACCGCTGCTCCGCCGGCGTCGACGTCCCCGGGGTCGGTCCGCTCACGCCGCTCTGGCGCAGCCATCTCGACGCGGTCCTCACGCCGGCCGCCGGCCGCGGTCTCGTCGTCGACTGCCGGTCCACGACGTATGCCGCGCTCTGGCGTCCGCGGCCCGACGCGGCCGGCCGTTGGGTCAGGGTCGCCGTGCCGGGGGCCAGCCACATGGCCAAGCACGCCCGAGGGCTCCTCGCCCGCCAGCTCTGCCTCGCGGGGGTCGAGCCGCGGACCCCGCGGGCGCTCGCCGAGGTCGCGGCGGAGGCGTTCGAGGTCGATCTCGCCCCGCCCGTCCGCGCCGGACAGGCATGGACGCTCGGCATCACCCCGCGCAGGGACCCACCCCACGACCCCGCGCCGCACGACCTCACCCCGCGCGAGGGCTGAGGCGGTGGCCGAGCTCGTCGAGCGCGTCGGCCCGATCGTCGTCTTCCTCCTCGCGATCACGGTCACCGCCGAGATCGCCGAGCGGGCCGGCGTCTTCGCGCTGGCCGGGCATCACGTCGCCCGACTCGGACGGCACCGGACCCTCGTGCTCTGGGCCCTCTTCTCCGCGCTGGCCGTCCTCTGCACGATCTTCCTCAGCCTCGACACGACGGCCGTCCTCCTCACCCCCGTCGGACTCGCCGTCGCCCGTCAGATCAACGCCTCCCCCGTGCCGTTCGCCCTCACGACGCTGTGGATCGCCAACACCGGCTCGCTGCTCCTCCCCGTCTCCAACCTGACGAACCTGCTGGCCCTCGCCCGGTTCCACGACCTCGGCATCGGGCACCTCGCCTACCTGCGCCTCGCCGCCGCCCCGGCCGCGGCCGCCGTCGTCGCGACGCTCGCGGCCGTCGCCCTCGTCCGGGGCCGGGACCTGCTCGGACGCTACGGGGTCGAGGAGGCCCCCGTGCCCCCGGACCGGGTGCTCCTCGTCGTGGCCTGCACCGTCTGCCTCGGTGTC
>JBDIAL010000116.1:0-11476 GCA_039812405.1 Nostocoides sp.
ATCCGCGACCAACGTCAGGGTGCAGCGGTCTCGGACGACGCGCTGGTCACCGCACGGGGCGAACAGATCGGACTCGGAGACCGCGTCGCCACTCGCCGCAACGATCCCGACCTTGGTGTCGCGAACCGTCAGACGTGGACCGTCGCCCGCATCGGCGACGACGGTGGCCTCGTCTTGCGCGGCAAGGGACGCGACCGGGTGATCCCGGCCGAGTACGCGGCCAAGTTCGTCGAGCTCGCCTAGCCGAGGTTCTGTAAACGCACCTACCTCTCACACGAGTTGGAAGGTAGGGGCCGGAGATGGGCCACGAGCAGCAAGTACAGCAGGAACAGACCACGGGGCCGGAGTCGTTGCGGGCGGTGGTGTATGTGCGGATCAGTGATGATCCGGAGGGCACAGAGCGTGGCGTGGATCGGCAGGAGGCCGACTGTCGCGCGTATGCGGCGGCGCACGGCTGGGAGGTCGTGGCGGTGTTTCGGGAGAATGACACGTCGGCGTTCAAGCAGCGCACGATCACGTTGCCCGGCGGTGAGCGGGTGCGGCGGGTGATCCGCCCGGAGTTCCGCGCGATGCTCCGGCACCTGTCGGATGGGCAGGCGCAGGTGATGGTCGCCTACGACCTGGATCGGGCGGTGCGTGACCCGAGGGATTTGGAGGACTTGATCGACGCGAAGGTGCTCGCCGGGTTTGGCGTCCGCTCGGTGACCGGCTCGCTGCGGCTGGACACGGATTCGGATGTGGCGATGGCGCGGGTGCTGGTCGCGATGGCGAACAAGTCCTCGGCGGATACCGCGCGGCGTGTGGCGCGGGCGGCGAAGCAGCAGGCCGTCGAGGGCGCGTGGCATGGGGGCAGGGTGCCGTTCGGGTACCGGGCCGAGTCCGGCACCCTGGTCATCGACCCGGTGACGGGGCCGATGGTGGTCGAGGCCGCGCAGCGGGTGCTGGCGGGTGAATCGTTGTACCGGATCGAGAAGGACTGGAATCAGCGCGGGGTGCTGACCACGCATGGGTGCGCGTGGTCGGACAGGACGCTCAAGCTGATGCTGCGTAACCCCTCCATCAAGGGGGTGCGGGAGTACCGTCCGATGCTCCCGGACGGCACCCGCGCGAAGACCTCACAGATGCAGGTGAAGGCGGCATGGCCCGCGATCCTGGACGAGGACACCTGGCAGCACGTCGTAGATGTGCTCGACGCCCGGAAGCAGGCGCGGAACTTCCATCAGCCCGGCACGGGGGCGGCGAAACGGCTGTATCCGTTCTCGGGGCTGATCCGCTGCTCGGCCTGTGGACGGACGATGATGCACCGGGGCGAGGTGTATCAGTGTGTGCAGTCCACGCGGGGCGGCTGTCACCGCTCGATCCGCTCCGCCGAAATCACCCGGCTCGTGGCGGAAGCGGTGCTGGCGACGTTCGAGCAGATCACCCTCAACCCCACCACGCGGACGACACCTCGCGTTGACGCGGGGGCGCGGGTCGGGCTTGCGGCGAGGCTCGACGCCGACCGGGAACGCCTGGCCCGCCTGGATGATGACCATTACGACGGGTTGATCGACAAGGCGATGTGGGTGCGGCAGCGGACGCGGATCGCGGAGCGGATCGAGGCCACGCGGCGCGAGTACGCCGCCGCGATGCCCGAGCATGCCGGGCCGGGCATCGACATGACGACCGTGGCCGCTGAGTGGGAGGGTCGTACTCCGATGTGGCAGTACCAGGCGGCCAGCCTGATCCTGGAGGCCGTGCTCGTCTACGCCCACCCCGCCGACATGATGACTGCCGTACCCAAGCGCCGCAACGAGAGCACCGAGGCGTTCCACGCCCGCCGTGACGCGCACCGCGCCGAGGTGCTGGCCCGCCGGGTCGAGTTCGTCTGGCGCGCCTGACCCGCCTGGCGGGGCTCTATCGGCCCCGCACCCTGGCTGGACACGACAGTCAGGATGCGGGGCCTTCCCGTTCCGTGACAGCGGCTCCCCCGTGGGTCGAGGCGCGGCGCACAGTTCCCGCAGCTCGGCCAGCACCGTCGGGTCGCTCACCCCCGACCCGAGGCCCTGCCGGTGCCTGCTCGCCACGGCCAGACGCGCCCCGAACGACTCGGAAGCATCGCCGGGCGGCAGAGGTTCGATGGTAGTCGTGGTGGTCTGTGCTGTGCTCGTCATGGAAGACAGGTACGACCGTCCAACCACAACATCTAGTATTCGTCGCCGAGTTGAGGTACTATATGCAGACTTATCCACAGGGCGAGCGGCCAGCACGGGCCGTGTAGCCGGGCAACTCACGGGGGTGCCGAATCGGCACCACCGTGAACGGGCCGCGCGTGACGGAGATCAACGGTTCCGGCAAGTTACCGGCACCGTCACCGGGGTGGGTCGTGGTTCCGCCGAATCGGCGGCACCAGCGGACCCGGCGGGAACGGAACCCCTGGTCGGACGGTGCGGGAAATTTTCCGCCACCGTCACCGCCCCACCGCTCGCCGCACCCAGGACATGGCACAGGCTAACGGCTCCGCCGATTCGGCGGGGCCGTTGACGCGCGGCGTGGCGCGTGGTGATGCGCCGCGAGATGGTCATGTTCGCCGCCTTCGTGGTGCCGAGGGAGAGTCGTCACCGGGTAGGTACGCGCCCCTTCCCGCGCTCCGATGGTCGGCGGCATGCCGTGCGACCGCGACGCCCGGCCCGTCGCCGGTGGCGGTAGCCGGGCCATGCGTCCGGTAGCGGCTGGGGGTGGTGCCGTAGTAGCGGCGGAACGCGACGGCGGCGTGGCTGGTCTGCCCCCAGCCGACCCGCTCGAAGATCGCCAGTACCGGCATATCCGTCTCGCGTAGCAGCCGGGCCATCTCCCGCACGCGCAACATGGTCAGGTAGGCGAACGGGCTCATCCCGTACGCATCGGTGAACCGTCGCACGTACTGGCTCCGCGAGAAGCAGGCATGCTCCGCGAGGTCGGCCAGTCGCCACTGCGCGGCTAGGTCCGCGCGCATCATCAACGCCGTCTGTGCAATCAACGGCGGAGCAGGTCGGAACACCCGCCACCGCCGCACGCCCGCTCGCGGGCCATCCGGCCTCGGCATCGCGGCGTCCGGGTCGACGTGGACGTGCGGGGTGATCGCGGCCAGCAGTTCGGCCACGAGCGCCTGCACCCCGAAGAACCCCGCCCCATCCGGGCCGTCAGCGGTGCGGGCCACGAGGCCATCCAGAACAGGCGCGAGACGTTCCACGGCCGGCTCTCCGAGGCGGAGTACCTGCACCGGCTCCGGGTAGCGGCGGGCGGCGAGGTCGCGCGCGGCCGCCGCATCCGCCAGTCGGTCGAGGTGCTGCCAAAAGAACACGTCCACGAGGTAGTCGGTGTCCAGCAGCACCGTGGTCACCACTGTGCGCCCCTCCGGCTGCCACCCGAACGCCGCCCCCGGTGCGGCCAGCACGACGGTCCCCGCCGACACCGGCAGTGCGTCCATGTCGCCGGTGAGGATCAGCGAGCCCTCACGGATCACGGCCAGCCGTACGCAGTCGTAGATCGTCGTCGCCTCGGTCACGCGGCGGCGCGTCGCCGTGCGGGCCGCGACCCAGCGGAACACGGCAGGGGCGCGCTGACCTGCCTGGCCGCACGTCGGCCCCACGGCCGCGTGCAGCCGTGTCGGCTGTTCTGCCTCGTCGGAGAACGGCGAAGATGCTTGTTCGAGTGGCAGCGACATGACGTGTCCTCCCTTCCGCCACCACGCCAACCACGGCGAGAGCGTGGACACACCTGGCCTATCAGCCCGTCCGCGCGCGGAACGGCCGGAAGTCGAGGTTCTCGATGATGCGGTCCGGAGTTGCCCGATCCGGCTCACCCTCCGTCAGGCGGTCTCGACGCCCATACGTCGGTAGTGGCCGGGCGTGACGCCGACGTACTGGCGGAACAATCGGGTGGCGTGGGAACGGGAGTGCCAGCCGACTCGCTGCATCGCGGCCGTGACCGTCAGGTCAGTCTCCCGCAGATACCGGGCCAACTGTTCGGCGCGGATCATGGTCAGGAACGCGAGCGGGGTCTTGCCGTAAGCCTCCACGAACACACTCCCCAGCCGAGACGGAGACAGGTGCACCTCGGCGGCGAGGCCATCCAGCGTCCAACGCCGCGCCGGGTGCTCGCGCAGCAGCGCCGCCGCCCGCCGTGCCTCGACGCGCAACGGGGCGAAACGACGATCACGCGGCAGGGTGGGCCGGATGTGCGCCCGCTGGGAGGGCGAGACGCGCACCGGCGACACCTTGATGTGCGGGGCGATAACGTAGGCGATCTGGAACCACAGTGCCTGCATCCGCAGGTAGTGCCGCACGAAATCGCCCTCGACGCTGAGCCCGACCAGTTCGTCCAGCCACGGCATGAACATCCCAGCCCGGTCTTCGCCCAGGTGGAGGATCTGCGCGGGCTCGGTGTAGATCGTCTCCGCGAAGCCCTGGGCGTCGAGTCGATCTTCGAGAAACGCCGCATACTGCCACCGAAACTGATCCAACACGAAGTCAGTGTCGAGATAGATCGTCGTAACCGTGATGTGGCCTTCCGGCTCAGAACCGCACAACACGTTCGCGCCCAGCATGATCACGTCCCCGAGCTTGACTGGCTGCTGCCCGAACTCCGAGAACAAGAACGCCGAGCCGTCGCGGACGACGATGAACTTCACACAGTCATACCCCACCGGGCCGACCGGGCGATGGAACGACCGAGTACGGGCGAATAGCGGCTGGTAGTCGCGCATCTGCACCACATCCGCACCTCGGACGGCGGCTACGAAGGCCACTCGTTAGCTGGTGTCCTCTTGGGGAGCGCGAACACGAGGGCCAGGGCGGCCACGCTGAACGCTGCGCTGACGGCCATAGCGACGGTGGCGCTGTGGCCGAACGCATGCGCCGCTGCGTCGGGTCCACCCTGACCGAAGTCGAGCGTGCCGAACAGGACGCTTCCGACGACAGCGATGCCGATGGCGCTGCCGATGCGTTGCATGGTGCCGATAACTCCGCTCGCGGCTCCTGCGTCTTGGCGTTCGACGGTTGCGACGATGAAGTCGGTGTTGGGGGCGATGAACAGGCCACTTCCGATTCCGGCGGCGAACAGCGGGCCGAGGAGGAGCCAGACGTTCAGCTTCGTGGGGTCGATCAGCAGCAGGATGAGCCAGAGCGCGATGAGGCCGGCGGTCAGGAGGATCAGGCCGATGACGAGCACGGTTCGGCCGAATCGTGCAGCGAACTGGTCGCTGCGGGTCGCGCCGATGGTGTTCCCGATAGCGAAGGGCAGCAGCATGAGGCCGGTTGCCAGTGGTGTGTTGTCGAGGCCGGATTGCCAGAGCAGGGAAAGCGTGAAGAAGATGCTGGTGAACGCGGCGAAGTAGACCAACGCCAGGATGGTGCCGCCGGTGAACGACGGATGTGCGAACAGCCGTGGCGGAACCAGCGGGGTCCGGCCGCGCCGGTCGGTGAGTCGTTCCCACCAGGCGAAGGCCAGGATCAACAGGACGCCGAGGGCCAGAGTGAGGTAAGCCCACAACGGCCACCCCTGTTCCTGTCCTTCGATGAGAGGCACCAGGAGCGCGACGAGCCCGCCAGAGATCAGAAGCAGCCCGATCCAGTCCGCTCCCAGGCGCCCGCTCTCGTGGTTGGTAGGGAGAACTACCAGCGCGGCGATGACGGTGGCGACCCCGATAGGCAGGTTGACCGCGAAGATGAGCCGCCAGCCGTTGTCGTCGCCCAACGCTTGGATCAGCAGCCCCCCGACCAGTGGGCCGAGCGCAGTTGACACGCCGATGGTCGCTCCGAGCGCGGCGAACGCCTTGCCTCTGGCCGGGCCGGGGATCATGAGCTGGATCAAGGCGGTGATCGTGGCGAAGAACATGCCGCCACCGAGTCCTTGCACCACCCGCGCAAGCACCAGGTCGGTGCTGCCTTGCGCGAGAACGCAGGCGAGGCTGGCGAGAGTGAAGATGCTGACGCCGATGATGAAGACCCAGCGGTGGCCGAAGCGGTCACCTACGCGGCCAGCGGGGATGAGTGCCAGCCCGAAGGCGAGAGCGTAGCCGGAGATGATCCACGACAGGGTGGATTCAGACGCGCCGAGACTGGACCGGATCGGCGACAGCGCGACGTTGACGATGGTGGTGTCCAGCAGGGCCATGAACGCGCCAGCCAGCAGGACTGCGAGCGCGAACCAGGTACGACGGTCGACGTGAACGGAGTATGCCTGCTGCTGAGGGGAATCAGGAGTGGTCATGGTGTGCCCCTGTCCTAGTGACCCGCCAGAGGCGTGTTCTGGTAGGCGGCGAACAGCCAGCGGCCCTCGAATCGCTGGGCGACCAGGGAGTAGATGGTGCGCTTGTTGCCGTCGCTGGATCGGTTGTCCAGGTACTCGATGTGCCCGTAGGCGATCAGCAGGGCGACATCGCTGGTGATGAAGCGGATGCTCTCGATCTGCCCGATCAGGCGGCTGTTGCGCGCCCAGGCCGAGAAGATGATCTCGTGGCCGTCGATGTTCTCTTTCCAGCCGTGCTGGACCTTGCCGTTCGCGATGATGTAGTCCGCGTCGGGAGTGAAGCACTCGGCGTAGGCGACCGCGTCGCCCCAGCTGTCGAGCATGTGCTGGTACAGGTCACGGATCGCAGACTCGTCGGCATAGCTGACGTTGACAGTCATTGGGAAGCCCTTCGTCTCGGAGGGCCAGGCAGACCCTCGGCGAAGGTGCATCGCAGGAGGCCGTGGCACGGGGTGTGCGCCTGGCGGAAATCCTGCGAGGCGAGTACGAGACTCGCTAGAGGATCGAAGACTCGATCCCTTCGGAGCGGAAGCTCCTAAACATTGGTTTCCGGCATCAACCCTACCAGGGGCGATGACGGCCATGCAGGGAACAGTCTGGCGCTGCTTCGTATGTGCGGTGCAACACGGCAGATGTCGCCGCCCGGCTCTCCTCGCGCTGAGGCTCTGCCCATTATTCTCTGGCCTACGACAGACGGGATGCACGTATCTTACGGCGGGGCCGTAGTGCGCACCTCTCTCACGAGACGACTCGTGAGGGAGGCCAGCGTGAAGGGCGGGGTGCGCTTGTTCCACGGCAGCGGCGCTGCCGCGCGCGCCTATGTCGAGGCCGACCGCTCCCGCGCGGACGAGTACTACCTCGGCGCAGACCAGGCCGTGGCCGAGTACGCCGTGATCGCCGCGACCGGCGAGGCCACCGCCGCCCGATCACTGACCGCCGACGAGTACGAAGCCTGGGTCGATTGGATCAACCCGGACACCGGCGAGTCGATGGGCACCCCGCGCAAACCGGGCAAGGCGCGTCGGGGGTCGCCGTTGTTCGCGGAGATGACGGTCAACGCTCCCAAGTCGTTGTCGGTCGCCGCCGCCCTGCATCCCGACGTGTCCGACGCTCTCGACCGGGCGCAGCAGGACGCGGCGCGGGAGATTCAACGGTTCCTCGGCCAGCACTCGGTCACGTTGGCGGGGCCGCGCGGCGCGCAGGAGGTTCTTCCGGTCGAGCACATGCAGACGGTCGCGATCACGCACAAGACCTCGCGTGCGGGTGATCCGCACCGGCATATCCACTTCCAGATCGGTACGCGGGTGTGGGCGGGCGGGAAGTGGCGGGCGCTGACCACGGCGGCGTTGTTCCAGCAGCAGGGAGCGATCCGTGCCCTCGGTACGGCGGTGATCGCCGCGCACCCGCAGCTCGCGCAGACCCTCACAGCGCACGGCCTGACTCTCGACCCTGTATCGGGTGAGGTCGCGGAGTTGGAGCTGTTCAACGGCGTCATGTCGAAGCGGTCGGCGCAGATCAGACGCAACCTGCAACGTATGGAGGCCGAGTGGAAGCAGGCGCATCCCAGTGAGACGCCTGGCCCGGCGTTGACGGCGAGGATGCAGGACGCGGCGTGGGCGTTCCAGCGGCCCGGCAAGAAGCCCGCCGACCTGAAGAACGAGCAGTGGTGGCAGCAGGAACTCCGAGACGCCGGCTACGACCCCGACACCTTGCAGCACCGCGACACTGTTGCGTCGGCGGCGCTGGACGACCTCGGCGTGCAGCAGGTGGCGAGTCGTGCGCTGGATCGCTGCGCGGCGTCTGCAGCGACCTGGACACCGCACACCGTGCGGGAGCACGTCACACGCATCACGACCGAGGCGGGCGTGCATGCGACGCCGCAGGAGTTGCGGGAGTTCATCGACCTTGCGACCGGCCTCGCCGCCTCGGATTGTTTCTCGGTGCTGCCCCCGGGCATGGTGCAACCCGAGCACGTCGCGCATCTCACCAGTCTTGGCGTGGTCGCTGCCGAGACCGCGCTGCGCGACCAGCTCACCGCCGCCGTGCCGGAGCGCGAGCCGAAGCACCCGAGCGTCGCTGAGGCCGCACGCAAGGCAGGCCTGGATACCGGGCAGACCGTCGCCGCTGGCGCGGTAGCCTCGGCCGATCCGTTGGTGATCGTGGAGGGCGCGGCCGGGGCGGGCAAGACGACGATGCTCGGGGTCGCCATCAGCGTGGCCGCCGAGCACGGCAGAGCGTCGCGTGTGGTTGCGCCGACGTTGCGGGCGGCGCAGGTCGCGCACGACGAACTCGGAGTGCCCGCAACCTCGGTCGCTGCGCTCGTCTATGCACATGGGTGGCGGTGGAACGAGGACGGCGCATGGACACGCCTCGCAGTGGGCGACCTCGACGCCGACACCGGGCGCGCCTACACCGGCCCGGCGAAAGACGCCGTGCTGTCGCGGGGTGAGCGGGTGATCGTGGACGAGGCGGGCATGCTTGACCAAGACACCGCCCGAGCCTTGCTCACCGTTACCGCCGAGGCGGGGGCGTCGGTGGCGCTCGTCGGCGACCGCGCACAACTGCCCGCTGTCGGTCGTGGCGGTGTGCTCGACATGGCCGCCCAGATTCGCGGCCGCACCTACGACATGGCCGAGCTGCACCGGTTCGCCGACTCCGACTACGCCGCGTTGACGTTGCGGATGCGCGACCGCGAGAACCCCGGCGACGTGT
Source organism: Nostocoides sp. (assembly GCA_039812405.1). Taxonomy (GTDB): domain Bacteria; phylum Actinomycetota; class Actinomycetes; order Actinomycetales; family Dermatophilaceae; genus Nostocoides. The sequence continues at coordinate 8,983 of JBDIAL010000116.1, forward strand.
TCGACCGGCTCGCAGCGATGAACCTCGTCACCCTGCATGCCGATGATGAGCAGGCCCGCGAGCACATCACCGACCACGCCCAGGACGGCGAGGCGATCACGGTGGCCACGAACTACGAGGCGGCAGCGTTGAACGAGCGCGTCCGCGCCGGGAAGGTCGAGCGCGGCGAGGTCGACGACACCGTGACCGCGACCGGCAGCGACGGCCTCAGTATCGGTCGGGGTGATGTGATCCAGACGCGCAAGAACGACAGCGATGTGGGCGTGGCGAACCGGCAACAGTGGATCGTGCAGCACGTCGAGGATGACGGCACCGTCTACGCCCGCGAGGTCGGCAGCGGACGCAAGAGCCCCCGCACCGTCGCCCTGCCCGCTGAGTATGTGGGAGAGCATGCGCACCTGTCCTACGCTGCGACCGCCTACGGCATCCAAGGCGCAACCGTCGATACCTCACACACGATCCTGTCCGAGGCGACGAGCGCAGCAGGCGTCTACGTCGGCATGACGAGAGGCCGCGAGACGAACCGGCTCCACGTCATCGCTGCGAACCTCGCGGATGCCAGGGCGCAGTTCATCGAGGCGCTGGAACGCGACCCCGCCGACCGGGGCCTTGACCACGCCACCCAGCAAGCGACCGAAGCCGTGCGCGGACTCGTCGCAGATGGCCCCGTGCGCCTCGTCACCGAAGAACTCGCACGCCTCGACCACGAAGCCGAGCGTGCCGAGCGGCAGGCGGAACGGTGGGAGCAGATCGCCGCCCGCCTCGACGCCCAACGCGCCACGCACCAGGCGGAGGATGACGAGAGCACCGCCGCGCTCCGCAAGGCCGAAGATACCGCCCACCAAGTGCGTGCCGAAGTCACCAGGCCGTTGACGATGCAGGCCGAGCATGATGGTGCGGCCTACCTCGCCGCCGTCGAGGGCGAGGCGACCGCGAGTGCCCGGCTGGTTACCGCAGGCAGGTTCGGCAGGCGCAAGGCACGGGCTGAGCACCGCGCCGCGACCGGACGCACTCAGGCATTGCGCGGGCAGGTCAGCAGCGAATGGGGCACCATCCCGCCCAACGCCGACCGCCTCCCCGAGTGGGCGAGCAGCGTAGCCAAGAGACGCGCCGAGGCCGACCCGCGCGTGGCCGACGCCGCGCAGACTGTGGAGACAGCACGAACGAGCAGGGAGGCGGTACAGGAGCGTCATGAGCAGGAACACCTGGCGTTGCTGGTCAGCGAGTACGGGGTAGAACGAGTCCGCCGCGACCACCTCGGCATGCGTGTGACCAACCCCCACCGCAACGCCCAAGATGCCCGCACCCGAGCCGCCCTGATCCGAGCCGACGCCGACGAGCTGCGCAGCCTCCCCGTCACCGAGGCGGCAGAACGCATCGAGGCCAAGCGCGTCGAGCAGGAGCATGCCCGGCAACGAGCAGCGGAGCGGGCGCGGCAACTCCACGACCCGTTCGAGCACGACCCCCACCGCACCGACCCACGACGCGACGGGCCAATGCTCGGGAGGTAACCAGCCGCACTCGCGCCTATGAAACCAGACTCCCTAGGATTGGCGTATGAGCAATACCCGCACCTCTGGCTCCCACGACGAAGCACCCTTGATCGTGAGCGAACTCGGGCACGAGGATGCGGGCGAGATGCTGACGCTTCAGCGAGCCGCATACCTCACCGAAGCCGCCGCACACAACGACTTCGATCTCCCGCCGCTGACACAGACACTCACTGAACTCGAAGACGAACTTGCCGACCCCACCGTGACGGCTCTCGGTATCCGTGAGAACGGGCGACTCATCGGAGCAGTCCGTCTACGCCGCTCTGGGAGCGTGGTCGAACTCGGGCGGCTCATCGTCGCTCCCGACCAGCAGGGCCAGGGTATTGGCACCCGGCTCCTGCTCCATGCCGAGACGGTGCACCCCGAGGCACAGGAGATGCGGCTGTTCACAGGCGAGCACAGCATCGCCAACATCCGCCTCTACACTCACCACGGCTACCACGAGACCAGTAGGACACCGGCGGGCGACTACCAACTCGTCCACCTCACAAAGACCCTCCAGTAGACTGGTCTTGCGCACACGCGCACGATCACAGGTGAGTGCGTTTGGGGCACCTCGGCTACGCCACCACCGTCCACGGCGCCCAAGGCGAGGCCGTAGACCGAGCGCATCTCGCCATCGGCGAAACGACCGGAGCAGCCGCCGCCTACGTCGCCATGACACGCGGCAGGCACGACAACACCGCCCATCTGGTCGCCGAGACCGTCGAGGACGCCCGCCAGCAGTGGGTCGCGGTGTTCGGTCGCGACCGCGCCGACCTCGGTCCCGCCCACGCCAAGCGGCAGGCCCTCGATGCCGTCGACCGCTACGGCAGCCAGAGGCGTCGTCAGCCCCCGGAAGACCCGTACCGTCGCCAGATGCTGAGTGGCGATTCTCGGTCGTCCGGCGGGATCGGTTTCTGAGGCCGGGGTTTGCGTTTGCGGATCGGCTTCCACTCGAC
>JBDIAL010000117.1:0-11383 GCA_039812405.1 Nostocoides sp.
GGCGCCCCGGACGCCGGGCAGCCGCGCCAGCGGCACGGCGGCGAGCCCGAGGACCACGGCGGCCCCGAGCACGCTCCAGGACAGGGCCGGCCCTGCGAGGACGTCTCGGTCGGGGGCGGCCGAGGCCCCGACGAGGGCGAGGCCCACGACGACGGCGGCGAGCCACCACCGCTCCCGGCGAGGGAGCGGCATACCGAGGAAGAGGGCACCGAGCACGGCGGTCACGGCGAGGAAGCTCGCGACGATCGCCTGGACGACGAAGAGGGGGAGCGACCGGACGGCGACGAGGGACAGGAGGAACCCCAGCCCGTCCAGGCCGAGCCCGAGCAGGTAGCGCCACGACCCCACGAGCCGGACGAGCAGCCGCGGGTCGAGGCCGGCGGAGGCGGTGGTCGCCCGGGCCGCGGCCGCCTGGAGCACCGACCCGACGCCGTAGCAGCAGGCGGCGGCGAAGGCGGTGACGAGGCCGGGCTGCACGCCGCACACGCTAGCCCGTCGAGACCGACGCGACGGCTGCCGATCGCTGCCGCACCGTCGATCCCGGACGCCCGGCGCGGACGCCACAGCGCGGTGCACGGCCGCCTCACCCGTGGACACTGCAGCCGCCAGACGATGGAATGGGTGCGTCGAACCCGTGACGGACGAGCCCTGGCGGACCGTCCCTCACGGGCAGCCCTGACCGACACCGACCCGCTGGAGGCACTCATGTCCACGCACACCTACCGCGTCACCGAGATCGTCGGCACGTCCCACGAGGGCGTCGACGACGCAATCCGCAACGGGCTGAGCCGGGCGGCGGAGACCGTCCGCAACCTCGACTGGTTCGAGGTCACCCAGGTGCGCGGACACCTCGAGGACGGCCGGATCGAGCACTTCCAGGTCGGGATGAAGGTCGGCTTCCGGATCGACGCCGACGACTGATCGGCCGAGGCCTGCGGGTCGACGCCGAGGGCCCGCCGGTCGACGCCGAGGGCCGGGCGGGCCTCAGCCCGACCGTCGGCGGCCGATGAGGACGCCGATGACGAGCCCGATGAGGCCGGCGATCAGCTGGGGCGCAGCGGACTTGAGCAGGACAGGGACGACCGCCGCGCCGAGGTCGAGAGCGTCGTCGGCGGGAGCGGGCCGGCGCGCTCCTGCATCAGACTGTCCAATTGGGTCGGATTCATGCACCGGACCCGATCCCGGAGACCCGGCCCCTCCTGCATCAGACTGTCCAATTGGGTCGGATTCATGCACCGGACCCGATCCCGGGGACCCGGCCCCTCCTGCATGAGACTGTCCAATTGGGTCGGATTCATGCACCGGTCCGGCAGGTTCGTGCACCGGCGGGGCAGCGACCGGGGCCTCGGCGGCGAGCCGCTGCTCGAGGCAGGCGACGAACTGGCCGAGCAGCTTGTCCGACACGTCCTGCATGACGCCGCGACCGAACTGGGCCGGCTTCCCGGTCACGTTGAGGTCGGTCGTCACGTCGACGGTGGTCCCGGTGCCGTCGGCCGACCCGGCCAGCGCGACGGCCACCGTCGCGCCGGCCGTGCCGTTGCCCCGCCTGTCCTTGCCGTTGGCCCGGATCGTCGCGGTATGCGTGGCGTCGTCCCGGGCGACGAAGGTGCCGGACCCCGCATACAGCAGGGCGATCGGACCGAGCTTGACCTTGACGGTGCCGGAGAAGCCGTCCTCGGACACCTCCGTGACCGTCGCCCCGGGGAAGCACTCCGCGACCGCCGCGATGTCCATGAGGTGCGCCCAGGACGTCTCGACCGGCGCCGGGACGGTGAAGGAGTGCGTGAGGTCCACGGGCTCACCCCTGCGCCGCGGCGAGGACGGCGCGCCGGGTGAGCACGGTCGCGAGGTGCCTGCGGTAGTCGCCGTCGCCGTTGAGGTCGGTCGGGGGGTTCGTCCCGTCGGCCGCCGAGGCCGCCGCCGCCCGGACCGCCTCCTCCGTCGCCGGCTGCCCGACGAGCGCCTCCTCGACGGAGCGGGCCCGCAGCGGCGTCGACCCCATGTTCGTCAGGCCCACCCGGGCCTCGGCGATCGTCCCGCCCTCGAGCCGCACCGTCGCGGCGACCGCGACGATCGACCACTGGTGGGCGACGCGGACGAACTTCTCGTAGTGCGCCCCCCACCCGGTGTGCTTGGGGATCCGCACCTGGGTGAGCAGCTCGCCCTCGCCGACCGCCGTCTCGAAGAGGTCGACGAAGAACTCGTCCGCCGCCACGGTCCGCGACGCCCCGCCCGACCCGGCGATGACGAACTCGGCGTCGAGCGCGAGCGCGGCCGCCCCGACGTCGCCCGCCGGGTCGGCGTGGACGAGCGCCCCGCCGACCGTCCCGCGGTGCCTGACCTGCGGGTCGGCGACCTCGGCCACCGTGCGTGACAGGAGCGCCGCATGCTCGCGGACGAGGTCGCTCGCCACGACGGACGCATGCGTGGCCATCGACCCGATGACGATCGCGTCGCCGGCGTCGGCGATCTCCCGCAGCTCCGGTATGCGACCGAGGTCGACGATCTGCTCCGGCGCGTTGAGCCGCATCCGGAGCACGGGGAGGAGACTCTGGCCTCCGGCGAGGACCTTGCCCTCGTCACCGGCCGCGGCCAGCGCGGCGAGCGCGTCCTCGACGGACTCCGGTGCGACGTAGTCGAACGGGGCGGGAATCACAGGGCATCACCTTCCGGCTCGTCGTGGCGGGCCTCGGTCTCGCCCGCCACACCGTTCGACGGTCCCGCGGCGGCCGCGGCTGCTGCGTCGGCCGCCTGGATCGCCCGCCACACCCGCTCGGGCGTGCAGGGCATCTCGATGTCGTGGATGCCCCGAGGTCGGAGGGCGTCGACGATGGCGTTGACGACCGCCGGGGTCGAGGCGATGGTGCCGGCCTCGCCGACCCCCTTGGTACCCAGCGTGTTCGTCGTCGACGGGGACGTCGTGTGGTCGGTGACGAAGCTGATCGTGTCGGCTGCCGTCGGGAGCGTGTAGTCGACGAACGAGCCCGTCACGAGGGTGCCGTTCTCGTCGAACTCGGCACCCTCCCAGAGGGCCTGGGCGATCCCCTGGACGAGACCTCCGTGCACCTGCCCCTCGACGATGAGTGGGTTGACGATGACCCCGACGTCGTCGACGCAGACGTAGGAGCGCATCCGGGACGCCCCCGTCTCGGTGTCGACCTCCATGGCGCACAGGTGGGTGCCGTGCGGGAAGGAGAAGCTCACCGGGTCGTAGGTCGCCTCGGCGTCGATGCTCGGCTCCATGCCGTCGGGCAGGTCGTGGGCGGCGAACGTCGCGAGGGCGACGTCGGCGATGCCGATCCCCTTGTCCGTCCCCCGGACGCCGAACGTGCCGTCCCTGAACTCGATGTCGTCGACGTCGGCCTCGAGGAGATGGGCCGCGACGGGCTTGGCCTTCTCGATGACCTTGTCGGCGGCCCGCAGCACCGCCTCGCCCCCGACGACGAGGGAACGGGACCCGTAGGTGTCGAGCCCCTTCGGCGCGATCTGGGTGTCGCCGTGGAGGACCTCGACGTCCTCGAACGGCACGCCGAGCCGGTCGGCGACGATCTGGCTCCACGCCGTCTCGTGGCCCTGGCCGTGCGGGGAGGTCCCGGTGACGACCTCGACCTTGCCCGTCGCGAGCATCCGGATCGAGGCGCTCTCCCAGCCGCCGGCGCCGTAGCTCAGCTGCCCGAGGATCCGGGACGGCGCGAGGCCGCACATCTCGGTGAACGTCGAGACGCCGATCCCGAGCTGGACCGGGTCGCCCGACTCGCGACGCCTGGCCTGCTCGGCGCGCAGCCCGTCGTAGTCGAACAGCTCCGTGGCCCGGGCCGTCGCCGCCTCGTAGTTGCCCGAGTCGTAGGTCATCCCGGCGACCGTCGTGAAGGGGAACTCCTCGTGCCTGATCCAGTTCTGCTCGCGGATCGCCAGCGGGTCCACCCCCACCTCGGCGGCGAGCTCGTCCATCATCCGCTCGATGCCGAAGGTCGCCTCCGGCCGGCCCGCCCCCCGGTATGCGTCGACCCACGGGGTGTTGGTGAGGACCGTCTGGACGGAGAAGCGGTAGGCGGGGAACTTGTAGATGGAGTTGAACATCCAGGCCCCGAGGACCGGCACGCCACCGCCGACGATGGCGACGTATGCCCCGAGGTCGGCAACCAGCTCCACCTTGAACCCCGTGACGGTGCCGTCCTTCTCCGCGGACAGCGTGAGCCGCTGCCGCTGGTCCCGGCCGTGGTGCCCGGAGAGCAGGGACTCCGAGCGGGTCTCGGTGTACTTGACCGGCTTGCCGAGCCGACGGGCGACCGCCAGGGTCGCGAACTCCTCCGGTGTCGTCTGGAGCTTGCCCCCGAAGCCGCCGCCGACGTCCGGGGCGATGACGCGGACCTTGGACTCCGGTATGCCGGTCGTCGCCGCGATGCAGAAGCGCAGGATGTGCGGGACCTGGGTCGCGGACCAGATGACGATCTGCTCGCCCGTCGGGTCGACGACCGTCGAGCGGGGCTCCATGAAGGCGGGGATGAGCCGCTGCTGGCGGTACTCCCGCTCGATGACGATGCCGTCGGCCCGAGCCCGCTCGATCGCCGCGTCGACGTCGCCGCCGGTCCCGGCCTCCTGGGAGTCCAGCTGCCAGAAGGCGGACCGGTTCGTCCCGAGATCGGGGTGGGCGAGCACCTCGTCGGTGAGGGCCGCCTTGAGGCCGACGACGGGCGGCAGCTCCTCATAGTCGACGTCGACGAGCTCGGCGGCGTCACGGGCCGCCGCTGCCGAGCGGGCCGCGACGACCGCGACGATCTCGCCCGCGCAGGCGACGTGGTCGACGACGACGGGCAGGTGGGTGGGAGTCACCTGGTCGGGCGAGATGGGCCAGGCGTTGATGTTGGCGCCCTGGGTGTCGGCGAGGTCGGCGCCGGTGAAGACGCCGATGACCCCGTCGGCCTGCTTCGCCGCGGCGGTGTCGACGGAGCGGAGCCGGGCGTGGGCGTAGGGGCTGCGCACCATGGCGAGGTGGAGCATGCCGGGCAGCTGGATGTTGTCGGTCCAGCGGGTCCGTCCGGTGACGAGGCGCTGGTCCTCCTTGCGGGTGCGGGCCGACCCGATCTCCTTGGCCCGGGGACGCTCGTCGGTGACGGTCACTGGGCACCTCCGGCGGCGGCATACTGCACGGCCCGGACGATGTTGTGATAGCCGGTGCACCGGCACAGGTTGCCCTCGAGGCCCTCCCGGATCTCCCGCTCGCTCGGGTGGGGGTTCGTCGCGAGGAGGTCGATCGACTGCATGATCATGCCGGGTGTGCAGTAGCCGCACTGAAGGGCGTGGCACGCGTGGAACGCCTCCTGCACCGGGTGGAGCTGCCCGTCCCTGGCCAGCCCCTCGATCGTCGTCACGCTCGACCCGTCGGCCTGGACGGCGAGGACGTTGCACGACTTGACGCTCACCCCGTCGAGCAGGACCGTGCACGCCCCGCAGTTGCTCGTGTCGCAGCCGACGACGGTCCCGGTCTTGCCGAGCTGCTCTCGGAGGTAGTGCACGAGCAGGGTGCGCGGCTCGACCTCGTCGGTGTACCTCACCTCGTCCACGGTGACGCTGATGCGGGTCATGCTCAACTCCTCGGGTAGGCGTACTTCAGATCGTCGTCCCAGTCCCGGTGTCCTGCAAGGCTTTCGGTGTATGCCGTGCCCTGGGTTCCGAAGGTGCGGAGACCTCGCCCATGGCCGCTCCGCGTTTGCGGTGGATCGGCCCGTCGACGTCGGTCAGCCGCTCACCGTGACCGCCCCAGCGGAGGGCGACGATCTCGGCGGCGATGCTCACCGCGGTCTCCTCCGGGGTGCGCGCCCCGAGGTCGAGGCCGATGGGGCTCGACAGGTGGGCGAGCTCCTCCTCGCTGAGCCCGGCCTCGCGCAGCCGGGCCAGCCGGTCCGCGTGGGTGCGGCGCGATCCCATCGCGCCGATGTAGGCGACCCCGGGGAGCCGCAGCGCCACCTCGAGGAGGGGGACGTCGAACTTCGGGTCGTGGGTGAGCACGCAGACGACGGTCCGGGAGTCGATGGCCCCCGCCTCGGCCTGCGCGGCGAGATAGCGGTGCGGCCAGTCGACGACGACCTCGTCGGCGTCGGGGAACCGGCTCCGCGTCGCGAAGACCGGCCGGGCGTCGCAGACGGTGACCCGGTAGCCGAGGAATGACCCGACCCTCGCGCACGCCGCCGCGAAGTCGATCGCGCCGAAGACGAGCATCCGCGGGGCGGGGGCGAAGACGTTGACGAAGACCCGCATGCCCTCGCCGCGACGCTGGCCGTCCGGCCCGTAGGTCAGCGTCTCGCAGTGCCCGGCCGCGAGCAGCCCCCGCGCGTCGTCGACGACGGCGGCATCGGCCCGGGCGCTGCCGAGCGAGGGGCCTGCCGAGGAGGTCGTCGCGGGGTCCGTCGAGGGGTCCGACGCGCCGTCGTCCTCACGCTCGGCACCGTCGCCGTCACGCCCCTCGGGGTGGACGACGAGGCGGCGTCCCACCCGAGTCGGGTCCGGGTGGGCGATGACCGTCGCGACGGCGACCGGGACCCGGGCCTCGATCTCGGCGGCGACGCGACCGAGTGCGGGGAAGGACCGGCGCGACACGCGCTCCACGAAGACGTCGAGGATGCCCCCGCAGGTCAGGCCCACCGCATACGCGTCGTCGTCGCTCACGCCGTAGCGCTGGAGGACCGGCTCCCCGCTCGCGACGACCTCCTGGGCCAGCTCGTAGAGGGCGCCCTCCACGCACCCGCCGGACACCGACCCGACGGCCTCGCCCCCGGGCCCGACGAGCATCGACGCTCCGGGCTGCCTGGGGGCCGAGCGCCAGGTCGCGACGACCGTGGCCAGGCCGACGTCCTCGCCGGTCTCCCACCAGCGCAGCAGGTCGGGCAGCACCTCACGCACGGTCGACCAGCTCCGCCAGCGCCTCGAAGGTCGCGAGGGAGTGCCCCGCCACGAAGTCGTCACAGTGGGGCAGGACCGCCGTGATCCCCTGCTGGACGGGCAGATAGCCGTCCTTGCCCTTGTGCGGGTTGACCCACACGACCCGGTGGGCGACCGCCTGCAGCCGGGCCATCTGCTCGCCGAGCAGCTCGGCACCGCCGCGCTCCCACCCGTCGCTGAAGACGACGACGACCGCCCCGCGGGCCATCCCCCGCCGGCCCCGCTGGTCGAGGAACGCCTTGAGGGTCTCCCCGAGCCGGGTCCCGCCCGACCAGTCGGGCACGACGTCGCCGACGGCGACGAGCGCCTGCTCGGGGTCGGACCGGCGCAGCGCCCGGGTCACGTCGGTGAGCCGGGTGCCCATCGTGAGGACGTGGACGTCGCGCCGGGCCCGACCGCGGGCCGACCAGCGATGGGCCAGCCGCAGGAGGGCGTCGGCATACGGCGCCATGGAGCCGGACACGTCGAGGAGGAGGACGATCCGCCGCGGCGTGACCGCCCGCCGGCGCCAGGCCAGCCCGGCCGGCTCGCCCCACCGGTCGAGGTGGGCGCGCAGCGTGCGCCGGGCGTCGATCTCGCCCCGGTGCCACCCGGTGCGGCGGGCCGACCGGCGCGTCGGCAGCGGTTGCGGCAGCCGTCCGAACAGCACTGCCAGCTCGGCCTTCTCACGGGCCGACATCGACCCCACGTCCCGGTGGCGCAGGATGTCGGCGCGGCTCGCCCGGGTCCGCAGGGGCTGTCCGTCGGAAGTCTCGTCCTCGACCCCGGACGCGTCCTGGTCCCCCAGCGACGCCATGGGGACGGGCGTCGGCCCGGGCGGCGACACGGCGCGCCCGGGCCGCGCTCCGTGGAACCACGCGGCGAACACCCGGTCGTAGCGCTCGATCTGCTCCGGCGCCGAGCACAGCGTGGCGCGGCCGGCCCAGTAGGTCCGCGTCCCGTCGTCGAGCCCGACGAGCGCGACGGCCTCGAGGAGCGCCGTCTCACGGTCCGCGGTGACCGGCACCCCCGCCGCGCGCAGCGCGCGGGCGAACCCGAGCAGGAGCGCCTCCGGCGGGGTGCGGGTCGGGTCGAGAGGGTCGAGCGGGCCGGGCGCGGTCGGCATCCGGGTCGTCATCCGGTCCCTCGGCCCCCGAGGATCCGGGCGAGGCTCGCGCGGACCCGCTCCGCGTCGTCGTGGTACTTGATCGCCGCTCCGAGGGTCGCCGCGGCCGCCTCGACGTCGAGCTCGACCTCGCCGAGGGCGTCGAGCGCGCGGGCCCAGTCGAGGGTCTCGGCGACCCCGGGCGGCTTGACGAGGTCGGAGTGCGTCCGCAAGTCCTGCACGAGCCGGACGACCTGGCCGGCGAGGGCCTGCGGCACCTCGGGGGCGCGGCTGCGGACGATGGCGAGCTCGCGCTCGAGCCCGGGATGGTCGATCCAGTGGTAGAGGCAGCGACGCTTCAGCGCGTCGTGCAGCTCACGGGTCCGGTTGGAGGTGAGGACGACGACGGGCGGGACCGCGGCCCGCACGGTGCCGAGCTCGGGGATGCTCACCTGGTAGGTCGACAGCACCTCGAGCAGGAACGCCTCGAACTCGTCGTCGGCGCGGTCGATCTCGTCGACGAGCAGGACGGCCGGGCTCTCCCGCAGGGCCCGCAGGACGGGCCGGGCGAGGAGGAACCGCTCGTCGTAGAGCGACTTCTCGATGTCGGCGGTGTCGGCCGGCGGGGCGGACCCCTCGGCGTCGCCCGTCGCCCGGGCCACCGTCTCCAAGGCCCGCAGGTGGAGGATCTGCCGGGGGAAGTCCCAGTCGTAGAGCGCCTGCGAGGCGTCGATGCCCTCGTAGCACTGCATCCGGACGAGAGGGATGCCGAGGGCCTCGGCGAGGGACTCCGCGAGCGTCGTCTTGCCCGTGCCGGGCTCCCCCTCGAGGAGCAGCGGACGCCCGAGCCGCAGCGCGAGGAAGGTGACCGTGGCGAGCGCGTCGTCGGTGAGGTAGCCCGTCCCGGCGAGTGCCTCGGCCACCTCGGTCACCGACGCCGGGCACCAGGCGACCTCGCCCGCGGAGGGATCCATGCCTCTGATCATCACCCATGACGAGGGGCTATGGCGAGGCTTCCGGCGCGTCGACGTCGCGCCCCGTCGCGAGGTCGGCGCACTCGACGAGCCGGACCGCCCGGGCCGCGAGGTAGCCGCGGGCCCCGGTGTCACCCGCGAGCTGGGTGATCACCAACTCCCAATGGTTCCGGCCGAATACGACAGGGTGCCCGGGTTGTCCCGCGTATGCGGCACGCACCAGGCAGTCGATGTCCGCACCTGCGGCGGCGGTCACCCGACGGATGACGCGGCCGTCGACGTCGGGCAGGTCGACGAGCGTGACGCAGGCCGTCGCCGACGGCTCCTCGGCCACGGCGGCGAGGGCCAGCGCCCGGGACAGCCCGGCCCGGAGCGAGGCGCCCATCCCCTCCCGCCAGTCGGGCGCGACCGCCTCGACCACCGCCGACGCCGGCACCGACGCCACCCGGAGGAGCGCCGACGCCGAGGCCGCCTCGGCACCGAGCACGACGACGACCGGGGAGCAGCCGCCCTCGACGAGGGAGGCGACCGACCGCAGGAGCCACGACGTGCCGTCGTCGTCCCGCACGAGCGCCTTCGGGCGGCCCATCCGGGTGCCCGCGCCCGCGGCGAGGAGGATCCCGACCGGCATACCGGCTCCCGCGTCGGCAGCCCGGGTCCGCACCGGGCCGCTCAGAGGGCGGCGGCGACCGCGGTCGACTCCAGGGGGTGGCTGAACATCGGGTAGTCGAAGCGGATCGCGTTGTCGTGCTCCTCCACCGACGTCGCCGCGACGCAGTCGGTGAGGGTGATGACGCGGTAGCCGTTCTCGTAGGCGGTGCGCATCGTCGACTCGACACAGCAGTTCGTGAGGAACCCGCCCAGGATGACGGTGTCGATCCCCTTGCTGCGCAGGATGAAGTCGAGGTTGGTGCTCGCGAAGGTGTCGAGGCCGCGCTTGCCCTCGATGAGGATGTCGCCCTCGACCGGCGCGAGATCGTCGACGATCGCGGCTCCCCACGTGCCCTTGACGAAGGCGTTGCCGCCGACCACGCCCGCGAGGATGCCGTAGGGATGGCGGGTGAGCTCGGCATACCCCGGCGCGAAGGTGATCGGGGCGTGCATGATCGTCACGCCGGCGGCGCGGGCGCGCTCGACGAAGGCCTTGGTGTTCTCGAGCATCCCCGTCCGGTCCATGACCTCCGACACGGCCCCGTGGAGGACCCCGCCGTCGGAGGTGAACTCGTTCTGGAACTCGATGAGGACCAGGGCGGTGCGCTCCGGGTCGAGGCTCAGGGCGTCAGGGGTGGCGGTGTCGGACATGACGGATCCTCTCGTCGGCGAGTGGCTCCCCCGCGGGGCGCAGCGGTCCCCGGTGGGGCAGCGCGGTCAACCCATCGAAGCACGGATCACGCGACGCCGAGCATCACTTCGGTCGACTTGACGAGGACGGTGGCCGCCTGGCCCGGCTCGAGGGCGAGGTCCTCGACGGCCTCCTTGGTGATCGAGGCGGTGACGACCTGGTCGCCGCCGTCGAGGCGCACCTTGACCGTCGCCATGACGGAGCCGAGGGCGACCTCGGTGACGACTCCGGTCAGCTGGTTGCGGGTGGACAGGCGCATGGGAGACCTCCGGAGGTGGGTTGGGGCGTGCCGGGACGGGCATCACGACACGTCCCAACTCTAGGCGAGCCCGCCGGGCGGGCCCGCGGGCTCGGCCGACGGGCTCAGCCGGCGGCGAGGCCCGCGAGACGACCGAGCGCGTCGTTCCAGCGCGCCTCGTCGGAGTCGAGGTCTCCGCTCACCCGGTCGTGCCGCAGGTCGACGCGGGTGCCGTCGCCGTCGGGCGCCAGGTCGATCTCGACGATCGACCGCGGGGCGTCGGGCGTCTCGTGCCAGGAGACCCGGACCTGCTCGACGGGGTGGAGGCTGCGCACGACCCCGAGCGAGCCCTCGTCGTTGTGCCACGACTCGCCCTTGCTGCCCAGGGTCGCGCCGTGGCCGAGGATGGCCTCCGACCCGGCCGGACTGACGAGGATCTCCCACACATGGACCGGCGGCGCCGCGATCGTCCGCGACACCGCCACGGTTGCGGCGTCCTCGGTCTGCTCCAGCTGGGTCTCGGTCATCGGTGACTCTCCTTTGCCTGACTGGTGTGCTGCCTGATCATCTCACCCTGCCCCTTGATCGGGTCACCCGACAAGTGGTCACCTCGCGGGGGGTGCCCTCTCGGGTGAGGTGCCCCTTCATCGGGTCACCCGACAACGGCACCCGGGGCCCCGGGGACGGCGTCCGACGCCGTCGGTATGCGGGCGCTCCAGTCGGCGCCGAAGACGGTGAGCACCGCGGCGGCCGGGTGCCCCGAGGTCGCCTCCGCGAGCGCGTGCGCCGCCGTCGCGCCGCCGACG
>JBDIAL010000118.1:0-11313 GCA_039812405.1 Nostocoides sp.
CCGTCCGCGACCGCCCGCGCCGCGGGCATCACGCGGGCCGGCGGCGCCTACCTGGGCTGGTCGGCCCGGCATACGGCATCGACCGCCTCGCCGACCGCCGTGGCCGCTCCCCGCGCCACGACGGTCACCCAGACCCCCGGCATCGACGTCTCGGGCTGGCAGGGCAACGTGGCGTGGTCGACGTGGTGGACCCAGGGCAAGAAGTTCGCCTACGTCAAGGCGACGGAGGGCACCGGCTACCAGAACACCTACTTCACCCAGCAGTACAACGGCTCCTACGGCGTCGGGATGATCCGCGGGTCCTACCACTTCGCCCTGCCCAACGTCTCGACCGGTGCCGTGCAGGCCGACTACTTCGTCGCCCACGGCGGTGGCTGGTCGGCGGACGGTAAGACCCTCCCGGGGGTCCTCGACATCGAGTACAACCCCTATGGCGCGACGTGCTACGGGCTGTCCCAGAGCGCGATGCGCAGCTGGATCGCCTCCTTCACGAGCCGCTACCTCGCGCGGACCGGTCGCGACGCCGTTATCTACTCCACGACGGACTGGTGGACCAGGTGCACGGGCAACACGAGCCAGTTCTCGACGACGAACCCGCTGTGGATCGCCCGCTACTCCTCGACGCCCGGCACCCTGCCGACCGGCTGGGCCTACCGGACGTTCTGGCAGTACAGCGACTCCCCCATCGACCAGGACTACTTCAACGGCAGCCTGTCCCGGCTCAAGGCGCTCGCCCTCGGCTGACACTGCGGGCCGTGCGGTCCGACAGACGCCGGAGGCCCCTCCACCTGCGGGGTGAAGGGGCCTCCGGTCGGGACGCCGCGTCAGAGCGTGGCGGCCCGCTTGGCCATGGCCGACTTCTTGTTGGCGGCCTGGTTCTGGTGGATGACACCCTTGCTCACGGCCTTGTCGAGCTTGACCGAGGCGGTCCGCAGCGCCGCCTGCGCCTGCTCGGCGTTGCCGGCGTCCGCGGCCTCGCGGAACTTGCGGATCCACGTCTTGACCTCGGACTTGATCGCCTTGTTCCGCTCGGTCGCCTTGCGGTTGGTCTTGATCCGCTTGAGCTGGGACTTGATGTTTGCCACGTGTGTTGCTTCCTTGGGTCGGTTCGTATGCCGTAGAGGGCGGCAGACGCGACGCGGGACCGGGCGTGGGGCACCCGTGGTTGCGACGCGCTGGGTGATGCTTCGTGCGCGCACGACCTGGGCGCGCACGCGAGGAGCAAATCTAGCAGCGGCCCGGGCACCCCTCCAAAACGCCGTGCGGCCGACCGTGGACCGGCGGCGCCCGTCACCGGGCCGACCCGACCGACGCCGCCCGACCCCGCCCCGGGTCGTCAGCCGTTGCGGTGGGCCGTGATCGCGAGGACGGCCTGCTCGACGGCGTAGACCGGGTCTCGACCACCGCCCTTGACCTCGAAGTCGGCCGCGGCGACAGCCTGGATCGAGCGGGCGAGCGCGTCGGGCGTCCAACCCGCGAGGGAGCGCCTGGCCCGGTCGACCTGCCAGGGGGCGAGGCCGAGGTCACGGGCGACGTCGACCGACCGACCGCGACCGGCCGCACCGACCCGGACCAACTGGCGCAGCTGCTGGGCGAGGACGGCGACGATGGGCACGGGGTCGACGCCGACGGCGATGGCGTGCCGCAGCAGCCGCAGGGCCTCTCCCGTCTCCCCGGCCACCGCCGCGTCGGCCACCTTGAAGCCGGTCGCCTCGACCTTCCCCCCGTGGTAGAGCAGCACGGTCCGCTCGTCGATCACCCCCGTCGTGTCGGCGACGAGCTGCTGGCAGGCCGCCGCGAGCTCGCTGACGTCCCGGCCGACCGCCTCGACGAGGGCCCGCACCGCCCCGCTCGTCGCCTTGCGGCGGGCCGCGACGAACTCGTGGGCCGCGAAGTCCGTCTTGTCGCGGTCGGAGCGGATGGCCGGGGCCTCGACGACGCGGGCCTTCCCGGCCTTGAGCGCGTCGACGACCTTCTTGCCACGGGCGCCGCCCTTGTGCCGCACGACGAGGGTCACGCCGGGCTCCGGTGCGGCGACGGCCCGGAGCAGGTCCTGCTGGAGGTCGTCGGCGGCCTCGTCGGCATCGTGGACGACGATCGCCTTGTCGCCGCCGAACAGCGACGGGGCGGCATGGACGCCGAGCAAGCCCGGCTCGTAGCTCGCGGCATCGAGCCGGACGACCTCGAGGTCGGGGGCGGTGAGGCGCAGGTCGTCGAGGACCGATGCGACCGCACGGTCGGCGACGACCTGCTCGGGGCCGCTGACGAGCACGAGCGGAGGGACCCGCTGGGCCGTCACGACGCCTCCTTCCCGGCCGCGAGGTCGAGCTGCCGCAGCCGGGCCCGCACCGCGTCGACGGTCCGCTCGAGGCTCTCGGCGAGCTCGTCGGCGGTGAGCCCGAGGTCGACGCCGTCCCGCAGCTCCTCGTCGTCCTCGGCGCTCCAGGCGACGACGGTCGGGCCGCGCAGCACGGGGGCGGCGACGGGCAGCGGGTCGGGGGCGGTCTCGTCGAGCCGTCGCAGGGCGCCGAGGACGAGCCGGCGGTCCTTGGTCGGCCAGAAGGGCGGCAGGGAGCGCTGGAGGAACCCGGCATACCGCGCCGTCATCATCCGGGAGTCGAGGAAGGCGACGACACCGCGGTCGTCGGAGCGCCGGATGAGGCGCCCCGCGCCCTGGGCCAGCCGCAGGGCGGCATGGGTGGCCGAGACGGCCATGAAGCCGTTGCCGCCCATCCGCGCGATGGCCTGGGAGCGCGCCGAGGAGAGCGGGTCGTCGGGCCGGGGGAAGGGGATCCGGTCGATGAGGACGAGCTGACACGCCGAGCCGGGCACGTCGACGCCCTGCCACAGCGTGAGGGTGCCGAACAGGCAGACCCGGGGATCCTCGGCGAACCGCCGGACCAGCGTCGTCACCTGGTCCTCCCCCTGGCACAGGAAGGTCAGCTCGGTGTCGCCGCACCGGTCGCGCATGGCCGCCGTCGCGTCGCGCGCGGCCTGCATCGAGGAGAACAGGCCGAGCGTGCGCCCGCCGGCCGCCCGGACGAGCGCCTCGATCTCGTCGAGCGTCTGGGGCGAGGTGCCGTCGCGGCCCGGCGCCGGCAGGTGGGCCGCGACGTAGGCGATCGCCTGGGCGGGGTAGTCGAAGGGGCTCCCCACGTCGAGGCCGCGCCAGGCCGGTGCGCCGTCGCCACGCAGCCCCATCGTCCCCGCGAGCGCGTCGAACGTGCCTCCGAGCTCGAGGGTCGCCGAGGTGAGGATGACGGTCCGGTCGGTGAAGATCGCCTCCCGCAGCAGGGCCGCGACGCTCATCGGGGCGACGCGCAGCACGGACCCGCGCCGTGCGTCGCGGCTCACCCACACGACGTCGAGCTCACGCTCCTCGAGGACCCGACAGGCGTTGTCGAAGACCTCGTCGACGGCGGCCCGGGCGACCTGCCGCGCCGCGTCACCCTCGCCCCGCTCCGGCTTGAGGTCTCCCTGCACGGACCGTGCGGTGTCCCGCACCCTGGCCAGGGCGAGCGACAGGGCATCCGGTATGCCGGTGAGCCGGCCCTCGGGCAGCTCGTCGAGCGCCGCCTGGAGCATGACCCCGGCATCCTCGAGGGGATCGGCCGACTCGGCGAGCCGGCGCGACCTCTTGGCCGCCGCCTGCACCATCGCCGAGGTCAGCTCGTCGGTGATCGTCGAGGTGACCCGGTCGACGAGCTCGTGCCCCTCGTCGACGACGAGGACGTCGTGCTCGGGCAGCATCTGCCGCCCCTCGAAGGCGTCGATCGCCAGGAACGAGTGGTTCGTCACGACGACGTCGACGTCCCGCGCGGCCGCGCGGGAGCGCTCGACGAAGCACTCCTCGACGAGGGGGCAGCGGCCGCCCAGGCACTCGTGGGCGCTGACCGACACCTGGCGCCAGGCCCGCTCGGACACACCCGGCACGAGCTCGTCGCGGTCGCCGGACCCGGTGTCGCGAGCCCACTCCCGCAGTCGGACGACCTCGGCACCGAGACGGCCCGCGCCGCTGTCGACCGCGTCCACGCCGAGCAGCGCCTCCTGGTCGTCGTCCGGGAAGCCGCCCTCCAGCTTGTTGAGGCACACGTAGTTGCGGCGCCCCTTGACGAGCGCGTAGGTGGGACGCCGCCCGAGCACCGGCTCGAGCGCCGCGGCGAGTCTCGGCATGTCCCGGTCGACGATCTGGGACTGGAGCGCCAGCGTGGCGGTCGCGACGACGGCCGGATGGTCGCTCGCCATCGCCCGGGCCACGGCCGGGACGAGGTAGGCGAGCGACTTGCCCGTCCCGGTCCCCGCCTGGACGAGCAGGTGCTCCCCGGCGGTGACGGCCTCCTCCACGGCATGGGCCATCTCCACCTGCCCCGGGCGCTCGACCCCGCCGACCGCGGTGACTGCGGCGTGGAGGAGGTCGTCGAGGACAGGCACCGGGTCACTGTATGCCGGTCCACCGACACGCCCCAGCCCCCATCCACAGCCTGCATGAATCCGACCCAATCGGACAGTTTCATGCAGGCCGGCTCATGCAGGCCGAGCCCAGGTTCAGACAGACCCGGTCATGCAGACCCAGCCCAGGTTCAGACAGACCCGGTCATGCAGACCCAGCCCAGGTTCAGACAGGCCGGTCGTGCAGGCCGGGCACAGGTTCAGACAGGCCGGTCGTGCAGGCGGACCCGGGCGGGGTGCGAGGATGGGTCCGATGAGCGCCGCCGATCCCCGCAGCAGCACGGTGGGTCGGGCACCGGCGACGGCGCCCTCGCCCCCGGCGCTGGAGGCTCTCGACACCGACGATCCGGATGCGCTCTACGACGCGTTCACCGGCTGGGTCACCGGACAGGGGCTCAGCCTCTACCCGCACCAGGACGAGGCGGTCATCGAGCTGCTCGCCGGCGACCATGTCATCCTCGCGACGCCCACCGGATCAGGGAAGTCGCTCGTCGCGACCGCCGCCCACTTCGCGGCGCTGTCGACCGACCGGGTGTCGTTCTACACCGCGCCCATCAAGGCCCTCGTCAGCGAGAAGTTCTTCGCCCTCTGCGAGACCTTCGGCGCCGACAACGTCGGCATGCTCACCGGCGACGCCTCCGTCAACGCGGACGCGCCGATCATCGCCTGCACCGCCGAGGTCCTCGCCAACATCGCCCTGCGTGAGGGTCGTGGCGCCGATGTCGGCGTCGTCGTCATGGACGAGTTCCACTACTACTCCGACCCCGAGCGCGGCTGGGCGTGGCAGGTCCCCCTCCTCGAGCTGCCCCAGGCCCAGTTCCTCCTCATGTCCGCCACCCTCGGCGACATGCGCCGTTTCGCCGACGACCTCCGGCGTCGCACGGGCCGCGGGGCCACCATCGTCGACTCGGCCGAGCGGCCGGTGCCCCTCACCTACACCTGGTCGGTCACGCCGCTGCCGGACACGCTCGACGAGCTCCTCCAGTGGGGCCGCCTCCCCGTCTACGTCGTCCACCCCACCCAGGCGGGTGCCGCCGACCATGCCAAGCAGCTCCAGGCCCTGCGCCTGCTCACCCCTGCCGAGCGTGACGTCATCGCCGAGCGGATCGGCGGGTTCCGCTTCTCGACAAGCTTCGGCCGGACGCTGAGCGCGCTGCTCCGCAAGGGCGTCGCTGTCCATCACGCCGGCATGCTCCCCCGCTACCGCCGGCTCGTCGAGCAGCTCGCCCAGGCCGGGCTCCTGAAGATCATCTGCGGCACCGACACCCTGGGCGTCGGCATCAACGTGCCCATCCGCACCGTGCTCTTCACCGGCCTGGCGAAGTTCGACGGGTCCCGTGATCGGGTCCTGCGGGTGCGCGAGTTCCGCCAGATCGCCGGCCGGGCGGGGCGGGCCGGGTTCGACACCGACGGGTATGCCGTCGTCCAGGCACCCGAGCACGTCATCGAGAACGCCCGGCGGCTGGCCAAGGCCGGCGACGATCCGGTGCGGATCAAGCGGGTGCAGCGCGTCAAGGCGCCCGAGGGCGCCGTCGTGTGGACGGAGCGGACCTTCGAGAAGCTGACGACCGCCGATCCCGAGCCGCTGGTCTCCCGGATGCGCATCGACGACGCGATGATCCTCAACGTCGTCGCCCGGCCCGGCGACGCCGTCCGCACGCTGAGCCGTCTGACCCGCGACAACGACGAGGACCCGAAGGGCCGGACCCGGTTGGCCCGCCGCGCGATCCGCCTCGGCCGGAGCCTGCTCGACAGCGGCGTCCTCGTGCGGCTGCCCGAGCCGGACGCGACCGGGCGCACCGTCGCTCTCACCGTCGACCTCCCGCCCGACTTCGCCCTCAACCAGCCGCTGGCCCACTTCGCCCTCGCGGCGCTCGACGTCCTCGACAAGGAGGCCCCCGCATACCCCCTCGACGTCGTCTCCGTCGTCGAGTCGGTCCTCGACGACCCGCGGCCGATCCTCGTGGCGCAGCAGTATGCGGCCCGCGGCGAGGCCGTCGCGGAGATGAAGGCCGAGGGGATCGAGTACGAGGAGCGGATGGCGCTGCTCGAGCACGTGACCTGGCCCAAGCCGCTCGAGGAGCTCCTCGAGGCGGCCTACCACATCTACCGGCACAGCCATCCCTGGCTGCACGAGGACGCCCTCTCTCCCAAGTCGGTGGTCCGCGAGATGTGGGAGACGGGGATGTCGTTCGGGGACCTCGTGTCCCGCTACCAGCTCGGGCGGTCCGAGGGTGTCGTCCTGCGCTACCTCTCCGACGCCTACCGAACCCTGCGGCAGACCGTCCCCGACGCCCACCGCAGCGAGGTGCTCGAGGAGATCGTCGACTGGCTCGGCGAGACGGTGCGCCAGACCGACTCCAGCCTCCTCGACGAGTGGCAGGCCCTGACCTCCCCCGAGCCGGTCGCCGAGGTGGCAGCGGAGGTGTCGCACCACGACGGGCCCCGGCCACAGCGTCCGGTCACGGCCAACGAGAGGGCCTTTCGCGCCATGGTGCGAGGGGCGATGTTCCGCAGGGTGCTCCTCGCCGCGCGCGACGACGTCGACGGCCTCGCTGCCCTCGAGTCCCCGGGCGGCCCGATGTCACGGGCGGACTGGGACGAGGCGCTCGGCGCCTACTGGGAGGAGCACGACGACATCGGCACCGACGCGGACGCCCGGGGTCCGCACCTCCTGCGTATCGAGGCGGCACCCGCCACCGACGAGCTGCCCCGGCGCTGGCTGGTCACCCAGACGCTCGCCGACCCCGCCGACGACCACGACTGGGTCATCGAGGCGACGGTCGACCTCGACGCCTCCGACACGGCCGGCGAGCCGGTCCTCACGACGACGGCGATGCGTCGCCTCTGACCCGAGCGCTCGAACCCCGCGCGAAGCCTCGTTAGAAGGGTGGTGGTTGGGCGTCGGCTCGTTCGCGGCGTTCGGCGTGGCGGCGGGCGGTGTCGGTGGCGGCCTGTCGGGCCAGGTGTTGCTGGGTCTGGGTGGTGATCTGGGCCCAGGTGTCCTCCAGCCAGGAGAACGCCTCGTCGTCGGCGCGGCCGGCTGGGGTCGGGTACGGCTCGAACGTGGCCGGCTGGCCCGGTGGTGGGGTGCCCAGGCTGGGTGGGACCGGCTGCCCGTCGTGGCGGCCGAGCAGGTCGACCGGTGCGCTGGTCCGCACCCGCCCGGTCGGGTCGGTGACCTGCAGGATGCCGTCGGGGTCCAGTCGGGCCCGCCAGCCGGGGCGTTGTTTGATCCGGTGGTGTCGCCGGCACAGGCAGACCAGGTTCCCGGCCGTGGTCGGCCCGGCCGGCCAGGGCCGGACATGGTCCAGGTCGCAGAACCGGGCACTGATGCTGCACCCGGGGAACCGGCACCGGCCATCACGGGCCTTGACCAGCGCCACCAGCCCTGCCGGGGGCCGATACGCCGCGCTGTCCACCGCCCGATCCCGACCCCGGCGGGCGGGACGAGCCGCACCCGGCCCTGGGCTGGTCCCCGTGGCCGGGGCGGTCCCCGGCCACGGGGCCGGTCGAGATGGCCGGGTCCGGGCCCCGGTGACCGGGTCACAGCCCACGACCGCCACCCGCACCTGCTGCTGTGCCGAGCTCGGCAGGGTCTGGTGCGTCGACCCGGACAGCAGGTCCTGCAGCCACTGCACCCGCACGAAGCTGGTCCCGGTCGCGCCACATCCGGCCACCTCCACCAACCGTCCCGGCCCTGCCATCCCAGCGCAGGCACGCGCCCAGGATTGCGCCCAGGGCCTCGCCGTGGAGTGGCCCACCGGCCCGTCACCCGCCCCCGCGCCGGTCTGGGCCGGTCCCGGTGCCGCCCCGGCATCCCTCACCGCATCCCCAGCCGGCCCGTCACCAGCTGCATCCTCGGACGAACCATCCGATGGCCCCTCGGGTCTGTCACCGCGCCGGTCGCAGGGCGAATCGTCGGGCGGCTCCTCGGGCGGATCCTGGGAGCCGTCACCGGGAGGGTCGTCGGACCAGTCGCCGGGCGGGCCCTGAGGTCCGTCACCGAGCGCATTCTCGGGCCAACCGTCAGGCGGACTGTCGGGCGGGTCCTGAGGTCCGTCACCGGGAGGGCCGTCGGACCAGTCGTCGGGCGGACCCTCGGGTCCGTCACCCAGCGGATCGTCAGGCGGCTCCTGGGGGCCGTCGCCGGGAGGGTCACCGAGGAGATCATCGGGCGCTTCGCCAGGGGCTGCCGTCTCGTGCGGGCCGGGGTGGCTGTCGAGTCCAGTAGCGGCGGAGGCGTCGGCCAGGGTGGCCATGAGCTCCTCGACCATGTCCTGGGGGACGGCCAGCTCGACCTGGCAGGTGGCGTGCGTGTTGCCCAGGATCAGGTCGATCATCGCGTCCGCGCGGGCCTGCTCCAGGGTGGGATTGCGGCCCTGGTCCAGGTAGCCGCGGGCGACCTGATCGACCGCGGCCCAGGCCCGGCGGGAGTCCTCCAACGGCACACACGCCTCCCACCGGTCTACGCCCAGATAGTCCGTGACCCGCCGCAGCGACCGCTCCGCACGAGCCCGCGCCGCCCGCTGCCGCACCAGCTCAGGATCGATCGCCGCCAGCTCACGCACCACCCGGCGCCGCAACGGCCCCGCCGTCTGGGCACCCAACCGGCCCGCCAGGGTCTGCGCCACCCGGTGCGCCACCTGGTCGGGGGCCTCGTGCAGCTCGGCAGCGACCACCGAGGCACGCCACCGGTCCAACCCCCCACCGGCCATCACCTCCAGCACCGGCCGCAGACACGTCGCCAACCGGACCGCCTCTGCCATCCGGGAGGCCGCCGCCTGCTCCGAGACCCCCAACGGCCCCGCCACCAACGAGGGCCCATCCACCCGGGAATGCCCCAACGGGCCGGCCACCTCCTCCACCGTCCCGTCCTGCCACACCTGCGGCTCGAACGCGGCCACCCGGGCCATCGCATACGCCTGCACCGCGCCCAGCGCGTTGATGCTCCCCTGACACGCCGCGACCAGACCCACCCACCCCTCCACCGTCCCCGCCGGCGCATCCGGGGACACCAGAGCGGCATACACCCGCCGGATCTCCGGAACCCCACACGGCAACTCGAACATGCGTACAGCCTACTGATCACCACCGACAGACACATGTTCCATCCACAGGGATCCGTATGCCACGCCGACAGGCGGGCGGTGTGGGTGGCCCGCCGACACACGACATCAGCCCGGCCACGCTGACGGTGGCCAGGAACAGGACGTGCCTCGCACCCCGAGGACCTCGACCGCGCGTTGACCGGCGCGACTCGTCACGGTGGAACGCCACACGCAACGTGCCGTCCTGCGGTGCCACGAAGGCAGTTTCCAGTCCGCCGACTCTGGCCGATGGGCGACAGCACGGCGGATGACCAGGCGGATGACGAACAGGCATTGGCGCGCAGGAGTCTTGTTCGGATCGAGTGCGACACCTAGCCTCTATTAGGCAAGGCTAACCATACTTTTGAGAGTAGTCCTGTCTTCTCTGACCCTAACCGCCCCGGCCCCGGGCGCGAGGACGTGATGATGATCTGCCCGATCTCTCTGCCGGGATCGCGTGGCGCTCGGCACCACCGTGGGGTCGCCGTCAGGGATGCAGCTGCCGATCTGCTGGCGGGTGCTGCCGTCTCGCCGTCGGGGCCCTGCTGGCACTCGGCCTGTCCGACACCCCCGCGACCGACCTCGCCGTGCCGGCGGTACCGACCGCGACCAGCACGGCCACGCCCCCTACCCATCCACACCCCATAGCCCGAACATCTGACGCCCCGTCAGCCCAGCCATCGGAGACACACATGACACCCATCGCCCTCGCCACCGCGGACCGTGCCACCGTCGATCGTCTGCCTGCCGGCATCGATCCCGACGCCGAGTTCGCGCGGATCGTCGACGAGCTGACCCGGCGCGGCTTCCTGGGCGGCGGCCTCGGCGCCGCCGGTCTCGTCGGCTTGGCCGCGTGCGGCTCGCCCGGTTCGGACGGGGCCCACTCGTCGTCCTCGACGCCGACCACCCGGGAGGTGCAGGGCGCCTACGGCCCGGTCGAGCTGCCGACCAGCCCCAAGCGGGTGGTGGCGCTGTCCAAGGCTGCGGTGAACACCATGCTCGACCTCGGAATCACCCCGGTCGGGGTCGACGAAGGGGAGGCCGATGTGGCGCTGCCGCAATACGTCGCCAAGGTGAAGACGATCCCGACCGTCGGCACCTACGGCCAGTTCAGCATCGAGAAGATCGCCGCCCTCAAGCCCGACCTGCTCCTCAGCTACGACACCTACATCGACGAGAAGCTCTACGCGAAGGTGAAGGCCCTCGTTCCCACCTTCGCGCTGAAGACGGACGAGGGCAACATCGCCTGGCAGGACTCCACCGCCGGCTTCGCCAACGCGGTCAACCGGCCCAACGAGCTGGCAGCCTGGAAGAAGAGGTACGACGACAGGCTGACCCAGGTCAAGACGACCTACCACGATCAGCTCGCCGACAACCGCTGGGAGATGGTGCAGTCCGCCAATCCGGGGTTCTACCGCTACCTGCCCAGCGCCGACGCGCTGACCGTCCTGAGCCAGCTCGGAGCCACACTGGGCAACGCCGGAGCGCACAACGCCAACTACTACGGCGATCCGATCTCCCTCGAGAACATCCAGGCCAAGCTCGGGCACGCCACCGTCATCATCGGCATCGCCAACGGGATCGAGGCGGTGACGTCCAGTCCGCTGTGGAAGAGGCTGCCCGCCGTGACGGCCGGCCACGCGTATTTCAGCAACGACCTGTTCCCCGGCGGCTACAGCGGCGGCATCGCCCTCCTCGACTTCCTCGCCGACGTATGCGACAGACTCGCGGCGAAGTAGCCCGTCACGAGAGTGACTGATGCGGCGAGGGCGCC
>JBDIAL010000119.1:0-11296 GCA_039812405.1 Nostocoides sp.
GCGGATGGAGCCGCCGAGCGCCGCCGAGGCACCCCGCGAGTCCGCCGGCGTCGTCGTCCGGTAGCGCCCCGCGAGGATGCCGCCGGCGAGCGGCGCGCCCGCCATGAGGCCGACACCCAGCGCGGACGCCGCAGGCACGACCTCGTGCTCGACCTGGCGCTCGAGGAGGGAGTACTCCACCTGGTCGGCGACGAGCGGCACGCCGCACCGCTCCCCGAGGGAGACGGCCCGGGCCAGCTGCCAGCCGACCTGGCTCGCGACGCCGACGTAGCGGGCCCGGCCCGAGCGGTGCGCCCACTCCAGGGCCCCGAGGGTCTCCTCGAGCGGCACGGCGTCGGACCAGGCCTGGACGAGCCAGAGGTCGACGTGGTCGGTGCCGAGGCGGCGCAGCGACCCCTCGAGCTGGTCCATGAGGGCACCCCGCGAGACGTCGGCGGAGGGCGACCCCGGCCCGGCGGCGAAGCCCGCCCTGGCGCAGACCCGCACCGTCCCCGGCGGCAGCTCGGCGACGAGCCGCCCGACGATCTCCTCGCTCCGGCCGGCTCCCGCCCCGGAGGCCGTGTCGACGAGCGTCCCCCCGGCGTCGGCATACGCGTGGAGCAGGTCGCGCGCCTCGCCCTCGTCGGTCCGGGTGCCCCACATCCACGCCCCGAGGGTGAGGTCGGGCACGGTGAGGCCGGACCGGCCGAGGACTGCGTGTCGCATGGCTGAGCAGGCTATAGCCTCACCGCATGGAACTCGGGCTCAACCTCGGCTACTTCGGGCAGGGCATGGAGGGCGACATCATCGCCACGGCGCAGGAGGCCGACCGGCTCGGGTACTCGTGCGTGTGGGCCGCGGAGGCATACGGCTCCGACGCCCCGACCGTCCTCGCCTGGATCGGTGCCCGGACCGAGCGCATCGGGCTCGGCTCGGCGGTCCTGCAGATCCCCGCGCGCAGCCCGGCCATGACGGCGATGACGGCCGCGACCCTCGACGCGCTCTCCGGCGGCCGGTTCCGGCTCGGGCTGGGGGTCTCCGGACCGCAGGTGAGCGAGGGGTGGCACGGGGTGCGGTTCGCGGCGCCGCTCGGCCGGACGCGGGAGTACGTCGACATCGTGCGGCTCGCGCTCGCCCGGAAGCGGCTGGAGTATGCGGGGGAGCACTTCGCCCTGCCCCTCCCGGACGGGCCGGGCAAGGCGCTCAAGCTGACCGTCCACCCGGTCCGCGAGCGGATCCCGGTCTACCTCGCCGCCGTCGGGCCCCGAAACCTCGAGCTCGCGGGGGAGATCGCCGACGGATGGCTCGCGATCTTCTTCTCCCCGGAGCACTCCGGCGACATCGTCGGATCGGTCGCCGCGGGTCGGCGGGCCGCGGGGAAGGGGACCGCCGACAACCCCCTCGACGGGTTCGACATCGCCCCCGCGGTGCCGGTCTGCCTCACCGACGACATGGAGCACGCGCATCGCGCCATCGCGCCGTATGCCGCGCTCTACGTCGGCGGGATGGGCTCACGCGAGCAGAACTTCTACAACCGGCTGGCCGTCCGGATGGGCTTCGAGAAGGAGGCCGCGACGATCCAGGACCTCTACCTCGCCGGACGGCACCGCGACGCGGCGGCCGCCGTCCCCCTCGAGTTCATCGACGCGACGTCGCTCATCGGCACCCCGGACCGGATCCGGGACCGACTCGTGCGGTATGCCGAGGCCGGGGTCGGGACGCTCTCGATCACCCCCTCAGTGCGCACTCAGGAGGAGCGGATACACACGCTCCGTGTCATGGCCGATGTCCTCGCCGCGAGCGGCCTCGGCTCCTAGCCTGGGACCGGACCGGCCCGCGCTGTCGTCCGCCTGATCACCCGCCGCACCGAAAGCGACCGATGGACCTCTCCTACACCCACGCCGCCATCCTCGGCGTCATCGAGGGACTCACCGAGTTCCTCCCCGTGTCCTCGACCGGGCACCTCACGATCGCCGAGCAGCTGCTCGGCCTGCGGGTCGACGACCCGGGCGTCACGGCATACACGGCGCTCATCCAGGTGCCGGCCATCCTCGCGACCTTCATCTACTTCTGGAAGCGGATCGTCGGGCTCGTCGTCGCGTGGTTCCGGGGGCTGGCGAGCCGGGAGGCCCGGGCGGAGCACGAGTACACCCTCGCCTGGGCCGTCATCGTCGGCTCGATCCCCGTCGGCATCGTGGGGTTCGCCCTCAAGGACGTCATCGCCGGACCGCTCCGGTCGCTGTGGGTCGTGGCGTTCGCCCTCATCCTGTGGAGCGCGGTCATCTGGCTCGCCGAGCGGCGCCACGACCAGCTCGTCGAGCGCGGCACCCAGCGGGGCGAGGGAGAGGTGACGGTCAAGGACGGCGTCGTCCTCGGTCTCGTCCAGTGCATCTCGCTCATCCCGGGCATCTCCCGCTCGGGCACGACGATCTCCTTCGGGCTCTTCCAGGGGCTCAACCGCGTCGTCGCCACCGAGCTCTCGTTCTTCATGGCGATCCCCGCGCTCACGGCAGCGGGCCTCTTCGAGACCGTCAAGAGCCGTCACGACCTCGCGGGGCTGGGGATCGGGCCCATCGTCGTCGGCATGGCGGTGTCCTTCGTCGTCGCCTACGCCTCCATCGCCTGGCTGCTGCGGTTCGTCGCGACGAACTCGCTGCGACCCTTCGTGTGGTACCGCCTCGCCCTCGGGGCCTTCGTCATCGTCGGCCTGCTCGCCGGCTGGATGACCGCGACCTGAGCGGGACCTGCGCACAGCGGGACCCAGCGGACAGCGGGACCGGTGACGGACCGGCCACCGGGACCGCTAGAGCCAGCCGGAGCGGCGGAAGAAGCGGTAGAGGACCACGCAGATGACGGCCATGACGCAGAGGACCGCGAAGTAGCCGTAGTGCCAGCGCAGCTCGGGCATGTCGTTGAAGTTCATCCCGTAGATGCCGGCGATCATCGTCGGCACCGCGGCGATGGCGACCCAGGCGGAGATCTTGCGCATGTCGTCGTTCTGGCGCACCGAGACGGCGGTCTGGTCGATCGACACCTGGGCGAGGTGGGCGCCGAGGATGTCGCTGAGCAGCCGGTCGTAGGCCTCGATGTGCTCGTTCGTCGTCTTCAGGTTGTCGGCGACGTCGCGGAACAGCAGCCGCAGCTCGCCCTGGGGGAGCGGACTGGAGGGGGAGTGGACGAGCAGCTCGAGGGCGGGCAGGAGGGGCGTCGTCGCCCGACGCGACTCGAGGACCTCACGCTTGAGGCGGTAGATGTCCCGCGACTCGGCGAGCCCCTCGCCCCCGAAGACCCGCGTCTCGATGTCGTCGAGGTCCGTCGCGAGCTCGCGCTCGACGACGCCGTAGTTGTCGACGATGGAGTCGACGACCGCGTGGAGGACCGACATCCGGCCGAGCCGGAGCAGGTCGGGCTTGGCCTCGAGGTGGCGGCGGATGCCGGCGAGCGGGTTGAGGGCGCCCTGGCGCACCGTGACGACGAACCGGTCGCCGATGAAGAGCATCACCTCGCCGGTCTCGACGTCCGACGTCGAGTCGATGTAGCGCAGCGTCTTCAGGACGACGAACATCGTGTCGTCGTAGCGCTCGATCTTGGCCCGCTGGTTGCCCGACAGGACGTCCTCGACGGCCAGCGGGTGCAGCTTGAGCTCGGAGTCGACGCCGTCGAACTCAGCCTGGGTCGGGTCGTGGAGTCCGATCCACAGGAAGTCGGTGTTGTCGGCGGGCTCCCGGCGCAGGGCCTCGAGGTCGGCGCTGAGGTCGAAGCAGGTGTGCCGCACGCCGTCCCGGTAGGTCGCCTGGTCCATGATCACGGGGACAAGGAGACCACATCCGGGCTCGCCTAGGCTGGCGCCCATGCCCATCGTCCTGCTCGTCCGGCACGGCCACTCGACCGCCAACGCCGACGGCGTCCTCTCCGGCCGGATGCCGGGTGTGGCGCTCACCGAGCGGGGCACCACCGAGGCGGCCGCCGTCGGGGCCGCGCTCGCGCCGATCGCGCTGTCCCGCATCGTCTCCAGCCCCCTCGAGCGCTGTGTCGCCACGGCCCGTGCGGTGGCCGGCGCCCAGGCCGGCGGGAGCGACCGGGCCGGCGGGAGCGACCGGGCCGGCGGGAGCGACCGGGCCGACCCGGGACGACCGGAGGGCTGGCTGCCGCCGTCCGTCGAGACCGACGCCCGGCTCGTCGAGTGCGGCTACGGCGCCTGGAGCGGGCGCCGGCTGGCCGACCTGCTCAAGGAGCCGCTGTGGCGCACCGTCCAGGCGCAGCCGTCCGCCGCCCGGTTCCCGGACTCCCCGGAGTATGCCGCCGAGTCGCTCGCCGAGGTCTCCGCCCGGGCCGTCGGCGGGGTCCGGGCCCTCGACGCGGAGGTGGAGTCGGCATACGGCCCCGACGCGGTGTGGGCGGCGGTGAGCCACGGCGACGTCATCAAGGCCGTCCTCGCCGACGCGGCCGGCGTGCACCTCGACCAGTTCCAGCGGTTCGTCGTGGAGTCCGGCTCGGTCGCCGCGGTCCGCTACACGGCATACCGGCCCCTCCTCCTCGGCCTCAACGCGGACCCGGTCCGCGTCGCCGCGCTCGTCCGCTCCACGGGGCACCGGGCCGACGGTGAGGCGACCCCGGGCGGGACCGCCGACGCGACACCGGCCGACGAGGGGGACCCGGGCGACGGGGCCGGCGACCCGGGCGGGGCGACCCCGGTCGTCGAGGCGGTCGCGGGTTAGGGTCGGATCATGTCGGTGACCGAGTACGACCCGCCGGAGCGATTCGTCGCCGGGACGGTCGGACCGCCGGGTCAACGGACCTTCTTCCTCCAGGCCCGCGCCCGGTCGCGGATGACGAGCGTGTCCATCGAGAAGGTCCAGGTGAGCGTCCTCGCCGACAAGGTCAACGACCTCCTCGACCAGGTCGGGGCGCCCGACGGCGACGCCCTCGTCGCCATCGTCGGTCCTCCCGACAGCGGCGCGCTCGACACGCCGATCGAGGACGAGTTCCGCGTCAACACGCTGTCGCTGGCCTGGGACGTCGTCCGCGAGCGGGTCGTCATCGAGGCCCACGACCGCGACCCCGACGAGGAGGAGGGCGAGCCGGAGAGCCTGCGCGTCGTCCTCACCGGACCGCAGGCCCGGGCCTTCGCCCGCCGGGCCCAGGAGGTCGTCTCCGCGGGCCGCCCGCCCTGCCCGTTCTGCGGGGGGCCGCTCGAGGTCGAGGGGCACATCTGCCCCCGCGCGAACGGCTACCGGCGCTGACCGTCACCGGCGCCCTGGCGGCCGGCGACCTCGACATCGTCGGCCGGATCACCCCGGCCTCCAACCTCGCCCTCCTCGTCCGGGTCTGCGACGACGGGTCGTATGCCATCTACAAGCCGGTCTCGGGGGAGCGTCCCCTCTGGGACTTCCCCGACGGGACGCTCGCGGCCCGGGAGCGGGCGGCCTACCTCGTCTCGGCGGCGGGCGGCTTCGGGCTCGTCCCGGAGACGGTCCTGCGCGACGGGCCGCTCGGGCTCGGGTCGGTGCAGCGCTGGGTCGGCGACCCGGAGGAGCCGCTCGCCGAGGTCGTCGACATCGTGCGCCGGGCGGACGTGCGCCCCGGCTGGGTCGTCGGGTTCGAGGCGGAGGACCTCGTGGGACGCGAGGTCGCCGTCGTCCACCGCGACGGCCCCCAGGTGCGGTCGATGGCGGTGCTCGACGCCGTCCTCAACAACGCCGACCGCAAGGGCGGCCACCTCGCCCTCGACGCGCAGGGCGATCTCTGGGGGTTCGACCACGGCCTGGTCTGCCATGCCGAGCCGAAGCTGCGGACCGTGCTCTGGGGCTTCGCCGGCGAGCCGCTGGCGGCGGCCGACGTCGAGCGGCTGGAGCGGCTGCGCACGGCCCTCGACGCCGAGACCGGCGACCTCGGCGCGGCGCTCGAGCCGTTGCTCACCGCCGAGGAGCGGGTGGCGCTGACCCGCCGTGTCGACCGGCTCCTCGCCGCCGGACTGCACCCCCAGCCGCCCCGGCACCGGTACGGCATACCCTGGCCCCCCGTCTGAGGCGGTCGCCGACTCCGTAGGTAGGCTGCTCCGGTGCGATCGTGGCCCACGCCGTCCCTGCCCCGGCTGCCCGGAGGTGCCGGACCCGTCACCGTCCACGACACCGCGACCCGCGGCCCCGTCCGGCTGCGGCCCGGGCCGGTCGCCGGCCTCTACGCCTGCGGGATCACCCCCTACGACGCGACCCACCTCGGCCACGCCGCGACCTACGTGACCTTCGACCTGCTCGGGCGGATCCTGCGCGATGCCGGCCATGCCGTGACGTATGTCCAGAACGTCACGGACGTCGACGACCCGCTGTTCGAGCGGGCCGACCGCGACGGCCTCGACTGGCGCGACCTCGGCTCCCGCGAGATCGACCTGTTCCGCGAGGACATGGAGGCGCTGCGGGTCGTCCCGCCGGACCACTACGTCGGCGTCGTGGAGAGCATCGAGGTCATCGCCGACGACGTCGCCGCGCTCCTGGCCGGCGGGGCGGCATACCGGCTCCCCGTCGAGGACGGCCCGGGACAGGACGTCTACCTCGACCTCGCGCAGCGGCCCACCTTCGGAGAGGTGAGCCACTGGTCGCGCGCGGAGATGCTCGCCGTGTATGCCGACCGCGGCGGCGACCCCGACCGGCCGGGCAAGCGCGACGTGCTCGACCCGCTCCTGTGGCGGGCCGCCCGCGACGGGGAGCCGTCCTGGCCCCACCCGGTCCTCGGCCCGGGCCGGCCGGGGTGGCACATCGAGTGCACGGCGATCAGCCGGGACCGGCTCGGCATCCCCTTCGACGTCCAGGGCGGGGGGACCGACCTCGTCTTCCCGCACCACGAGATGAGCGCGACCCAGGGCGAGGCGCTGACGGGGGACCCCGTCTACGCCGGCGCCTACGTCCACCAGGCGATGGTCGGCTACGACGGCCACAAGATGAGCAAGTCCCGGGGCAACCTCGTCCTCGTCTCGCGGCTCCGGGCGGCCGGGGTGCCCCCCATGGCGATCCGGCTGCTCCTCCTCGACCAGCACCACCGGGTGGACTGGGACTACACCGACGCCCTCCTCGAGGCCGCCGGACGCCGGCTCGACCTGTGGCAGCGGGCGGCCCACGCGCCCGCCGGAGCCCCCGCCGAGCCGGTGCTCGAGGCGGTCCGGGGCGCCCTGTGCGACGACCTCGACAGCCCGTCGGCCCTCGCGGCCGTCGATGCCTGGGCGTATGCGACATGCTCGGCCGAGGGTGGCGACCCCGCCGCGCCAGGGCTGGTCCGCGACACCGTCGACGCCCTGCTCGGGATCGCCCTCGGCTGACCGGGGACCCTGTCGGCGGTCGGTGGCATGGTGGAGGCCATGGACCGACTGACACCCCAGCAGATCATCGATGCCGGGCTCGACGACTGGCGCAAGCTGGCGACCCGGCTCCACGCGCGCTACGGCATACCCGACTTCCCGACCGGGGCCGCGTTCGTCTCGGCCGTCGCGCAGGCTGCCGAGGCGGCAAACCACCATCCGGACCTGACCCTGCAGTACGCCCTGGTCGACGTCTCGGTCTGCAGCCACGACTCGGGCCACGCCGTCACCCGGAAGGACGTCGACCTGGCCCGCACCATCAGCGCCCTGGCCCGCGAGCACGGGCTCGACCCGCGGCCCGGCGAGGTCGCGCTCGTCGAGCTCGGCCTCGACGCGGCGGACAGCAGCCGGATCGGGCCCTTCTGGGCGGCGCTGCTCACGGGGAGCGCCGACAACGTCCACGGGGTCGACGTCGTCGACCCGACGGGCCGGGTCCCGCTCGTCTGGTTCCAGGACACCGAGGAGCACGAGACCCCGCGGCAGCGCTGGCACCCCGACGTGTGGCTCGCGCCCGAGGTCGTCGAGGGCCGCATCGCCGCGGCGCTCGCTGCGGGCGGCTCGCTCGTGTCCGACGCGCAGGCGCCCTCCTTCTGGGTGCTCGCCGACCCCGACGGCAACCGGGCGTGCATCTGCACCTTCCTCGACCGGGGACAGGGCTGATGGGCGGCCACCCGCGGCTCGTGCAGACGGCGCTCGACACGACCGACGTCCGGGGGCTCGCGGAGTTCTACCGCGAGCTGCTCGGATACCGCTACCGCACCGGCGACGAGCCGCCGGCCGACCGACCCGACGAGGCCGAGTGGCTGGTCCTCGTCGACGACGACGGCATCCGGCGGCTCGCCTTCCAGCGGGTCGACGAGGCCCTGCCCCGCTCGACCTGGCCCTCCCAGGAGGTTCCGCAGCAGCTGCACCTCGATCTCGCCGTCGCGGACGCCGGGTCCCTCGTCGAGCAGCGCGATCGAGCCCTCGCCCTCGGGGCGCAGCTCGTCCTCGACCGGTTCGAGGACCCGGAGGAGCCGCTCTACGTCTTCGCCGACCCCGCCGGCCACCCGTTCTGCATCTTCGTCGGCTGAGCCGACCCCGCGCCTCCCACGGCCCGCGACGGCGCGACCCCGGCGACCCACGGACTCGAGAGGGCCGGCGCGGACGCGGCGCGGCCCGGGGTCACGGTCAGGCCGGGGGCGGATCCTCGCCCCGACGACGGAGGTAGCGCTCGAACTCCCGGGCGATGGCGTCGCCGCTCGCCTCGGGCAGGTCGGCCGTGTCCTGCGCCTCCTCGAGCGACTCGACATACTCGGCAACCTCCTCGTCGGTGGAGGCGAGCTCGTCGACGCCGTGCTCCCACGCGCGGGCGTCCTCGGGCAGGTCGAGGTGGTCGATGGGGGCGTCGAGGAGGTCCTCGAGCCGGGACACGAGGGCCAGGGTCGCCTTGGGCGACGGCGAGTGGGGCGCATAGTGCGGCACCGCGACCCAGCAGGAGATCGACTCGACACCCGTCTGCATCGCGGCATCGGCGACGACGCCGACGATGCCGGTGGCTCCCTCGTAGCGGCTCGGCTCGAGGTCGAAGCGGTGCCGGGTGTCCTCGTCGTCGGAGGTCGCGGTCACCGGCATCGGCCGGGTGTGCGCCACGTCGGCCATGAGCGCGCCGAGGGTGATGACGGTCGTGACCCCCGCCTCCTGGGCGAGCTCCATCAGCTCGATGGTGAACGCGCGCCAGCGGAACGACGGCTCGATCCCCTGGACGAGGACGACGTCCCGCCCGAGGGTCGTATGCGTCGCGACGAGGATGCGGGTCGTCCGCCAGCTGATCCGGCGGACGCCTCCCTCGGAGACGACCCGCGGCCGGTTGACCTGGAAGTCGTAGTAGTCCTCCGGGTCGAGGGCCGCGACGGGCTCGGCGGACCAGACCTGCACGAGATGGTCGACGACCGCCGTGGCCGCCTCGCCAGCGTCGTTCCAGCCCTCGAACGCTGCGATGAGAACAGGGTTGTCCAGCTCCGGCAGGTCCTCGAGCTCGATCAAGTGGTGGCCTCCTTCGGTCGCGGTCCCAGCCTATGCATGACGGGCGCCGGGCGCGCGGACCCCCTGCGTAGACTCGCGCACCGTGACCCCACTTCCCGCCGCCGTCCTCTGGGACATGGACGGCACCCTCGTCGACACCGAGCCGTACTGGCTCGCCGCGGAGCACGACATCGTCGAGGCGGCCGGCGGGACCTGGTCGGACGACTATGCCCTCGAGCTCGTCGGCAACGACCTGCTCGTCTCGGCGCGCTTCATCAAGGACCACTCCCCGGTGACCCTCACGCCCGAGGAGATCGTCGACACCCTCATCGCGCAGGTCATCGAGCGGATCACCGAGCACGTGCCGTGGCGCCCCGGGGCCCGGGAGCTGCTCGCCTCCCTCGCGGCATCCGGTGTGCCCAGCGCCCTCGTCACGATGTCGTGGCGCAGCCTCGCCGACGCCGTCGTCCGCACCCTCCCCTCCGAGACCTTCGCCCATGTCGTGACCGGCGACGAGGTGATGCACGGCAAGCCCCACCCCGAGCCGTATGCCGTCGCCGCCCGGCTCCTCGGGTCCGAGCCGTCGGCGTGCGTCGCCATCGAGGACTCGCCGACCGGCGTCCGGTCGGCCGTCGCCGCCGGGGTCCCGACCATCGCGGTGCCGCACCTCGTGCCCATCCCCGTGACCCGCGGGGCGGTCCAGGTGCCGACCCTGAGCGGCCTCACCGCCGCGGACCTGCTCCCTGCCCTCGGACTGGCCTGAGCCCGAAGTCCCAGGCCGGGTGCGCTGGCCCGGGGCGGCCGGCCCCGGCAGCACCACACCCGACCGGATCGTCGACGCCGGCATGGGCGATGTCCACCGTCCGCTGTGCCCGGCCGCACCACCAGCTCGGGCGGGCCGCCGGCCTCAGTCCTCGGTGACCGGTGCCAGCCCGGCCACGGCAGGGTCGACGGCGCGCTGGGCCGCGTCGTCCGGCAGGGGCGGGGGCGTGCCGCCCCAGGCGGGGCACAGGTCACGGAAGTCGCACCAGTCGCACAGCCGGGATGGCCGAGGGCGCCAGTCACCGCTCGTCGCCGCCCGGTCGATGGCTGCCCACACCGCCCTGACGTTGGCCTCCAGCGCGAGCAGCTCACGCTCCTCCGGCACGTAGCGGACCACCTCGCCGTCCCCGAGGTAGACGAGCTGGAGCAGCCGGGGCACCTCCCCCCGCAGCCGCCACAGGACCAGCGCGTAGAACTTCATCTGGAACAGCGCCTTGGCCTCGAACCGCTCCGACGGCGACCGGCCCGTCTTGTAGTCGACGACACGCATCTCGCCCCCCGGCGCGACGTCGAGACGGTCGACGTAGCCCCGCAGGACCAGACCGCCGACGTCGGTCTCGACGTAGAGCTCGCGATCGGCCGGCTCCAGCCGGGTCGGGTCCTCGAGGGTGAACCAGCGGTGGACGAGGCCCGCCGCCTGCTCGAACCACGTCGCGAGGTCGAGGGTGTCGTCGTCCTCGATCATGGTCGCCAGCGCCGGCTCCCGCTCCACGAGGTCGCTCCAGGCCCCGGGCAGCAGCGCGACGGCGGCCGCGGGGGTCCGCTCCCGCGCGGGCAGGTCGAAGATGCGCTCGAGCACCGAGTGGACGAGGGTGCCCCGCGCGGCGGCCGCGCTGGGCGGGGCCGGGATCCGGTCGACGACACGGAACCGGTAGAGCAGCGGGCACTGCTTGAAGTCGGCCGCCCGGCTCGGGGACAGCGCGGCACGCCGGGGGACCGCTGCCACCTCCGGCGTCTCGTCGAGCGTCGTCGTCTCCATGCCGCATACCGTATGTCGCCCCACCGACATCCCCACGGACGCCGTCCACAACCCCGGCCCGCCCCCACTCGCCCCCGGCCGGACCTTTATCGGGTTCCACGACAAACGGTCACCTCACCCGAGAACGCTTCCCCCGCACAGTGACCCTTTGTCGGGTGAGG
>JBDIAL010000120.1:0-11250 GCA_039812405.1 Nostocoides sp.
CGCCTGCCGGACGGCGTCTTCTCCGGCTTCGCCCTCGAGCGGCTCCGCGTCGGCGACGCCCTCGAGGTGCTCAGCCCGACGGGGACCTTCCTCGTCGACCTCGACCCGACCCAGCGCAGGCACTACGGCGCCATCGCCGCCGGGTCCGGCATCACGCCCGTCCTGTCCATCCTCTCCTCGGTCCTCGAGATCGAGCCGGAGAGCACGGCGACGCTCATCTACGTCAACGCGACGACGAACAGCATCATGTTCCTCGAGGAGCTGGAGGACCTGAAGAACTCCTTCCTCGGCCGGTTCCAGGTCTTCTACGTCCTCGACGCGGAGCGGCAGGAGGCGGAGCTCCTCTCGGGCCGTCTCGACGGCGACCGGCTCGCCGCGATCCTCTCCGGCTTCGACTCGGCCGGCGTCGACAACTGGTACCTCTGCGGCCCGCTCCCGCTGACCGACATGGCCCGCGACGTCCTGATGTCCCGGGGCGTCGAGGACGCGCGGATCCACCGTGAGCTCTTCCACGCGACGGCGGTCCCGCCCCGCAAGCCCCTCCCGACGACGGGGGAGATCACCGAGGGCTACGACGTCACCGTCCTGCTCGACGGGCGGGGCACGACGTTCAAGCTGCCGCCGAACACCGAGACCATCCTCGACGCCGCCCGGGTGCTGCGCAGCGAGATCCCGTATGCCTGCAAGAACGGCGTATGCGGCACGTGCCGGTGCCGCCTCGTCGAGGGCGACGTCGAGATGGTCCAGAACTTCGCC
This sequence comes from Nostocoides sp., assembly GCA_039812405.1. GTDB lineage: Bacteria > Actinomycetota > Actinomycetes > Actinomycetales > Dermatophilaceae > Nostocoides. Next base: position 757 of record JBDIAL010000120.1, read on the forward strand.
CTCGAGGAGGACGAGCTGTCCAAGGGATACGTCCTGGCCTGCCAGAGCTATCCGACGACCGAGAAGGTGGTCGTCGACTTCGACCAGTAGCAGCGGCCCGACCGTCTCCCACCCAGCCACCCGCCCCATCCGGCCCAGGAAGAGGACCGATGTCCACGGCATACCTCGTCACCGGCACCCGCACCCCGTTCGGCCGCTACGGCGGCGCGCTCGCCCCCGTGCGGCCGGACGACCTGGCGGCCGGTCTCATCCGGGCGCTCATGCAGGAGCTGCCGCAGGTCGACTGGAGCGCGACGGACGAGGTCATCCTCGGCAGCGCCAACCAGGCCGGTGAGGACAACCGCAACGTCGCCCGGATGGCGACCCTGCTGTCCGGGCTGCCCGATTCGGTGCCCGCCGTGACCGTCAACCGGCTGTGCGCCTCCGGCGCGGACGCGATCGCCGCCGGTGCCCGGCAGATCCGGTGCGGCGAGGCCGATCTCGTCGTCGCCGGCGGCGTGGAGAGCATGACCCGGGCCCCCTTCGTCGTCGGCAAGGCGGGCGCGCCGTGGTCGCGCAGCGCCGAGATGTTCGACACGACGATCGGCTGGCGCTTCGTCAACCCCCTCCTGAAGGCCCAGTACGGCATCGACTCGATGCCCGAGACGGCCGAGAACGTCGCCGAGCAGTTCCACGTCTCGCGTGCCGACCAGGACGCCTTCGCGCTGCGCTCCCAGGAGCGAGCGGCGACGGCGATCGCGTCCGGGCGGCTCGCGGAGGAGATCACGCCGGTGTCGATCCCTCGGCGCCGGGCCGACCCGCTCGTCGTCGACACCGACGAGCACCCGCGCGAGACGAGCCTGGAGGCCCTCGCCCGGCTGCCCACGCCGTTCCGCGACGGGGGCACGGTCACGGCGGGCAACGCCTCGGGCGTCAACGACGGGTCGGCCGTCGTGCTCCTCGCCTCGGAGGCGGCGGTCGGACGGTTCGGCCTCGAGCCGCTCGCCCGGGTCACGGGGGCGGCGTCGGCGGGCGTCCCACCACGGGTCATGGGGATCGGTCCGGTCCCCTCGACGCGTCGGCTGCTGGCCCGGCACGGCCTGGAGCTGACCGACATCGACGTCGTCGAGCTCAACGAGGCCTTCGCCGCCCAGGCGCTCGCGGTGCTCCGTGAGCTCGGGCTGCCCGACGACGCCGAGCACGTCAACCCCAACGGGGGCGCCATCGCCCTCGGCCACCCGCTCGGCGCGACGGGGGCTCGCCTCGCTCTGACGAGCGCGCTCGAGCTGCGCCACCGCGGCGCGCGCCGTGCCGTCGCGACGATGTGCGTCGGCGTCGGCCAGGGCGTCTCCCTGCTCATCGAACGAACCTGACCCCACCGCAGCCAGACCTACCGCACCGAAACAGCCCGCAGGAAGGAACCACCGATGCTGGACCTGTCACCGAGGCCAGGCGAGCTCGAGCCGATCGAGACCGCCTCCCGCGACGAGATCGCGCAGCTGCAGCTGGAGCGCCTCAAGTGGACGCTGCACCGCGTCTACGCCAACGTCCCCTTCTACCGCGAGAAGTTCGACGCGCTGGGCGTCCACCCCGACGACCTCACCGAGCTCGCGGACCTGCGGCACTTCCCCTTCACAGTGAAGACCGACCTGCGCGACAACTACCCCTTCGGCCTGTTCGCCGTCCCCGAGACCGAGCTGCGCCGGATCCACGGATCGAGCGGCACGACGGGCAAGCCGATCGTCGTGGGCTACACGGCCAACGACCTCAACATGTGGGCGGGCGTCGTCGCCCGGTCGATCCGGGCGGCCGGTGGACGCGCGGGGATGAAGGTCCACAACGCATACGGCTACGGGCTGTTCACCGGCGGGCTCGGCCTGCACGCGGGGGCCGAGCGGCTCGGCTGCGCCGTCATCCCGATGTCGGGGGGCCAGACCGAGCGCCAGGTGCAGCTCATCAACGACTTCCGGCCCGACGTCATCGTCGTGACCCCCTCCTACATGCTCTCGCTCATGGACGAGATGGAGCGCCAGGGGATCGACCCGGCCGCCACCTCGCTCAAGCTGGGGATCTTCGGTGCGGAGCCGTGGACCGAGGAGATGCGCCAGGAGATGGAGGCCAAGCTCGACATGCACGCCCTCGACATCTACGGCCTCTCCGAGGTGATCGGGCCGGGTGTCGCCCAGGAGTGCGTCGAGGCCAAGGACGGGCTGCACATCTGGGAGGACCACTTCTACCCCGAGGTCATCGACCCGGAGACGGGCGAGGTCCTCGAGGACGGCGAGCTGGGCGAGCTGGTGTTCACCTCTTTGACCAAGGAGGCGTTCCCGGTCATCAGGTACCGCACGCGCGACCTGACCCGGCTGCTGCCCGGCACGGCCCGCTCCTTCCGGCGGATGGAGAAGGTCAAGGCCCGCAGCGACGACATGATCATCGTCCGCGGCGTCAACCTCTTCCCGAGCCAGATCGAGGAGATCATCCTCGGCATACCGGCTCTCACCGCGCACTACGAGATCCTCCTCAAGCGCGAGGGCCGCATGGACACGATGGACCTGCGCATCGAGGTCCGTCCCGTGGCCGCCGGCCCGCAGCACCGCGAGACCCTGAGCAAGCAGGTCAGGGGGCGGATCAAGGACGTCATCGGCGTCTCGACCCGCGTGGAGATCGTCGACCCGTACACGCTGCCGCGCTCGGAGGGCAAGGCCAAGCGCGTCCACGACCTGCGTCCGAGGTAGGCCGGCGACCCGCGATCGTCCCGAGAGGAGAGGTCCGCATGACCAGTCACGAGGACGAGGACGTCGACGGCCGCGCGTCGGGCGGACGGGGCACCAAGCTGGCGGGCCGGGTCGCGCTCGTCACGGGTGGGACCCGTGGGATCGGGGCGGCCATCTGCACGAGCCTGGCCTCCCAGGGCGCGCACGTCGCCGCGGGATACACCCGCGACGCCGAGAGCGCCGAGACCTTCGCCGCGTCGTTCCGGACCCGGTTCCCCGACCTCGTCTTCACGACCCACCGGGGCAACGTCGGCACGCCCGACGACTGCCGCCGGGTCGTCGGGGAGGTCATCGCGGAGCACGGCCGGCTCGACATCCTCGTCAACAACGCCGGCGTGACGGTGGACCGGACGATCCTGAAGATGACCGACGAGGACTGGCAGAAGGTCGTCGCGGTCAACCTGTCCGGGGCGTTCTTCATGTCCCAGGCCGCGCTCCGGCACATGCTCGAGCGCGGCACCGGGCGGATCATCAACCTGTCGTCGATCGTCGGCGAGACGGGCAACATCGGGCAGACGAACTACGCGGCGAGCAAGTCCGGCCTCCTCGGGATGACCAAGAGCATGGCGCTCGAGACGGCCTTCCTGCTCCGTCGCGCGGGCAAGCAGGGGATCGAGCCGGGGCTGACGATCAACGTCGTGAGCCCCGGGGTCATCGGGACCGAGATGGTCCAGGCCATCCCGGACCCGATCCGGGACAGGCTCTACGACCAGATCCCGTTCCGGCGCTTCGGGGACCCCGAGGAGGTCGCCCGCGTCGTCCACTTCCTCGCTGCCGACGCCTCGAGCTACATCACCGGGCAGGTGTGGAGCGTCAACGGCGGCATGGACATGTGAGGAGCCCGCCGGTGCCCGGCCGGTCCGCTCGACGTGGAGTGGGACACGCCCCGTCGAGCTGACAGCCGAGGGGACGGGCCGGGAGGGTACGTCGGGGGCAGGTCCTAGGCTCGGTGCGTGACCGACACGCCCTCCGTCCCGACCCGCGGCGCCGCACAGCCCGCGGGGCGGCACGGCGTGCCCGCTCCCGAGGCCCAGGACCGGTCGGGCGGGTACTTCGTCGTGTTCGAGGGGGGCGACGGGGCGGGGAAGTCGACCCAGGTGCGCCTGCTCGCCGAGGTGCTCGAGGCGGCCGGCCACCGGGTGCTGCTCACCCGGCAACCGGGTGGGACGGCGCTCGGCCAGCAGATCCGCGACCTCGTCCTCCACGGTGGCCACGTGTCGCCCCGGGCCGAGGCCCTGCTGTTCGCGGCCGACAAGGCCCAGCATGTCGACCTGCTCATCCGACCGGCGCTCGACGCGGGCCAGGTCGTCCTGTGCGACCGCTACACCGACTCGGCCGTCGCCTACCAGGGAGCCGGGCGGGCCCTCGGCGCCGCCGAGGTCGGCGACCTGCAGGGGTGGGCCGTCGGCGGCCTCGTCCCCGACCTCACGGTCGTCGTCGACGTCCCGGCCGCCGTCGGCCGGCGGCGCCGCGGCGCGGTCCACGACCGGATGGAGTCCGAGGACGACGCCTTCCACGAGTCGATCCGCCGGCACTTCCTCGCCATGGCGGCCGAGGCCCCGCGACGCTACCTCGTCGTCGATGGCACCGCGGACCCCGGGGCCGTCCACGCGGCCGTCGTCGCGCGGCTGCGCGCCGAGGAGGTGCTCGGGTGAGCGTCTGGGACGACGTCGTCGGGCAGGAGCCGGCCGTCGACACCCTCCGCCGGGCGGTCGCCGACCCCGCCGTCATGACCCACGCGTGGCTCTTCACCGGCCCCCCGGGGTCCGGTCGGTCGATCGCGGCGCGCGCCTTCGCCGCGGCCCTCCAGTGTCCGGACGGGGGCTGTGGCGTATGCCGGGAGTGCCGCACCGCCTACGACGGCACCCACGCCGACGTCGACCTCGTCTCGACCGAGGGGCTGTCCATCGGGGTCGACCTGGCCCGCCGCCTCGTCGAGCTGGCCTCCCGCCGGCCCTCCGTCGGGCGCTGGCGGGTCGTCGTCATCGAGGATGCCGACCGGCTGACCGAGCAGTCCGGCAACGCGCTGCTCAAGGCCATCGAGGAGCCGGGGTCCCGCACCATCTGGATGCTCTGCGCCCCCTCCCTCGAGGACGTCCTCATCACCCTCCGCTCGCGCTCGCGGCACGTCCGTCTGCGGACCCCGCGACCCGAGGCGGTCGCCGACCTGCTCGTCCGCCGCGACGGCATCGAGCCGCGGACGGCCCTCGATGCCGCCCGGGCCGCGCAGAGCCACATCGGCCTCGCGAAGCGACTCGCCACGGACGAGGGGGCCCGGAGCCGGCGCCGGGACGTGCTGCGGCTCGCGACCCGGATCCGGGGCGTCGGGGACGCCGTCGACGCCGCGGCGGGCCTCGTCCGGATCGCCGACGAGGAGAAGGCGAACTCCCTCGCCGAGCGCAACGCCGGTGAGCTGCGCCGGCTCCTGGAGACGCTGGGCGCCGACCCGACGGCCCGCACCCAGCCGCCGCACGTCCGAGCCCAGATCGCCGGTCTGGAGAGGGAGCAGAAGACGCGGGCCACGAGGGTGGGGCGTGACGTCATCGACCGGGCGCTCACCGACCTGCTGTCGCTCTACCGCGACGCGCTGCTGCGGCAGACCGGCGCCCCGGTGCCGCTCGTCAACGAGGACGCCCCGGCGCTCGTCGACGAGCTGGCCGGGGCGCTGACCCCCGAGCAGGTCCTCGGCTGCATCGACGCGATCGGCACCGCCCGCGAGCGGATCGACGCCAACGTCGCGCCCCTCCTCGCCCTCGAGGCGATGGCCATCGACCTGCGGCTCCCCGGCTGACGGGCCCCTGCTGAGGGGTCCCGGCTGATGGCTCCCGCAGTGGACGGCTCCGCGGTCCGATGCCCGCGACGACCGGAAGCGCGCGGCACCGGTCCGCGGGTCACCCGTGTCATGGCATACCCCGTCCGTTAGCGTCGTCGGGTGAGACCCGCCCGTCGCGCCGCCCTCGTCGCCGCCAGCGTGGCCGTCGCCCTCGGCGTCGGCGCCTGCGACGCCCTGCCCGGCCACTCGAGCTCGCCGACGACCTCCGACATCGTCGTCCAGCCGCCGCCCACGGGCGCCACAGACCTCACGCGGTTCTACGAGCAGAAGCTGCTGTGGAGGGCCTGCGGCGCCAACGAGTGCACGAGGCTGACCGTCCCCGTCGACTACGACCACCCGGACGGCGCGACGATCCGGCTCGCCGTCCTCAAGGTCCCCGCGACGAAGCAGTCCGGCAAGCTCGGCGCCATCGTCGTCAACCCGGGCGGCCCCGGTGCCTCCGGCGTGACGTATGCCCAGGCAGCGGACTTCATCGTCGGCAAGGACGTGCGCAGGCGCTACGACATCGTCGGGTTCGACCCGCGCGGGGTCGGTCAGTCCTCGCCCATCGTCTGCCTCGGGGACCAGGCCCTCGACGACTTCCTCTCCTTCGACCCGGTGCCGCAGACGACCGTGCAGATCACGGCGTTCGCGGCCAACGCCCGCACCCTGCCGGACGCCTGCCGGGCCAAGGACGACCCGCTGCTCGCTCACGTGTCGACGAAGGACTCGGCGCGCGACATGGACATCCTGCGCGCGGCCCTCGGGGAGAAGCAGCTGAACTACCTCGGCAAGTCCTACGGCACCTTCCTCGGGGCGACGTATGCCGGCCTGTTCCCCCGCGAGGTGGGGCGGTTCGTCCTCGACGGGGTCCTGCCACCGGACCTCACGAGCGAGGAGGTCAACCTCGGCCAGGCGGAGGGGTTCGAGCGCGCGACCCGGGCGTGGGCCGCGGACTGCGCGCAGCGCACCGACTGCCCGCTCGGGCGGACGACGGACGCTGTGGTCCAGGGGCTGCGGGACTTCTTCGACGCCCTGCGGACCGACCCGCTCACCAAGACCGGCGACGCCTCGGTGCCCGAGCTGAACCTCGGCTGGGCCACCCTCGGGGTCGGCTACGGCCTGTACGAGCAGAGCCTCTGGCCCACCCTCGACGAGGCGCTGCGGCAGGCCGTCGACGAGCGGAACGGCACCGGCCTCATGGAGATGGCCGACCGCTACGCCGACCGCGAGAAGGGCGGGGGCTACTCCTCCAACCTCATGCAGGCGCTGTATGCCGTGAACTGCCTGGACCGCCCCGAGAGCCACAGCCTCGCGGCCCATCAGGCCGCGGCGGCCCGGGCCGAGAAGGTCGCGCCGACGTGGGGTGCGTTCATCATGTGGAGCTCGCTGGCGTGCGCCTCCTGGCCCGACCAGCCGACGAAGCCGCCGGGGCCGATCACGGCGGCAGGCAGCAACCTCATCGTCGTCGTCGGCACGACGCGCGACCCGGCCACCCCCTACGAGTGGTCGGTCCGGCTCAACAACGAGCTGGCCCACTCCACGCTCATCACCTACGACGGGGACGGGCACACCGCATACATGCGGTCCAACGCCTGTGTCGACGACGCCATCGACGCCTACTACGTGTCCGGCACGGCGCCTCCGGCGAACCTGCGCTGCTGAGCGGCCTGGCCAGCCCGGCCCTGCCGAGGTGCCGGTGACTGCCGACGGCGTCCGCCGATAGCCTGTGCGGATGGTCCAGGAGATGACACCGGCGATGCCGGGGAGCGCGGACGCCGAGCGGGTGGCCGCCCTGCGCGCGGCCGAGGCGAAGGCGTCGGCCCTGTTCGACGCCGCCATCGAGCGGGGTCTCGTCGTGCCCGGCAAGGGCGAGCGTCAGCTGTCCGACGAGGTGCGCGACCTCGCGGGCGAGCTGTTCGGCATCCGCCGGTTCTGGCACAAGCGGATCGTCCGCGCCGGGGTGAACACCCTCGAGCCCTACCGGTCGAACCCGCCCGACCGGGTCCTCGAGGCCGACGACATCGTCTTCTTCGACTTCGGGCCGCTCCTGGAGGAGTGGGAGGCGGACTTCGGGCGCACCTGGGTGCTCGGCGACGACCCGACCAAGCACCGTCTCGCGGCCGACCTGCCGACGATCTGGGCGGCCGGCCGCGACCACTTCCGCGCGACCCCGGACCTCACGGGGGCGCAGCTGTTCGACCACGTCCTCGGCCTCATCGCCGATGCCGGCTGGGGGCACGGCGCCGCCCATGCCGGCCACCTCGTCGGCGAGTTCCCCCACGAGAAGATCAACGGCGACGCCGTGGACTGCTACATCACCCACGGCAACGACCGCCCGATGCGCCGCCTCGACGCGGCCGGGCTGCCCTGCCACTGGATCCTCGAGGTCCACCTCGTGGACCGGGACCGTGGGTTCGGCGGCTTCTACGAGCAGCTCCTCGACATCTGACACCTGAGCTGCCCGGCTACCCGGGCTGCCCGGCCGACCTGCCCGCGGACGACAGCTGCGCGGACGATCGGGCCTCCTCGCGTGCCACGCCGATCACGACGAGGGTGACGACGGACCCCAGGAAGCCGATGAGGCCGAGGAACTGCTGGCGGTTGAAGACCGCTACCTGGACGAACAGCAGATTGACGACGTGGTTCCACTCCAGGGAGGTGAGACCGGCCATGCGGTGGCCCGTCAGCAGCAGCATGACACCGACGACCAGGAGGACGGCGGTGGCCGTCGCGGGGAGTCCGGTGTCGAGCACGGCGTGCGACCGGCTCGTGTCCGCCGGGTGGCTGACGGAGATCACGATCTCCGTCAGGAGGCCGACGGCCTGCAGCGCCGAGAGGCCGAGGACGAGCCGGATCGCGGTCTCGGTCGAGAGCGCGGAGAGGATGCGTCGGCGGACGCGGTCGACGGCCGTGAGGAGGCGGGTCTCCACTCCGCCCTGGCTCACCGGGGCCGACTCCAGAGCCTCCGTCAGCCCGTCTGCCGCCGGGCGCTCCGGGCTGGTCGCCGGGATGCCGTCGAGGACGGCCAGGGCATGGTCCCTCGCGGTCAGGGTCAGGGCGCCCATGGCCTGGTCGACGAGGGCCGAGGCGGCGAGTGCGAGCCGGCGGTCGTCGGTCATGGGCCGGAGGGTCAGCACGACCCGCACGGAGAGGTACAGGGCGACGAACGTGGCATACATGATGGCGACGGCCGGCTTGAAGAAGTAGTCGACGTCCTTGGTGACGAACTTGCCCACCTCGTCGATGAAGAAGCCGAACCCGATGCCACCCAGGAAGGCCGCGCGCCAGCGCCAGGCGTCCCCCGGGAAGACGGCGACGGCGAGGATCGCCAGCGCCATGAACAGCCCGCCCCAGAGGACGTGCGCGATGTGGAGGGTGGCTCCGCCGACCTGCGGGTAGCCGGTCAGGCTGAGGAAGCTGCGGATGACCAGGACGGTCGCCACCCCGGTGAAGAGGAAGAGGTCCACGCGCCACAGGGCAGCGGGATCCGCCTCTCGCGCCGTCGCCGCATGCTGCGTAGCCGTCACCCCTCGACGGTAGCGATCCGACGTCTCCAGGGCCGGGCGCTGGGCTCGCGCGGGGTACGCAGGTACTCACGGGAGGTACCTGACTTCGGCCGGGGTCGAGGAGCGGCCCCGCTCGGCGCGGTCCCGCCGGAGGCCGAGCCCACTATCGTCCTCCAGCGTCCTGGGGACCCGCGGGATGGAGTCGAGGCCACGTGTCGACGAGCTCCACGGGCCCCGGACGTGCCGACGAGACGGAGGGATACGGTGTCCGAGCCACTGGCGGAGCGGGGGAGTCGCGACTACGGGACGGGTCGACTGGAGGCGTTCAGCGACGGGGTCTTCGCCATCGCGATCACCCTGCTCGTCCTCGACCTCAGCATGCCGTTGAGCGCGGGCCGGGACCTCGTCGAGGGCTTCCTCCAGGAGTGGCCCTCCTACCTGGCATACATCGTCAGCTTCTCCACGGTGGCGGCCATCTGGTTCGGCCACCACGCGATCACCGAGAGGCTGGTGCGGACCAACGGCACCCTGTTGCGGCTCAACATGCTGCTGTTGCTCGTGGTGTCCCTCCTGCCGTTCCCGACGCGGGTTCTCGCCGAGTTCATCAAGGAGGGCAGCGCCGAACGGGTGGCGGTGACGGTGTACGGCATCGTGCTGCTCCTCACCTCCCTCCTGCTGTCCGGCCTATGGCGATATGCCAGGACAGCGCGGCTGGTCGCGGACGACGCCAGCGACGAGGACCTCGACCTGCTCACCCAGCGGCTCGCTCCGGGCATCGTGGGCTACCTGCTCATGATCACGCTCGGCCTCTTCCTGCCCGTCGTCGCGGTGTTCGGCTATCTCCTGGTGGCGTTGTTCGTCCTCGTCCCCCTCCACCTGCCGCGGCGTTCCGCCCGGACGGACGTCCCCGAGGGCTGACGCCGGAGGTGACAGCCGGACCGGCAATCGGCGACCTGGTCCGGGTTCGGGGCATGCCGTCGAGCACGGGTCATGGTCCGGCGCCACGCCGTGGGCGCCCATTGCCGGTCCGGCTGCAGGAGGTCCGGGCGCTCCACCCGAGGACGCTAGTGGGAGCCGTGCCCACCCCGCCTCGTCAGCACCACCCCGGCCGTGAGGAGGAGCAGGGCGAGCAGGAGGGGCCCGGCGATCCGGACTCCCGTGTATGCCAGGGCCGTCACCGGTCCTCCGGTCGGCTCGGCTCTGCCTGCGCCGGACGAGGAGCCTCCCGTCGGCAGGGGCACCACGCCCGACGACGTGGTCGAGGAGCTGGTCGGGCTCTCCGTGGCAGACGTCGGCGCGGTCGTCGTCGTGGGAGTGACCGTGGTGGGGGTCGGTGAGGTGGTGGTCGTGGTGGGGGTGACTGTGGTGGGGGTCGGCGAGGTGGTGGTCGTGGTGGGGGTGACCGTGGTGGGGGTCGGCG
>JBDIAL010000121.1:0-11228 GCA_039812405.1 Nostocoides sp.
GACCCCGACAGCGGGGCCATCCTCACCGCGCTGGAACAGCCCGATCCAAGGCACTAACCCGAATGACCCAACTCAGGTCCTATGAAACATAGGAAGCGGTTTGTGAAAGTAGGACCCATCTCGACAACCGGCGTCAGAAGTCTCGGGCCATGTTGGCGAACCGGCTGTAGTGGCCCTGGAAGGCGAGCACGATGTCGCGGGTGGGGCCGTTGCGGTGCTTGGCCACGATGACGTCGGCCTCGCCCTCGCGCTCGGGGTCGGTGCGGTCGCGGTGCAGGAGGATGACGACGTCGGCGTCCTGCTCGATGCTGTTGTGGACGGCGATGCCGTCGGCGACGAAGTTGTGGCAGTCGAGGACCGTGGCGTCGAAGACTTCCTCGATGCCGTCCAGCTCGACCTCGACGACGTGGTCCCAGAGGACGTCGTTGACCGCGGTGAGCTCCAGGTCCGCGCGGTCCAGGACGTCGGCCACCCGGGTGAGGCGCTCGCGGGAGGGGGCGCTCGCATACGACACCGAGCCGGACGACGGTGTGCCGAGGGCGGCCTGGAGCTCACGGGCCGTCACGCCGGTGGCGGCCATGGCGTCCCGGACGTCGTCCCACACCTCGGTCGGCACGGTGGCGACGTCGGCAGCCGCGCGCTGCCCGCGCACGATGTCGAGGAGGCGGTCGGCCGCGAGCGACCCGTCGCCGTGGACGCCGATCTCCTGCAGGAAGCGGCGCTGGCTGTCGACGTCGAGGATGTCGAGGATGGAGCAGTCACCGCCAGCCGCGCCGCGCACGGTCCGCACGCGGCCGGTGATGCCGAACCGCAGGAAGAGGCGGGACACGTCGTCGACGAGGCGGCGCGACGTCGAGGCATAGGAGACGCGGCCACCCCGGCCGTCGCGCCGCACGGTCACCGAGCCGTCCGTCGCCCACAGGTGGCGCAGGAACAGCGCGATCTGCCGCTTGGGCAGCGAGAAGACGGCTGTCGGCACGGACCTCTCGGACGGGCGCAACCCCGGCATCCCGAGGCCGTCGGGCCGCGTGGCGACAGCTTGGTGCCGCGCGAGTGACCCGTCGCCGAGCAGGCGAGCGAGCAGGACCACCTCGTCGTCGACCCACTCCGTCTCGACCAGCGGTGACGGCACGTGCCGGGGAACCGCGACCCGGTCCCCCCCGCGCAGCGATGCGAGGGGCGCCCATCCGGCATACGTGAGGAAGGGATGGTTCTCCGTCGCCCGCACCGTCCGGCCCGAGGCCAGGGTGAGCCGGAAGACCGGAGCCGTCCCCGTCGCGAAGGCGTGGGTCATCGTCCGCTTCGTGTAGTGCAGGCCGTCATCGAGGGCCCACACCGTCACGTCGCGCTCCCCGGATGCCGCGAGCTCGCCGATCGTCGTCTCGGCGCCCGTGTCGGCGCGCAGGATCCGCGTGCTCGCCGGCACGCAGCCCGACTCCCGCAGGTCCGACATCTGGGGCCGCTTGTCGGTGCGCTGCTCGGGACCACGGTTGAGCTGGGAGATCGCGATGACCGGGACCTCGAGCTCCTTGGCGAGCAGCTTGAGCGCCCGGGAGAACTCGGCGACCTCCTGCTGCCGGGACTCGACCTTCTTGCCGGACGACATGAGCTGGAGGTAGTCGATGACGACGAGGCGCAGGTTGTTCAGCTGCTTCAGACGCCGGCACTTGGCGCGGATCTCCATGAGCGACATGTTCGGCGAGTCGTCGATGAACAGCGGCGCCTGGGAGATCTCGCTCGTCACCCGGGCCAGCTTCTGCCAGCCGGCGTCACCCAGGGTTCCCTTGCGCAGCTCCTGGAGCTGGATCGAGGCCTCCGCGGACATGATGCGCATCGTGATCTCGGAGCGGCTCATCTCCAGGGAGAACACGGCGACGGTCTGACCGTGCTTGATGGCCGCCGAGCGCGCGATGTCGATCCCGAGGGTCGAGTTGTGCGTCGGGACCATGCTGTGTCCCGCGAGGTAGAGATGATCCGCGCTGTCGACCTCGACGCACCGCACCGGCACCGACTCGATCGCCCGCACCTCCCGGATGAACAGCGAGCCACGGCGGTGGACCCCCCGCACTCGGCGCTCCTTGTGGAGCGTGGCCTTCCTAGTGAGACGGAAGACATCCTCGTCGGCCGAGAAGGTGAGCGTGTATGCCGTGGAGGTCGCCTCGGTGCGTCCCGCCGCCCGCTTCCGCGCCACCATGCAGCGGTAGCCCAGCCCCACGACGAGCTCCCGGACATCCATCGCGAGGCGCTCATCGGTCGCGCAGAACTGCACGCACCCGCTCGCGGTCACCGTGCCGTCGGTGTCGAGCAGGCCGGCCAGCAGCGCTCTCCGCTGCCTCTCGGAGGACCGCTGGTAGGACAGGGGGATGTGCTTGTGACCCAGGACGCCGAGCGACCGCAGCAGGGACGTGACGGTTCCATGGTCATTCCGGCAGGCCTGGCATCGGGGCGACTCGCAGGGAAGCGTCACCGAGTAGCGCATCCATGCGGATGTCGGCCGCACGGCATACCCCTCGCCCTCCAGGAGCATGACCATCTCGTCGTCGGCTGTGGTGATCTGCGCGGCGCGTGAGGTGCCGTCGCCGAGCCAGGCGCCGAGGAGGTACGGCGTGAGCGGGAGATCCGCGGCCGGCAGCTCCAGCGGCTGAGTGAGGATGACGCTGTGGTTGAGCCGTGCCTCGGCAGTCCGCGTTCGCACCGTGGCAGCGATCTGCTCGGTGGTGCGCACGGCGGAGAAGGTGCGCTGGTTGCGGTATCCATTCCGTCCGTCGCGGGCCGCCTGCGCCGAGCGTCGGGAGGCTCGGGTCTCGGTGAGCCACTGGTGCTCGCCGTCCGCGACGATCACGGTGCCATCGGAGAACTCGACCTCGTAGCACGGCCTGTCACCCATGACCTCGGTTGCCGCGACGACCGTCGTCGGCCGCCCGTCGGCACCGAGCAGCTGGTCGCCGACCGCCACCTCCCCCATCGACGTCCACCCGGTCGGCGTCGCGAGCGGCGTGTCGAGGGCGAGGGCCTTGCCCACGGCTGGGCGCGCCGCCACGACGATCATCTGGCCCGGGTGCAGGCCGTGGGTCAGCTCGTCGAGGTCGGTGAACCCGGTCGGCACGCCGATCATCTCGTCGGTGCGCCCGGAGGCCACCTCGATCTCGTTGAGGGTGGGCTCGAGCAGGTCCGCGAGCACGACGTAGTCCTCGCCGCCGCGGCGGTCGGTCACGTCGTAGACGGCCGCCTGGGCGCGGTTGACGACGTCCTCGATGTCGCCCTCGCCCTGGGCATAGCCCATCTGGACGATCCGGGTGCCCGCCTCGACGAGCCGCCGCAGGACGGCCCGCTCGGCGACGATCTCGGCGTAGTAGCCGGCGTTGGCGGCGGTCGGCACAACCTGGACCAGCTGATGGAGGTATGCCTGCCCGCCGACCCGCTGCAGGTCGCCGCGCTTGGCCAGCTCGTCGGCGAGGGTGATGGTGTCGGCCGGCTCGCCCCGGCCGTAGAGCTCGAGGATCGCCTCGTAGATCGTCTCGTGCGCCGGCCGGTAGAAGTCGGCCCCGCGCAGCCCCTCGACGCAGTCGGCGATGGCGTCCTTGGACAGCAGCATCGACCCGAGGACCGACTGCTCGGCCTCGACGTCTTGCGGTGGCACCCGGTCGTCGATCGGGGCAGACCGCGGCCCGTGGTCGCTCAGCTCGACGATCGACACACCATCACCTCCCGCGATCCACCGACCATCCGCCGGCCGAACGACACGCTGGTCACTCTGGCTCCAGTGTCACCGTGCCCACCGACAGCCCCACTCCGCCGGACCCGCGAGCCGGCGCCCGCGAGGCCTCCGTCGGACACGCTAGGACTCCGCCCCGGCCCCGCCAACACAGGCTGTTGACACCGCTGTGGACGCGCCGTGGAAAACGCCGACCCCCTGTGTGCACAGGCGGGGGAAAGCCCTGTGGACAGAGCGGTCAGGTTACCCTCAGCAGGCCTCTGACCTGCATCGATGTGGTCCACCTTGTGTGGAATCCAAGAAGTCGTCGGCGTGTTGTTTCCACATGTCCAGCCCTCGGACTCCGGCAGACGAGCGGACCCGGCGCCCACTACCCTCACCGCCGGCCTACCCTGGAGCCATGTGCCGGAACATCCGCCAGCTGCACAACTTCGAGCCCCCGGCGACGTCCGAGGAGGTCCGCGCCGCCGCGTTGCAGTACGTCCGCAAGGTGAGCGGCTCGACCCGACCGAGCGCCGCGAACCAGGCGGCCTTCGACGCCGCCGTCGACGAGATCGCCCACGCGACGCAGCACCTCCTGGACCATCTCACGACGAGCGCCGCGCCGAAGAACCGCGAGGAGGAGGCGGTCAAGGCCCGCGCCCGAGCGCAGGCGCGCTACGCGTCCTAGCCCCCACCGGGGTCGAGGTATGCCAGGACCAGCGCGCGGTCACCGGATACCTCGACCCAGCCCACACCCCACCGATCGAGGTATGCCAGGACCAGGCGGGTTAAGGGGTTAGCGCAGCCACCGGATACCTCGACCCAGCCCAGCCCCGCCGGGTCGAGGTATGCGAGGACCACCGCGCGGCCACCGGATACCTCGACTCAGCCCAGCCCTACCGGGGTCGAGGTATACGAGGACCACCGCGCGGCCACCGGATACCTCGACCCAGCCCAGCAGCCGCCGCAGCCAGCCCCCAGCAGACCGCCACACCGTCGACCGCCGTCCACACCGCAGCCGGAGCGGCGGTTCTCGCCCGCCCTGGGGCAGAGTGGGACCCATGGCTCTCGTCGCCGGCATCGACTCCTCCACCCAGTCCTGCAAGGTCGTCATCCGGGACGCCGACAC
The DNA here is from genome assembly GCA_039812405.1 of Nostocoides sp. Lineage (GTDB taxonomy): Bacteria > Actinomycetota > Actinomycetes > Actinomycetales > Dermatophilaceae > Nostocoides. Next base: position 4,827 of record JBDIAL010000121.1, read on the forward strand.
CGGCTCCCTCGTCCGCGAGGGGCGGGCACGGCATCCCGAGGGCACCGAGATCCACCCCGACCGCTGGTGGGACGCGCTCCAGGAGGCGGTCGCGGCGGCCGGCGGGCTCGCCGACGTCGCGGCCGTCTCCGTCGGCGGGCAGCAGCACGGCATGGTCGTCCTCGACGAGGCCGGCGAGGTCATCCGCCCCGCGCTGCTGTGGAACGACACCCGCTCGGCCCGGGCCGCCGCCGACCTCACCGCCGAGCTCGGCGCCGCCGAGTGGGCCGAGGCGGTCGGGACCGTGCCGGTCGCCTCGATCACCGTCGCCAAGCTGCGCTGGCTCGCCGAGGCCGAGCCGGAGGCCGCCGCCCGTGTCGCGGCCGTCGCCCTCCCCCACGACTGGCTGACCTGGCGCCTGGCCGGCCACGGCCCCGACGACCCCGACCTCGGCGCGCTGCATACCGACCGCTCCGACGCCTCGGGCACCGGGTACTGGTCGCCCGCGACCGGCGACTACCGCCGCGACCTGCTCGTCCGCGCCCTCGGTCACGACGCCGTCCTCCCGGTCGTATGCGGTCCGCGCGACCCCGCGGGGACCCTCGCCCTCGGCGTCGGTCCGCTCACGGGCGCCCTCCTCGGGCCCGGCGCGGGCGACAACGCCGCCGCCGCCCTCGGTCTCGGCATGGTCGAGGGCGACGTCGTCCTCTCCCTCGGCACCTCGGGTGTCGTGTCCGCCGTCAGCGCGACGCCGGCCGCCGACCCGACCGGCTCGGTCGCCGGATTCGCCGACGCCACCGGGGAGTTCCTCCCCCTGGCGGTCACCCTCAACGGCGCCCGGGTGCTCGACGCGGCCGCCCGGATCCTCGGCGTCGACCACGCCGGCCTCGCCGACCTCGCCCTCTCCGCCCCGCCCGGCGCCGACGGCCTCGTCCTCGTCCCCTACCTCGAGGGGGAGCGCACGCCGAACCGCCCGCATGCCACCGGCTCCTTCCACGGCCTCACCCTCGCGACGTCGACGCCCGCCCACGTCGCCCGGGCCTGCGTCGAGGGGATGCTCCACGGCCTCGCCGACGGGCTCGCCGCGATGGTCGAGCTCGGCACCCGCGTCGGCCGGATCGCGCTCATCGGCGGCGGCGCCCGCTCCGAGGCCGTCCGGCACGGTGCGACGAGCGTGTTCGGCACGTCCGTCACGGTGCCCGCCCCGGGCGAGTACGTCGCCGACGGCGCCGCCCGCCAGGCCGCCTGGGTCCTGTCCGGTGCCGCGACGCCGCCGGACTGGGAGCGGCCCGGCAGCCTCACCTACGACCCGTCCGAGGCCGACACCGCTGCGACGGCCGCCATGCGGGACCGGTATGCGAGCGCGCGCGACCTCGTCCTCGACCGCCTCGCCCACCCCTGAGCTCCCCGTCCGTGGACGAGCCCGCACCGTATGCCGACCCGCTCGACCCGCGCGACCAGCGCCGGGAGATCCTGCGGCTCGCGGTCCCGGCGTTCCTCGCGCTCGTCGCCGAGCCGCTCTTCCTCCTGACCGACTCCGCGATCGTCGGGCACCTCGGCACCGTCCAGCTCGCCGGGCTCGGCGTCGCCAGCGCCGCCCTGCTCACCGCGGCCAATGTCTTCGTCTTCCTCGCCTACGGCACGACGGCCGTCGTCGCCCGCCAGCTCGGGGCGGGCTCGCGGCGCGGGGCGATCACCGCCGGCATCGACGGGACGTGGCTCGCCGTCACCCTCGGGCTCGCGACCGCCGTCGTCGTCGCGTTGCTCGCCGAGCCGATCTGTGCGCTGTTCGGCGCCTCCGGACCGGCCGCCGCACAGGCGGTGACCTACCTGCGGATCGGGGCACTCGGCATACCCGGCATGCTCGTCGTCCTCGCGACGACCGGTGTGCTGCGCGGACTCCAGGACACCCGGACGCCCCTGCTCGTGTCGGTCGCCGGGTTCAGCGGCAACATCGTGCTCAACCTGACCCTCGTCTACGGACTCCACTGGGGCATCGCGGGATCCGCGACCGGCACCGTCGTCGCCCAGACCGCGATGGCCGCCGTCCTCACCACGGTGCTCGTCCGGATGGCCCACCGCGAGCGGGCCGGGCTGCGCGCCCGCCCCGGGCGGGTCCTCGCGGCGGCTCGGGGCGGCATCCCGCTCCTCGTGCGCACCCTCGCCCTCCGGTCGATCCTCCTGCTCACGACCTGGGTCGCCGCCTCCTACGGCACGGTGCCCCTCGCGGCCTACCAGGTCACGGCGACCGTCTGGTCCTTCCTCGTCTTCACCCTCGACGCGCTCGCCATCGCCGCCCAGGCGCTCACCGGCCGGGCCCTCGGCGCCGGGGACCTGCGGGCCGCGCGGTCGGCGACCGAGGTCATGGTGCGCTGGGGCATCGTCGCCGGGTTCGCCGTCGGGCTGCTGGTCATCGCGGTCCGGGGCGTGCTGCCGGCGCTGTTCACCTCCGACCCCGCGGTCCAGAACGTCATCGCCGCCGGGCTGTTCGTCGTCGCCCTCGGACAGCCCATCTCCGGCTACGCCTTCGTCGTCGACGGCGTCCTCATCGGCGCGGGTGACGGGCGCTGGCTCGCTGCGGCGATGGTCGCCTGCCTCGTCGCCTACCTGCCCGTCGTCTGGGGGCTGCACGCCATCGGGCCGTGGCTGCTCTCCGACACCGTGCCGCTCGTCGGCGAGGAGCACGCCATCACCTGGCTGTGGCTCGGGTTCACGACCTTCATGGCGGTGCGGGGCGTCCTCATGTGGGCCCGGGTCCGCACCGACCGCTGGATGGTCACCGGAGCCTGACCCCGCCCCGAGCCCGGGTCAGGAGGCGGAGACGACGCCGACGGCGGCCTCGCGGCGGGGGTCGCCGGCCGCCTCGAGGGTGCCGGACGCCGTGCGGTATGCCGCGCCCACCCCGCCGAAGAACATGTCGAGAACCCCGTGGGCCCGCGGGGCGAGGCCGGAGGCGGCGACGGCCGCCTCGAGCGCGGCGTCCGGCTCGTGGTCGACGACGGCCTCTCCCGTGGGCAGGTGGCTGACGTGGGCGCGGGGCGCGAGGATCGCCGGCTCCAGCGGCTCGCCGAGCAGGCAGGCGCGGACGAGCACCTGGAGCAGCGCCGTCGTGATCCGGTCGGCCCCGGGCGAGCCGATGGCCAGGGCCCGGCCGCCCGGGGCCCGGCCGGTCGTCGGCGCCATGTTCGAGGCGAGCCGGGTGCCGGGGGCGACCCGGTGCAGGCCGAGCCGGTTGAGCTCGGGCTCGCCGAGCGCGTTGTTGTGGAGCAGCCCGGTGCCCGGCGTCGCGATGCCCGAGAGGTAGCCGCTCGACACCGTCACCCCGCAGGCGAGGCCGTCGGAGTCGGTCGCCGACACGTGGGCCGTCGAGGAGGAGGTCGGCAGCCCGGCGAGGCCGTGCCGCTCGACGGCGAGCAGGAGCGCGTGACCGTCGGCGTGCAGGTCGGTCGAGAAGTCGTGGACGGCGTGCCGGTATGCCAGGACCGCCCGCTCCGCCTCGATGACGTCCGGCCACGACCACGCCAGAGCGGCCTCCGGGGCCGGTCGAGGCGTCGACGAGCCCGTCCCCCGGGCCGTCAGGGCCCCCGCGAGCTCGGCGAGCATGACGGCGAGCATCGGCCCGCCGACCGAGGGCGGCGGGTTGACGGCGAGGTCCCACTCCCCGAGCCGGCGGCGCACGGGCACCCGGAGCACGGGCGCGTAGGCCGCGAGGTCGGCCTCGGTCACCAGGCCGTCGTGCGCGGCCATGTCGGCGGCGATGGCGCGGCCCACCTCGCCGGTCGAGAAGAGCGCCGGCCCCTCGGCGCCGAGCCGGTCGAGGACGGCCGCGAGCGGCTCGTTGCGCGCGAGATCGCCCGCCTGCAGGGGCGAGCCGTCGGGGCGGGTGACGATCCGGCGGGCCTCCGAGTCGGGGCCGAAGAGCCGCTCCGCCGTGAAGCCGAGGTAGCGGGCCGAGGCCGCCCCGATGGGGTAGCCCTCCCGCGCGGCCCGGGCGGCCGGCTCGACGACCACCGCCCACGGCATCCGGCCGTGCCGCTCGACGGCGAGGGCGAGGGCCGGGATCGAGCCGGGTGTCGCGCACGCCCCGTGGCCGCCGTACATCGTGACGCCCGCCCCGTAGGCGAACCGCACCTCGCGCACCCCGCGGCCGAAGGCCGACGACGGCAGCCCGCGTCCCGGCATCTCGACGTTGCCGTCGATGACCTCGGGCGAGCCCTCGACCGGCCACACGTTGACGTACCCGCCCGACAGCAGGCTGACGATCCCCGGCTCGCACGACATGGCCGCGAGCGCGGCGGCCGCCGCGACGTCGACCGCGTTGCCGCCCTGCCGGGCGACGGCATACCCCGCCTCGAGCGCGACGGGACCCGTCGCCGCGAGCGCCACCTCCAGACCCATGGCGGAGATTCTGTCGCGGGTCGCGCGATCGGGCCACGACCGTCCCGCCGTACGGTCTCGTGCGGCATACTGATGTCTGCTTGTCCTTACATGACGGCCTGTCATCTGCCGGGTCGTCGGAGCGTGGTCGTGGGAGCGTGGTGGGGTGGTGTCGTGGTGACTGCGCTGCTGTTCGTCGTCGCGGCGCTCGTCGTCGGCTACTCCAAGACGGCGTTCGGGGGGCTGGCGGTCGTCAGCGTCGTCATCTTCGCCTCGGAGCTGCCGGCCAAGCAGTCGACCGGCGCGCTGCTGGTCGTGCTCCTCGTCGGTGACCTGGTGGCGGTGTGGCACTACCGGCGCGACGGCGACTGGGCGTTGATCCGCGAGCTGCTGCCGCTCGTCGTGCCCGGCCTGGCGCTCGGTGCGGCGTTCCTCGCGGTCGTCGACGACGCGGTCCTCAAGCGCAGCATCGGGGTGCTCCTGCTCGTGCTGTGCGGGCTGCAGCTCTACCTGCGGGCCCGTCCGGCCCCGGCACCGGAGGCGACGCGCCCCCGGCGGGGCCCGGCCCTGGCCGCCGGGCTGGGGGCGGGGTTCGCGACGATGACGGCGAACGCGGCGGGTGCGGTCATGACGCTGTTCCTCGTGGCGCGCGGGGTGGACAAGCGGCGGTTCGTCGGCACGAGCGCGTGGTTCTTCCTCGGGGTCAACCTGACCAAGGTGCCGTTCAGCCTGGGCCTCGGGCTCATCCATCCCGACGACCTGCGCCGCGCGGTGCTGCTGGCCCCGGCCGTCGTCGCCGGCGGCTGGCTCGGGCTGCACACGATCCGGCGCATCTCCCAGGCCCGGTTCGAGCAGGTGGTCCTGCTCGCCTCCGCCCTCTCGGCCCTCGTCCTCGTCGTCCGCTGAGCCACCCGCGCCGACACGACCCCGGCCCCCTCACCGCGACGGGTCGGACACCAGGCGCGGCGGGACGTTGTGGGGGGTGATCACCTGGACCGGGGCGGGACGGCTGGCCGGGGCGCCGGGCAGGAGGTGGTGGTGACGCAGGACCTGCTGACAGGCCCGGCGCAGGTCGGCCCGCAGATCGTGGTGGAGGACCGCCGTGAGCACCCCGGTGCGCAGCAGCTCGAGGTTGTCGGCGTCGAGGTCGTGCCCGACGAAGGCCGTGGGCCGCACCCCCGAGGCCGCGAGCTCGCGGGCGATCGCCCGGTTGCCACCCCCGATCGAGTAGACCGCGGCGACGTCCGGCCGGTCCGCGAGCGCCGCCCGGACCAGGCCGCCCATCGCGTCGTCGAGGCCGTCGGCGTCGGAGAGCACGAGGACCTCCAGGCCCGGGGCATACCGCTCGAGCGCCTCCTCGAACCCGGCCCGCCGCTCCTGCTCCCCGAAGAAGGTCGACCGGCTCAGCGTGACGAGCACCGTCCCGCCGGCCGCATCCGCCCCCGGCCGGGCCGTCCCCCTCCGCCCGGTCCACCCGGCGAGGAGGTAGGCGGCGGTCGCGCCGGCCGCGGTGTTGTCGAGCCCGACGTATGCGATGCGCCGGCTCTCCCGGACGTCCGTCACGAGCGTGACGACCGGGATCCCCCGCACGGCGAGCCGCTCGACGGCACCGACGACAGCCGGGTCGTCGGGCGCCTTGAGGAGCACGCCCTGGCTGGACCGGCCGCGGGTGCCGACCCGGTCAAGGAGGGCGACGAGGGCGGCGACGTCCTCCCGGCCCGCGCCCTGCGACAGGTGGAACCGGGCCCGGACCGTCGCCGGGCGCAGCCCCGGCAGCTCGGCCTCGAGGGCCTCCCGGACCGCCCCGCTGAACCGGGTCGGCGCCTGCATGACGACATCGAGCACGAGGGTCTGCGCGCCGAGGCGCAGCTGGGTCCGCTGCCGGTCGAGGTCGAGCAGCGCCTGCTCCACCTGGTGCGCGGCCCGCGCGCTGACGCCGGGCCGGCCGTGGAGCACCCGGTCGACGGTGGCCGGGGACAACCCCGACTGCGTCGCGATGTCGACGACCCGGTGCCCGCCTCCGCGCGCGGTGACGGCGGGGGAGGG
>JBDIAL010000122.1:0-11211 GCA_039812405.1 Nostocoides sp.
ACCCGTGGGAGGAGCCCGGCCCCGGCGACCCCGCCCTCGAGCTGGGAGGCGAGCACGTGGCATACGGGCAGGTCGTGGCCTACGGACAGGCCGCCGGAGCCCCGGCGGACGAGCCGGGCGCCCGGGTCCACACCGCCACGACCGACCTCGGCGTCTTCCTGCGCACCTGCCTGGCGGCGTGGGCGGCCGGCGGCTCGGTCGTCCTCAGCCGGGGCACCGACGACGCCACGCGCCTGCCCGACCGGCTGCGCGCCGAGGGCGTCACCGTCGACCTGGGGAACGCCGTGTGAGCGTGGCGCACGTCGTCGTCGTGGGCGGCGGCATCGTCGGGCTCGCCGTCGCCGACCGACTGCGCGAGGACCACCCCGGCGCGCACGTCACCGTCGTGGAGAAGGAGGCCACCTGGGCCCGGCACCAGACCGGCCGCAACAGCGGGGTCATCCACTCCGGCCTCTACTACCCTCCCGGGTCGCACAAGGCGCGGATGTGCCGGGCCGGGGCCGCGTCGATGGCCGCCTTCGCCGAGGCCGAGGGCATTCCGTATGCCATCTGCGGCAAGCTCGTCGTCGCCACCCGGGCCGAGGAGCTGCCCGGGCTGCTCCGGCTGCTCGACCGGGGGCGGGCCAACGGGCTCACGGTCCGCAAGCTGACGCCGGCCGAGGCCCGCGAGCACGAGCCGCACGTGCGGTGCGTCGGCGCGCTCCACGTCGCCGAGACCGGCGTCGTCGACTACCCCGCGGTGTGCCGGGCCCTGGCGCGCCGGCTGCGTGACGGCGGGGCGACGCTGGTCACGGGCACCGAGGTGACCGCCGGTCACCGGTCCCGGGGGCCCGGCGGCGCGACCGTCCTCGAGACGACGACCGGCGAGCTGACGGCGGACGTCGTCGTCAACTGCGCCGGGCTGTGGTCCGACGTCGTGGCCCGCCGCCTCGGGCACCGGACGTCGGTGCGGATCGTGCCGTTCCGCGGGGAGTATCACGACCTGTCGCCCCGGGCCGCCACACTGGTCCGGGGCCTGGTCTATCCGGTGCCCGACCCCTCCTTCCCCTTCCTGGGGGTGCATCTGACCCGGGGCGTCGACGGGCACGTCCACGCCGGGCCCAACGCCGTCCTCGCCCTCGCCCGCGAGGGATACACCTGGGGCACGGTCCACCCGCGCGAGGCGTGGCAGACGCTGACCTTCCCCGGGTTCTGGCGGCTCGCCGCCGGGAACTGGCGGCCCGGCGGCGCCGAGATGGCCCGCTCGGTGTCCCGGCACCGGTTCGCCGCGAGCGTCCGGGAGATCCTGCCCGAGGTCCGCGACGAGGACCTGTCCCCCGCCCCCGCCGGGGTCCGGGCCCAGGCGATGCGCCGCGACGGGTCGCTCGTCGACGACTTCCTCGTCGAGGGCGACGACCGGGTCCTCCATGTCCTCAACGCGCCCTCGCCCGCGGCGACGAGCGCCCTGGAGATCGCCCGCCACGTCGCCGGCCTCGTCACCGTCCCTGCATGAGACTGTCCAATTGGTACGTTCCCGTCTGACTGGTCGGTCAGTATCCGGGCCTGTCCCCGGCGCATCCCCCGCCTGTCCTGGACGTATGCCGGACCGGCGCGGCCGGGCGGACCCGGCCCCCTCACCCCGCCACGGCGATGGCCTAGGGTGGCGCGCATGGACAAGGTCGTCGCGACGGCACAGGCCGCGATCGACGGGATCGGCGACGGCGCGTCGCTGGCCGTCGGTGGGTTCGGGCTGTGCGGCATCCCCAGCGTGCTCATCCGGGCCATCCACGACGCCGGCGTGCAGGACCTCGAGGTGATCTCCAACAACTGCGGCGTCGACGGCTGGGGCCTCGGGATCCTCCTGGCCGACAAGCGGATCCGCCGGATGATCTCCTCCTACGTCGGGGAGAACCGGGAGTTCGCCCGGCAGTACCTCGAGGGCGAGCTCGAGGTCGAGCTCACTCCCCAGGGCACCCTGGCCGAGCGGCTGCGCGCGGGCGGGGCCGGCATCCCGGCGTTCTACACGATCACCGGGTCCGGCACCCAGATCGCCGAGGGTGGCCTGCCCTGGCGGTATGCCGCCGACGGCTCGGTGGCCGTCGCGTCACCGCCGAAGGAGACCGCGTCCTTCGACCTCGGCGACGGGCCGCGCGACTTCGTCCTCGAGCGGTCGATCATCGCCGACTTCGGCCTCGTGCGGGCCTGGAAGGGCGACCGGCACGGCAACCTCGTCTTCCACGAGTCGGCCCGCAACTTCAACCCGCTGTGCGCGATGTCCGGCCGGGTCACCGTCGCCGAGGTCGAGGAGCTCGCCGAGCCCGGCGAGCTGGAGCCGGACGCCATCCACCTGCCCGGCATCTACGTCCACCGCGTCCTGCCGCTCACCCCCGAGCAGGCCGCCGACAAGCGGATCGAGCGCCGCACGGTGCGCCCCGCCGCGCCGAAGGAGGCCTGAGCGATGGCCCTGACCCGCGAGCAGATGGCGGCCCGCGCCGCGGCCGAGCTGACCGACGGCTCCTACGTCAACCTCGGCATCGGCCTCCCGACCCTCGTGCCCAACTACGTGCCCGACGACGTCGAGATCGTCCTCCAGTCCGAGAACGGCATCCTCGGCGTCGGCGCCTACCCGCTCGACGAGGACGTCGACCCCGACCTCATCAACGCCGGCAAGGAGACCGTCACCCTCCGCAAGGGCGCGAGCTTCTTCGACTCGGCGACGAGCTTCGGGATGATCCGCGGCGGCAAGGTCGACGCCGCGATCCTCGGTGCCATGCAGGTGTCCGCCGCCGGCGACATCGCCAACTGGACGATCCCCGGCAAGATGATCAAGGGCATGGGCGGGGCCATGGACCTCGTCCACGGCGCCAAGCAGGTCATCGTCCTCATGGAGCACACCGCCAAGGACGGCTCGTTCAAGATCGTCGACGAGTGCTCCCTCCCTCTCACCGGGCAGCGCGTCGTGCACCGCATCATCACCGACCTCGCCGTCATCGACGTCACCGACGAGGGCCTCGTCCTGCGCGAGGTCGCCCCCGGGGTCTCCGTCGAGGAGGTCGTCGACCGCACCGAGCCGCCGCTGACCGTCGCCCTCGACCCGGAGGCACAGGGCTGAGCCGGCCGATGACCGCCGGTCCCGTCCCCCGCATCGGCGTCGTCGTCCTCACCCAGGGCACCCGGCCGGGTCCGCTCGCGCAGGCCCTCGCCTCGGTCCAGGAGCAGGCCGGCGTCGAGACCGACGTCCTCGTCGTCGGCAACGGATGGCACCCCGCCCCCGGCCAGGTACCGGAGCCGGCCCGCGTCCTCGCCCTCCCCGACAACCTCGGCATCCCCGCGGGCCGCGCCGCCGGCGTGCCGCAGGTCCGCGGCGACCTGCTCCTCTTCCTCGACGACGACGCCCGGCTCCTCGACCCGGACTTCCTCCTCCGGGCGGCGGAGCGCTTCGCCCGGGACCCCGGCCTCGGCGTGCTCCAGCCCCGCGTCGAGAGCCCCGGCGAGGACGCCCCGACCCGGTGGATCCCCCGCGTCCGCAAGGGCGACCCGCGCCACTCCTCCCCCGTCGTGTCGCTCTGGGAGGGCGTCCTCGTCGTCCGGCGCACGGCATACGAGCAGGCCGGCGGCTGGGGCGCGCCGTACTTCTACGCCCACGAGGGCATCGAGCTCGCGTGGCGGGTGTGGGACGCCGGCTACACGGTCTGGTATGCCGGTGACCTGCGCTGCGAGCACCCCGCCATCGACCCGGCCCGGCACGACGACTACTACGTCAACAACGCCCGCAACCGGGTGTGGCTGGCCCGGCGCAACCTGCGCTTCCCCCTCTCGTGGGTCTACGTCGGCTCGTGGACCGGGGTCCAGCTGGCCCGCACCCTCCCGACCCGGGCCGGCCGGGCGACGTTGCGGCCCTGGCTCCGCGGGTTCCGCGAGGGGGTGCGCACCGACCCCGGCGGTCGGCGGCCCATGCGATGGTCGACGGTGTGGCGGATGACCCGGGAGGCCCGGCCCCCGGTCCTCTGACGTGCGGCCCGCTCTCGGCGGGCCGCTACGCGGGCGGGCCGGCGATGACGGCGTCGAGGGCATCGAGGAACCGCTCGACGCTCGCCCCCGGGCTCGTGTCGCCGAAGTGGTGCGCGACGAGCTCCGACCAGCCCGTGACGGGATGCTCGAGGACCTCGCGGATCCGCTCCACCGCCTGCGCCGCCTCCCCCGCCGGGAGCCGGGGCGCGATGTCGAGCAGCCGCGAGGGCGTCGGCCGGGCCCGGGGGTCGGCCGGCACGGTGAGCAGCATCGGCTTGCCCGTCGCGAGCCAGTCGTAGGCGACCGACGACACGTCGACGACGGCGACGTCGGCCGCCCCGAGCTGCCAGCCGTACGGCCCGGTGTCGACGACATGGGGCGAGCCGGCCGCCTCGACGACCGCGCGGACCCGTGCGTCGGCGGCCCGGTCGGCGGGGCGGATGGTCCCGGTGAGGGGGTGCGGACGGTAGACGAGCCGGTATGCCGGGTCCGCCGTGACCGCCCGGGCCAGCGCCTCCCCGTGGCTCGCCACGGTCCCGAACGCCATGCTCGGCAGACCGCCCTCCCACGTCGGCGCGTAGAGGACGGTCGTCCGTCCCGGCGCGTCGGGCACGGTGCCGGGACGTCCGGTCCGCAGGACCCGCGGGTCGAGGTTGGGGCGGCCGACCATCGGGGCGCGCCGGCTCGCGTCGAACAGCGGCATGGCGGCCTCGAGCCGCTCCCGTCCGGCCGGCCCGGCGACGAAGCAGTAGTCGTATGCCATGTTCTGGTGCGACGCGCTCGCCCCCTTGTCGCTCTCGCCGTGCCCGAGGTAGACGTGGACCGTCTCGGGGTAGCGCAGCATCCGGAAGTTGGGCTCCCGGTGGTTGAGGTAGAGCACGGCGGCGGGCCGGCGGGTCTCGACGAGACGCTCGAGCTGGACCCCCGCCGAGGCGAGGACGACGTCGAGGCCGGTCCGCTCGGTCACGAGGCGGCCGATGTCGGGCACCGTGACACAGACGACGACGGGGTGGCGGCCCCCCACCTCCGAGAGGGCCTGGCGCCACTGCTCGAGCTGGTAGATCTCCGCGGGGACGGCGGCGAAGAAGACGACCACGGCCTGCTCGGGGACGTCCTCGATCCGCAGGACGGTCCGCGCGTAGCGGCGCCGGTCGAGCCGGTTGCGGACGGCGCGGACCCCCGCCCGGGTCGTCGCCCGGGCCGACGTCAGCCGCGCGCCCATCAGCCCGCCCGCAGCCGGGAGGAGGTGAGGATCGCGACGAGGTGCCCGATCAGGGAGAGGGTCGCGAGCGGCACGAGGGCGACGACGAGCCAGCGGGCCGCGGTGAGCGGGGCGTCCGCGACGCCGGCGAGGACGGCGACGAGGGTGACGACGAGGATGAGGAGGGTCATCTCGATGGAGTGGTAGAGCCGGTGGAAGGGCACGAACCGGGCCGCCGACCGGGCCGCGGCGACGAGCCCCTGCCGCGGGGTCGATACCACCCCACCCTCGGGCATCCGGCCGAGGCCGCTGAAGGCCCGGGCGACGTGGACCATGTCGTTGAGGGCCTTGTTGAGGACGATGACGAGGGCGAGCACCGCCCCGAGGGCGACGTACCCGTAGTGCTCGCCCATCCGGGCCGGCCCGCCCGCGGCCCGGATGCCGAGGCAGAGGGGGATGAGCGACTCGGCGGTGTAGTGGCCGACCTTGTCGAGGAAGATGCCCGCCGGGCTGAACCGGCCGGTCCAGCGGGCCACCTCGCCGTCGGCGGCGTCGAGCTGCATCTGGGCCTGGGCGAGGAGGGCCGCGAGGACGACGCCCCACACCCCGGGGACGAGCAGCGCGAGCCCGGCGCAGCCGCCGGCGACGATCATCATCGCGGTGACGCCGTTCGGGGAGACCCCGGCGAGCGCGAGCGGGCGGGAGAGGTAGGGCGAGATGCGGCGCTGGTAGAGGTCGCCGACCCAGTGCTCCGACGTCGCGCGACCTCGGATCTCCGGCGGCTGGGCGACTCGGCGGTAGTCCTCGAGCGACGGTCGCGACGGTCGCGTCGGACTCCTGTCGTCGCGATCGCTCACTGGGACAGCTCTCCTGGATCGACGGTCCGTCACCGCCAGGGGGCCCGGCGCGCCTCGCAGCATACGACACCGGACGGCCGTCACCGCCGAGCCGGCCCGTGCGCCGTCACCGGTCGGGCGGCCCTCGTGCGTTAGCCTGCACGAGTTGACCACCCGTTTACGACACCTCCGTGGAAAGGCCCAGCCCGCGATGACCGAGCGCCCTCGCACCGTTGCCGTCGTCCTCGCCGGGGGCACGGGCTCGCGGGTCGGCCTGACGATCCCCAAGCAGCTGCTGAAGATCGCCGGCAAGACGGTCCTCGAGCACACCCTCGACATCTTCTCCGGCGCCGACAGCATCGACGACGTGCTCCTGCTCATGCACCCCGACCACGTCGAGGACGCCGAGCACATCGCCGCGGCGCACCCGAAGGTCTCCCGGGTCCTCGCCGGGGGCGAGACGCGCAACGAGACGACCCACATCGCCCTCGAGGCGCTCGCGGAGTCCAGCGGCGACGACGACCCCTACGTCCTCTTCCACGACGCGGTCCGGCCGCTGCTCGAGCCCCGCATCATCGACGCGGTCGTCGCGGCCCTCGACCACTACGACGCGGTCGACGTCGCGATCCCCTCGGCCGACACCATCGTCGAGGTCGACGACGACGGCGTCATCACGGCCGTCCCCGACCGGGCCCACCTGCGGCGCGGCCAGACGCCCCAGGCCTTCCGGCTCTCGACGATCACCACGGCCTACGAGCGGGCGTGGCAGGACCCCGAGTTCGCCGCGACCGACGACTGCTCGGTCGTCCTCACCTACTCCCCCGAGGTGCCGATCGTCGTCGTCGACGGCTCCGACCAGAACATGAAGATCACCCAGCCGATCGACGTGTTCATCGCCGACAAGCTCTTCCAGATCGGCACGTCCGCGGCTCCCCCGGCGAGCACCCCGCAGGAGTATGCGAGGGCGCTGGCCGGCAAGGTCATGGTCGTGCTCGGCGGCAGCTACGGCATCGGGGCGGACATGGCCGCCCTCGCGGAGGGCTTCGGCGCGACGGTCCACCGGTTCAGCCGGTCCGAGACGGGGACCGACGTCGGCCGGATGGAGGACGTCGAGGCCGCCCTGCGGGTGTCCTTCGAGCGCAGCGGGCGGATCGACTTCATCGTCGTCACGGCCGGGGTCCTGCGGCGGGGGCCGATCGCCGAGGTGCCGATGGAGGAGATCATCGACACCGTCCGGGTCAACCTCCTCGCCCCCATCGCGGCTGCCCGCTTCGGCCTGCGCTACCTGCGCGAGACGGGCGGGCACCTGCTCTACTTCACCTCGAGCTCCTACACCCGGGGGCGCTCCGGCTACTCCACGTACAGCTCGACGAAGGCGGCCGTCGTCAACCTCACCCAGGCCCTCGCCGACGAGTGGGCCGTCGAGGGGGTCCGCGTCAACTGCATCAACCCCGAGCGCACCGGCACGCCGATGCGCACCCAGGCCTTCGGCAAGGAGCCGGCCGGCTCGCTGCTCTCGAGCAAGGCGGTGGCGCTCACCTCGATCGACGTCCTCATCTCGCCTCTCACCGGCCACGTCATCGACGTGCGCCGCACCGAGCCACGCGGCACCGGCATGTCCCGCAGCGCCTCGGAGGCCGCCCTCATCGCCGCGATCGTCGCCGAGTCGGAACGGCGCCCGCAGGACGAGGACACCAGGGTCTGACCGACGGGGCCGACGGCACCGGCACGGCATCCGCTCCCGTGAGGAAGGGCATACGCACCGATGGGTGACACCGATGGCTGAGCAGGCTGGGGGCGAGGAGGGCGCCCGGAGCGGGCTGGACGTGAGCCAGCTCGTCGTGACCCTCGGGCTGCGGACCGCGACGGTCAACGCCCTCGCCTTCGCCTCCCTCCTCGTCCTGCTCTCCACGTGGCCGACCTGGATCGCCATCCTCCTCGCGGCCCTCGCCCTCGCCCGGATCGCCGTCCTCCAGCGGCTCGCCATCGTCACCGCCCTCGAGACGGTCCGGCCGCTCGGCACCTACCAGGTCGCCCGCCTCCTCGTCGCGACGATGGCGGCTGCCCAGATCGCCACGGCCAACGAGGACGTCCCGACCCGCATCGCGTTCGCCATCGTCGGGATGCTCGTCATCGGGGAGCCGACGGTCCGCACCCTCGCGATGATGGGCGCGCCGTATGCCGCCCGCATCCCCGGCGTGACGACCCGCGACAGCGCGTGGTTCGGGGCGGGCATCGTCTGGGTCGTCAACACCCTCGGGATCGCCGCCCTCGTCGTCGTCGCGTTCACCTCGCTCCCCGGCTGGCTCGTGCTCGCCTGGGCCGTCGTCTGCCTCGGGGTGTCGCTCGCGGCCTGCTACGACGCGCTGGACCGGATCCGCTCGCGGCGCCGCTTCGAGGCCCGGATCCGGTCGATCATCGCGCGCCAGATCCGGCCCGTCTTCGCCCTCCACTGGGAGGCCCCGCGGGGCACGGCATACCAGATCGCCATGTGGCTGCCCTACCTCGAGCGCCTCGGTGTGCCGTTCTTCATCCTCGTGCGGAGCGAGACGAACTTCGCCGACGTCCTCGACCTCGACCCCTCGGTGACGACCGCCCCGGTCATCCTCCGCAAGGCGCTCACCGACATCGACCCGATCATCGTGCCGAGCCTGAAGACCTTCTTCTACGTCAACACGGCGACGAAGAACGCCCACACCATCCGCTACGCCGACCTCACCCACATCCAGCTCAACCACGGCGACAGCGACAAGGCGCCGAGCTACAACCCGGTCTTCCGCATGTACGACAAGGACTTCGTCGCGGGACAGGCGGCCATCGACCGGTTCGCCGACCACGGCGTCGACATGCCGCCGGGCATCTTCACCGTCGTCGGCCGCCCCCAGGTCGAGGGCGTGCACATCGCGCAGCGGGCCATCGCCGAGATCGCCGACCCGACGGTCCTGTATGCGCCGACCTGGGCGGGCTTCTACGCCGACTCCAACTACTCCTCGCTGCCGGTCGGCTACCAGGTCGTCGAGTCGCTCGTCCGGCGCGGGTGCGCCGTCGTCTTCCGCCCGCACCCCTACGCGCGCCGCAGCGCGCAGCTGCACGCCGAGTGCGACCGCATCATCGAGCTGCTCCGGAAGGACGCCGCCTCCTCCGGACGGGCCCACGTGGTGGGCGCCGAGGCGGAGCGCGAGATGACCATCTTCGACTGCTTCAACCGCTCCGACGCGATGGTGTCCGACGTGTCGAGC
Source organism: Nostocoides sp. (assembly GCA_039812405.1). Lineage (GTDB taxonomy): Bacteria > Actinomycetota > Actinomycetes > Actinomycetales > Dermatophilaceae > Nostocoides. The sequence goes on from JBDIAL010000122.1 coordinate 9,267, forward strand.
GTCGTCGGCGACTACCTCTACTCCGAGAAGCCGTTCGCCATGGTCGCCATGTCCGAGCCCGCGGACAGCTTCGTCGCCGAGTTCCCCGTCGCCCGGGCCGCGTACATCCTGGAGGCCCACGACGGCGCCCTGCGCGGCCTCGAGCCGACCCTCGACGCGATGCTCGGACCGGACCCCCTGGCCGGCGAGCGCCGCGCCCTGAAGACGTACTACCTCGGCGACATCCCGGCGGAGCACTACGCCGAGCGGTTCCTCGACGAGGCGCGCAGGTTCCTCTAGCCCCACCGTCGGATCCGTCGGCGCCCGGGCGGGGCTCGGTCAGCGGGGGAGCCGGAAGGGCCCGAGCGCCGGCGTGCGGAAGATCCGGAACGTGCCCGCCCGGGCCACGACGCCGCCCGAGCGCAGCGTGCTCATCGTCGCGTTCGAGAGCGCGATGCCCCGGTGTCCGCGGATGACCGTCGCCGCACCGGACTGGAGGTAGCGCAGCTCGAGGGCCTGCCAGCGGGGGTTGTGGATCTTCGGGGTCCAGTCGCCGTCGTGACGATCCATGATCTGGTCGTCGTAGAACCAGCCCGTCGTGTCGGGGTGGATCCGGCAGCCCTCGTCGAGGTCCCGGGTCAGCGTGTCGAGGAGCGCCAGCGTCGTCGGGTCCTGGGCCGTCACGCAGCCCGTGACGGACGCGATCGCGGGTCGCAGGGTCCGCGCGGGGAAGGGCCCGTCCGCCCCCTTGGCCAGCCGCGGGACGGACGACACGAGGACGACCCCGAGGAGGAGCACCGCGAGGACCGGCGCGCCCACCACGGCAAGGCGAGCCCCCGCATACCGCGTCGGGCCGCGCTCCCCCGGCGCCGAGGACCGTCGGGCCCACCGGCACAGGGCGGCGACGGCGGCCCCGAGCACGACGGCGAACAGGGGCGCGACGAAGGCGACGTAGTGGAGGTAGAAGACCTGGGCCGCGAGCAGCAGCATCGTGTTGGCGACGAGCATCGCGGTGACGCACCGCGCCCCCACGACGGTGAGGGCGAGCAGGGCGCACCCGAGGAGGAGAAGCAGGATCGTCCCGCGCACCGGCACCGGCCACCCCCGGGGCGCGACGAGGTCGCCGAGCAGGCTGCTCAGCCGGCCCACCACACCGGAGCTGTTGGCCGGCCGGCCGCCCTGGTCGAGCAGGATGTCGCGGACGAAGGGGCCCGGCGCCATGACGAAGAACGGCCCCCCGACGACGATCGCCGACACCGCCGCACCGACCGCCACCCGCACGGCGTCCCGCCGGGTCTGGAAGGCGAGGAAGACGAGCAGCGGCAGGACGTACCAGATCTTCGTCACCGCGGCGAGGCCGAGCACGGCACCGGCGAGCACGGGACGCCACGTCCCGCCCGTCCCGCGCCGCGGCACGAGCAGCAGCGCCACGACCATGGCGAGGCTCCCGACCGGCTCCAGGAGGATGGTGCGCTCGCTGTATGCCGCGGGGTAGAGGACCGCGTAGACCAGCCCGCTCGTGGCCGCGGGGAGCAGGCCCCACCGGGACACCAGGCGCACGATGAGCAGCGTCGTCACGCCGCCGAGGCCCATGACGGCCAGTCGCGCGAGGATGAGCCCCGTCGCGTCGCTCGTGTGCGACCCCACCCAGACGAAGGGGGCCAGCAGCAGGGTGATCCCGGGTGGGTGGAGGAGGAGGAAGTCCCGGTAGGGCAGGAACCCGTGGAGCACGTTCGCCGAGGCGGCGTAGTAGATGCCGTCGTCGTATGCCCCGACGCCGGTCAGGCCCGAGCGCCCCTCGAGCCACAGCCGGCACCCGACGGCGAGCAGCGCGGCGACGAGGCCCACGGGCAGCCAGCCCCGGGCGGCCCGGGGCAGGCGCTCGACCGGACGGTCGACGGCGACGTCCGTCGGCTCCGGCGCGACACCCGAGGTCACGACGGCACGGCCAGCAGCGGCAGGGCCT
>JBDIAL010000123.1:0-11168 GCA_039812405.1 Nostocoides sp.
CGAGCGCTGGCTCACGGCATACGGCGGATACCGCGGCGGACCGGAGGGCTCGACGATGCCCCGGGAGACGGTGCGGGACGTGCTCACCGGGAGCCGGCGGCAGTGGTTCGCCGAGGTCGAGGACGACGCAGGGTCGCTCGTCGGCATCGGCCGGCTCGCGGTCGGCGACGGCTGGGGCGGCATCGCCGCGATGTGGGTGGACCCCGCCCACCGCCGGGTCGGGCTGGGCCGCGCCGTCCTCGCCGCCCTGGCCCGGCAGGCGCAGCAGACCGGGGCGGCGTCCCTGCACCTGCAGGTCCTCGCGGACAACGACGTGGCCCGTTCCGTCTACGCGGCGGCCGGCTTCGTCCCCCACCACGAGTACGTCAACCTCGTCCTCGACCGCTGACTGCACTCGCAGCCGACGCGGGCGCACGGTGACTCGGGCGGGGCCCGCAGCCAATGGCCCGCAGCCAATGACCCGCAGCCAATGGCCCGCAGCCAATGTGGAGGTTACTCAGGAGTATGTGCTGTGTCCCCAACGAATACTCCTGAGTAACCTCCACAGCAGGGCTCCCGCCCGCCGCCGCAGCCGACGGCGAGCACAGGGGCTCGACCGGGGTGCGTCGGGGCGGCGGGAACGGTGGGGACGGCGAGCACAGGGCCTCGAACCGGGGGGTGCATCGGGGCGGCGGGAAGGGCGAGCACAGGGGGGCTCGACTCGGGGGCGCATCAGGGCGGCGGGGACAGCGAGCACAGGGGGCTCGACCGGGGTGCGTCGGGGCGGCGGGAACGGCGGGATGGGGTCAGGCGAGGTGGTCGTAGCGGCTGCGGTAGTGGACGAGCGCCTCGTCGGCCTCGGTCGCGACCTGGGCCGCGACGACGAGCCCGACGACGATGCTGTGGTCGCCGCCGGGGTGGACGGCGCTCACCACGCACTCCAGCTGGGCGAGACTCCCCGTGAGCAGCGGCGAGCCGGTGACGGGACCGATCGTGTGCTCGGACCGGTCGAGCTGCCCGACGAGCGGCCGTCCGCGGGTGGCGAACCACTGGGCGTCCGCCCGCTGGTGGGCCCCGAGGATGTTCACCCCGAAGTGCCCGGCCTCGACGATGGCGTCGTGGAACCGCGCCTCCTGCTCGACGCCGACGAGCAGGAGCGGCGGGTCGAGCGAGACCGCGGCGAGCGAGCTGGCCGTCATGGCGTGCAGCTGGCCGCCGGCCGGTCCGGGGGTCGCGGTCGTCACGACGGTGACCCCGGTCGCGAACCGCCCGAGCGCGAGCCGGTAGGACCCCTCGTCGACGGGCTCCGGCCGCAGCGGCTCGACGGCGCTCATCGCGCCCCGGCCCCGGCGCGGTGGGACGACGACGGCCCGGTGGTGGGGCCCGTCGCCCGGAGGATCCGTGAGCTGCCGTATGCCACGTCGTCGCACGTTACCGGCGCACCGCTCCGTCCGGTGCACGGGGGCATCGCGCCGGACCTCCGGGCGGCCGTCAGGACCGGCGGGCGCGGGCGAGCGCGCGGGCCCGGAGGGTCTGGTCGAGCTCGACCTTGCGGATCCGCACGGCCTCCGGCGTCACCTCGACGCACTCGTCCTCGCGGCAGAACTCCAGGCACTGCTCGAGGGACAGCCTGCGGGGAGGGGCGAGCCGCTCGAGGACCTCGGAGGTGCTGGACCGCACGTTGGTCAGCTTCTTCTCCTTGGTGATGTTGACGTCCATGTCGTCGGCCCGGGAGTTCTCCCCGACGATCATGCCCTCGTAGACCTCGGTCGTCGGCTCGACGAAGAGGACGCCGCGCTCCTGGAGGTTGAACATGGCATACGACGTCGCGGGGCCGGACCGGTCGGCGACGAGCGACCCGCTCACCCGGGTCACGATGTCGCCGAACCACGGCTCGTAGCCCTCGAACACGTGGTGGGCGATGCCCGTCCCGCGGGTCTCGGTGAGGAACTGGGTCCGGAACCCGATGAGCCCGCGCGACGGCACGAGGAACTCCATCCGGACCCAGCCCGTGCCGTGGTTGGTCATCTGCTCCATCCGGCCCTTGCGGGCGGCGAGCAGCTGGGTGATGGGGCCGAGGTACTCCTCGGGGGTGTCGATGGTGAGCCGCTCGACCGGCTCGTGGAGCCTGCCGTCGACGGTGCGGGTCACGACCTGCGGCTTGCCGACCGTCAGCTCGTAGCCCTCGCGCCGCATCTGCTCGACGAGGATCGCGAGCGCCAGCTCGCCCCGGCCCTGGACCTCCCACGCGTCGGGCCGCTCGGTCGGGAGGACGCGCATCGAGACGTTGCCGACGAGCTCGCGGTCGAGGCGGTCCTTGACGAGTCGGGCGGTCAGCTTGGCCCCCTTGACGCGGCCGGTCATCGGGGAGGTGTTCGTGCCGATCGTCATCGAGATGGCCGGCTCGTCGACGGTGATGAGCGGGAGCGGGACGGGGTTCTCGGGGTCGGCGAGGGTCTCCCCGATGGTGATGTCGGGTATGCCGGCAACGGCGATGATGTCCCCCGGACCGGCGCTCTCGGCGGGTTTGCGCTCGAGCGCCTCGGTCATCAGCAGCTCGGTGATCCGCACCCGCTCGACACTCCCGTCGTGACGGCACCAGGCGACCTGCTGGCCCTTGCGGATCGTCCCGTTGTGGACGCGCAGCAGGGCCAGGCGACCGAGGAAGCTGCTCGCGTCGAGGTTCGTCACGTGGGCCTGGAGCGGCGCGTCGTCGTCGTAGGTCGGCGCCGGGACGGTCTCGAGGATGGTGCGGAAGAGGGCCTCGAGGTCGGGCTCGGCGGGCAGCTCGCCGTCGGCCGGCCGCTCGGTGGCGGCCCGGCCCGCCTTGGCCGAGGCGTAGACGATGGGGAACTCGATCTGCCTCTCGTCGGCGTCGAGGTCGAGGAACAGCTCGTAGACGTCGTCGACGACCTCGGCGATCCTGCTGTCGGGGCGGTCGACCTTGTTGATGCAGAGGACGACGGGCAGCCCGGCCTCGAGCGCCTTGCGCAGGACGAACCGGGTCTGCGGCAGCGGACCCTCCGAGGCGTCGACGAGCAGCACGACGCCGTCGACCATCGACAGGCCGCGCTCCACCTCGCCGCCGAAGTCGGCGTGGCCGGGGGTGTCGATGATGTTGATCGTCACACCGTCGGGGTGACCGGCGTCGGCCGCGGCCTTCCCGGCATACCGGACCGCGGTGTTCTTCGCGAGGATCGTGATGCCCTTCTCCCGCTCGAGGTCGCCGCTGTCCATGGCGCGCTCGGCGACGTGGGCGTGCTCGCCGAACGCCCCGGTCTGCCAGAGCATCTTGTCGACGAGCGTCGTCTTGCCGTGGTCGACGTGCGCGACGATGGCGACATTGCGGATGTCACCGCGGGAGGTCACAGGCATTGGCTCAGTCTCTCACCCGCCACGGGAGAGCCCGAAATCGTCGGGGACGCGGGCTCGGCGCCGCGGGGCACCGCTCAGGAGGTGAGGTCGCGCCCCTCCTCGCCCTCGACGTCCTCCTCGGCGAGGGGGACGAGGTCGGGCTCGGGGAACGGGGGCGCCTCCTGGTCGACCTCCGCGAGGAGGGCGGGGTCGACCGGCGGGGCGTCCTCCAGGTGGACGACCGCCACCTTGGGAGCGCCCGGGAAGTGGCAGGCGACCTCGTGCGTCGGCGCGACCTCGCGCGGCTCGGGGACCTCCCCCGTGCACCGCGCCTTGTCGGTGTCGGACAGCTCCATGCGGAACTTCGGGCACCGGGTGTGGAACACGCAGCCCGACGGCGGGTTGATCGGGGAGGGCAGGTCGCCGGTCAGCAGGATGCGGTCGCGCTTGTTCTCCTTGCGCGGGTCCGGCAGCGGCACGGCCGACAGCAGGGCCTGGGTGTAGGGGTGCTGAGGGTTGGCGTACAGCTCGTCGCGGTCGGCGACCTCCATGATCCGGCCGAGGTACATGACCGCGACCCGGTCGGAGATGTGCCGCACGACGGACAGGTCGTGGGCGATGAAGATGTAGGTGAGGTCGAACTCGTCCTGGATGTCCTCGAGGAGGTTGACGACCTGGGCCTGGATCGACACGTCGAGGGCCGAGACCGGCTCGTCGCAGACGATGACGTTGGGCCGCAGCGCGATGGCGCGGGCGATGCCGATGCGCTGCCGCTGGCCGCCGGAGAACTCGTGCGGGTAACGGTTGTAGTGCTCGGGGTTGAGCCCGACCCGGGCGAGGAGATCCTGCACCTCGGCCTTGACGCCCTTGGGCGGCTTGATGCCCTGGATCTGGAAGGGGGCCCCGACGATGTTGCCGACGGTCTGGCGCGGGTTGAGGCTGCCGTAGGGGTCCTGGAAGACCATCTGCATCTCGGTGCGCAGCTTGCGCCACCGGCTGCCCCTGACGCCCGTGACGTCCTCGCCGAGGTAGGTGATCGTGCCGGCGGTCGGCGTGAGCAGCTGGAGCACGGTGCGCCCGGCCGTCGACTTGCCGCACCCGGACTCGCCGACGATGCCGAGCGTCTCACCGCGGTGGAGGACGAAGGAGATGCCGTCGACCGCCTTCACCGGGTCGTCGGCCCGGCGGATGAGCCCGTTCGTCTTGCGGGGGAAGTGCTTCTTCAGGCCCCTGACCTCGAGGATGCGCTCGCCCGTGCCGGCGTGGGCCTCGGACCCCGTGGCCGGCTGGGTCGTGTCGGTGCTCATAGCGTCGGCTTGACCTTCGTCTCGTAGATGGACAACCGTTCCTCGTGCGGGATGAGGCAGCGCACGGGGTGCTCGCTCTCGAAGTCGAACGGCGGCACCGTGGTCCGGCAGCCGAGCTCGTCCGAGGCGTAGACACAGCGCGGGTGGAAGGCGCACCCGCTCGGCAGGTTGATGAGCGAGGGCGGGTTGCCCGCGATCGGCCGGAGCCGCTCCGCGCGCAGCCGGTCCATCCGCGGCATCGAGGCGAGCAGGCCCCACGCGTAGGGGTGCTCCGGCGAGTAGAAGATCGTGTCGGAGTCGCTGCGTTCGACGCACTTGCCGCCGTACATGACGAGGATGTCGTCGGCCATCTCGGCGACGACCCCGAGGTCGTGGGTGATGATGATGATCGAGGAGCCGAACTCCTTCTGCAGCCCGACGAGCAGGTCGAGGATCTGCGCCTGGACCGTCACGTCGAGGGCCGTCGTCGGCTCGTCGGCGATGATGAGCCGCGGGTCGTTGATGAGGGCCATGGCGATCATCGCGCGCTGCCGCATGCCGCCGGAGAACTCGTGCGGGAAGCTGTCGAACCGCGCCGCGGGGCTGGGGATGCCGACCCGGCCGAGCATGTCGATGACGCGCTCCTTGGCCTTGCCCTTGCTCACGTCGTGGTGGACGAGGTAGGCCTCGGCCAGCTGGTTGCCGACGGTGTAGTAAGGGTGGAGCGCCGACAGCGGGTCCTGGAAGACCATCGCCATGTCGCGGCCCCGGCGCTTGCGCAGCTCCTCCTCGCTCAGCTGGAGCAGGTCGGTGCCGTCGAAGAGGATCTGGCCGGAGAGCCGGGCCCGGGTGCCGCGGTGCAGCCCCATGATCGCCTGGCTGGTCACCGACTTGCCCGAGCCGGACTCGCCGACGATGCCGAGGGTCTTGCCCTGCATGAGGTCGAAGGACAGGTCGTCGACCGACTTGACGATGCCGTCCTCGGTCGGGAAGTGGACCCGCAGCTCGCGGACCGACAGCAGCGGCCGCTCGCCGTCGGTCCCGCTCCGCCAGGTCTGCGCCTCGGCGCCGGTGGAAGTGGTCATCGCGCAGTCGCCCTTCCTACGCGTACTTCACGCGCGGGTCGATGAAGGCATACAGGATGTCGACGATCATGTTGGCGACGACGACGAAGGTCGCCGCGACGAGCACGATCCCCACCATGACCGGCAGGTCGTACTGCGTCGAGGAGGTCAGGGCGAGGCGACCCAGGCCGGGGAAGTTGAAGACGCTCTCGGTGATGACCGACCCGCCGATGACCGCGGCCAGGTCGAGTCCTGCGGCCGTGACGAGCGGGGTGAGGGCCGCGCGCATCGTGTGCTTGAAGAGGACCTGTCGACGCGGCAGGCCCTTGGCGCGGGCGGTCCGGACGTAGTCCTCGCTCCCGGTCTCGATGACGTAGGCCCGGGTGAGCCGCACATAGGCCGCCATGAAGAAGATGGCGAGGGTGAGACCGGGCAGGAACAGGCCCTCGAGCCACGGCGCGAAGCCCTGGGTGATGGGCGTCCACACCGGCACCTTGACCAGCTGCCACTTGAGGGCGACGAACTGCAGGAGCAGCAGGCCGGTCGCGAAGGTCGGGAAGGAGTAGGTGAAGACGGCCAGGCCGACGATGACCCGGTCGATGAGGCGGCCCTTGGTCAGGGCCGCGAGTATCCCCAGGCCCACCCCCCCGATGAGCCACATGATGCCGGCGGCGAGGGCGAGGGACGCCGAGACCGGCAGCGCGGTGAACACCGCGGTGTTGACGGTCTGGTTGGTGATCGTCGAGTAGCCGAGGCACGGTGCCGGGCACTCGGTGACCAGCTGGGGGGCGGCCTTGCGCAGCTCGGCGTCGGCGGGGTACTCCCGGCCGGCGACGATGCCCTTGAGGAAGGCGCCCCACTGGACGACGACGGGCTTGTCGTAGCCGAGCGCCTTGCGGGTCTGCTCGATCCGCTCGACGCTGCAGGACTTGCCGCACATGACCCGCGCCGGGTCGGTCGGGCCCGAGAAGAAGAGCACCATCGTGACGAAGGACAGCACGAGGAGCAGCACGATGCCGGCGAGCGTGCGCCGCACGATGAACGGGAACATTCGTCTCCTACCTTCTCCAGCAAGCCTGGTGGTGGCCGGACCGCGGTGGTCCCTCACCCTCTTCCCGGGTGAGGGACCACCGGGTCACATGACGGAGGTCAGCTCAGCTGCCGCCACCGGCGATACCGATACCACCGAGGTCGGGGTACTGGTTGGACGCCGCCGTCTGGATGTACGGCGAGACGCTCGAGCCGTGGAGCCGGTAGAACGTCGTCGTGTCGAGCGGCATGTACGCGACCTGCTCACCGAGGTACTTGTCCAGGTCCTGGTAGACCGCGATCTGGCCGGCCTGCGAGGTCTGCTGGGCCGCCTTGTCGATGAGCGAGTTCGCCTCGTCGGAGGAGAAGTTGCCGTAGTCCTGGCCGTTGGTCTTCCCGTTGAAGTTGATCCGGGAGTCGAACAGCGGCGGGAGCACGGTCGACATGCTCGGCCAGTCGGCGCCCCAACCGCCCCAGATGATGTCGCCACCCTTGTAGTTGCGGTCCTGGATGACCGAGTAGTAGTTGTCGGTCAGCGGGACGAGGGTCACCTTGAAGCCGGCCTTCTGCCAGCCGGACTGGAGCGCGGCGGCCCCGTTGTCGGCGGCGGCGGTGCCGCTGTTGTAGGTGAACCGGATCGGGTAGGGCAGGGTGACGCCGGCCTCCTGGAGGAGCTTCTTGGCCCCTGCCGGGTCACCGCTGTCGGGAGCCGTGAAGGCCGGGTTCGGCTGGTAGCCGGGGACGGCCGGGTTGACGATCGACTTCGCCGGGATGGAGGACTTGTCGCCGCCGAGGGCCGCGGAGTATGCCGCCTTGTCCATCGACATCGCCAGGGCCTGCCGCACCTTGACGTTCTTGACCGTGTTGAAGTTCGGCAGGAGGTAGTTGGTGAACGGCGAGGCCTCGGTCGTGGCCCGGCTGGCCACCGCACCGGTGATCTGGCTGTAGTAGGCCGGCGGGATGACGCGGTCGGTCACGGCGACCTTGTCGTTGCCGCTGTCCGCGATGAGCCGCTGGCTGATGACCTCGTTGTTCACGCCCTCCTGGAAGATGATCTTGTTGGGGAGCGCCTTGCGGACACCGTCGGTGCTCGCGTCGTACTGGGGGTTGCGGACGAAGGTGCCGCCCTGGTTCTCCGTCCACGTGCCCTGGAGCATGTACGGGCCGTCGGAGAAGATCGCGAAGTTGGACTTGTCACCCTTGTCCTGGTCCTGCCGGTAGGGGTCGAAGGCCCGCAGCGAGGCGATCGCGAGGTTGAAGTCCACCCACGGCTTCTCGAAGTGGTAGGTGATCGTCTTGTTGTCGCTGGAGCAGGTGACGGCCTTGTCGAAGTCGGCCTGGCCGGTCTTCGTGTAGGGGCCCTTGTACTCCTTGGCGAGGTTGGGCATGTAGTTGAGGATGTAGTTCGGGCCGCCCGTGATGACGTCCTGGGCGAAGGTGCGCGAGACGCCGTAGCGCAGGTCGGCGCAGGTGATCTCCTTGCCGTCCTGCCACTTCACGCCGTCCTTGAGGGTGAAGGACCACGTCTTGCCGCCGTCGGTCATCGTGCCGGTGTTCGTCGCGAGGTCGGGCACCGGCTTGTTCGCCGTCGCCGTGTCCGTCGACACGGGGTACTGGACGAGGCTCCGGTAGACGAGCCGGCCGAGGTCGGTGATGTCACGCCCGATGTAGACCCGCTGCGGGTCGAGGTGCTCCGCGGCCCGGTTGGTCAGGTAGTAGAGCGTGCCGCCCTTGGTCCCGGCCGCGTTGGCCGCCCCCGTCGTCTGGGTCGAGCCACCGGTGGACCCGCCACCGCAGGCTGCCAGCGGCAACGCGGCCCCTACTGCGAGGGCAACGAGCCCTGTTGCCTTCAGTTTCATGATTCTCCTTCGGGTTGGGTGCAGCCGCCGTCGCGGCGCTCCGCCTCGGCGCGTGCCAAGGACATCTGGTGGGGGGCCGGGCCGGACGTCACCGGTCGGCCTTGGGGTCGAGGGCGTCCCGCAGGCCGTCGCCGACGAGGTTGAAGCTCATGACGACGATGGCCACGGACAGGGCGCCGATGAGGAAGAACGTCGTGTCGGAGTTGATGTAGAGCACCGACGCCGAGAGGACGTTGCCGAGGGTCGGTGTCGGCGGGACGATGCCGACGCCGAGGTAGGACAGCGCCGCCTCGGCCGACACGTTCGCCGGGAGCAGCAGCGTGATGTAGATGAGGATGGGCGCCCACAGGTTGGGCAGCAGCTCGCGCCACAGGACTCGGCGCGGCTTCGCGCCGAGCGACTGGGCCGCCTCGACGAACTCGCGCTGCCGCAGGGACATGACCTGGGCGCGCAGCACGCGGGCCACGACCGGCCAGCCGAAGAGCCCGAGGACGAGGATGATGTAGATCGCCCGCGAGCCGTTGCCCTGGTTGGGGTCGTTGATGACCCTGGAGATGACGGTGATGAAGGTGCCCGACAGCGCGAGGAGCATGAGGGTCTGCGGGAAGGAGAGGGTGAGGTCGACGATCCGGGAGACGAAGTAGTCGACCTTGCCGCCGAAGTAGCCGCTGATCAGGCCGAGCGCGATGCCGATGACCATCGAGATGAGCGCCGCGCTGATCGAGATGAGCAGCGAGAAGGTGATGCCCTCCAGGACGCGGGAGAAGACGTCGCGCCCGGTCGTCGGCTCGATGCCGAACGGGTGCTCCAGCGAGATGCCGCCGAACGAGCCAACGGGCAGGCCGCCGGTCTGGGCGTGGATGAGCGAGAGGTTGCCGCCCGTCGGGTCGAGGATGCCGAGCTTGTCGAGGATCGGCGCGAGGATGCCGGCCAGGAGGACGATGATGACGACGGTGAGCGCCACCATGCTCGGCTTGTCGCGCAGCAGTCGCGCGCGGGCCAGCTGCCACGGGGTGCGACCCGCGATGGCCTTCGTGCCCTTCGTCTCGTCGCCCTCGGCCTCCGCCTCGGCCGTCGCGAGGCCGGTCGCCAGACTCGTGGTGGGCTCGTGTGCCAGGCCCTCGTCGCCATCCCGGTCGTTCGGCACGCTCGTATGCACCTCCACAGTTGGTCGTCCGGCCCGAAGGTCATCCGGACGTCGGCACTTCGGCGACCCGGCTCTGGGACCCCGCAAAATCTCCACGCCTGATGAGGCATGCGCGGTGAACTTAACCCACCACCCTCGGGGTTGCGCAAGCCCTCCGGCCGACTTCACCGAATTGATACCGACCGACGACCTTGTGAACCACGTGAACGGCACCTTCGAGAGTACTGCGATTGTGGGACCCCGGGCAGCCCGGCAGACTGGCCCCGTCGTCGTCCGGAACGGAGTCCCATGAGCCAGCATCCCCACCCCGGGGAGCCCCACGACAAGGGCGTCTCGGGCCGGCTCAACGCGCTCCGGGCCGGCGTCCTCGGCGCCAACGACGGCATCGTCTCCGTCGCCGGCATCGTCATCGGCGTCGCCGCCGCGACGGCGTCCCGGGGGGCCATCGCGACGGCCGGGGTCGCGGGCCTGACGGCGGGCGCGATGAGCATGGCGGCCGGCGAGTACGTCTCGGTGAGCACCCAGCGCGACACCGAGCGCGCGCTGGTCACCAAGGAGCTCGCCGAGCTGCGCGACGACCTCGACGCGGCGCTCGAGGAGCTGGCCTCGATGTACGTCGACCGCGGCCTGACCGACGACCTCGCCCACGAGGTGGCCCGCCAGCTGACGGCCCGGGACGCCCTCGCCGCCCACGCCGAGGTGGAGCTCGGCATCGACCTCGGCGACTTCGCGAACCCGTGGGCTGCGGCGGGCGCCTCGATGCTCGCCTTCACGGTGGGGGGCGCCCTCCCCCTCCTCGCGATCCTGCTGCCCGACCCCCCGGCCCGGGTCCTCGTCACCGTCGTCGCCGTGCTCGTCGCGCTCGGCCTCACGGGCCTGGTGAGCGCCCGGCTCGGCGGCGCGGCCACCGGGCGGCCGATCGTCCGCAACGTGGCGGGCGGGGCCCTCGCCATGGCCGTGACCTACGGTGTCGGCTCCCTCGTCGGGGCGCGGGTGTGACGGGCGTGGGCGACCCCGGCGACCCCGCATCCGGGCTCCCGGACGCCGACCTGCTCGCCCTCGCCGCCGCCCACGGTGTCGCCACCGACTACTGGGACTGGCACGGCCGCCCCGTCGCGGTGTCGGCGGCGACGATCGTCGCCGTCCTCGCCGCGCTCGGCGTCGACGCGGGCTCGCCGGGGGCGGTGCGGGACGCGCTCGCCGACGTCGCGGACGACCCCTGGCGCCGCGTCCTCCCGCCGACCGTCGTGACGCGCGCCGGTGACTGCCCTCGCGTGCCGGTGCACGTGCCGCACGGGCAGTCCCTCGAGGTCGAGGTGGAGCTGGAGGCCGGAGGGACCCGACCGGCGCGCCAGGTCGACCACTGGGTGCCGCCGCGCTGGGTCGACGGGCGGGAGACGGGCGAGGCGGCCGTCGAGCTGCCCGGGGACCTGCCCGCCGGGTGGCACAC
>JBDIAL010000124.1:0-10969 GCA_039812405.1 Nostocoides sp.
GAGGATCGGGACGCCGTCGTCCTCGCCGAGGCGATCCGCATGCAACGGCTCGTCGACGACCTGCTCACCTTGGCCAAGGCCGACGACCGAGCCCCCACCGAGCGGCGCGACGTCGACCTCGACGAGCTCGTCGCCGCCGAGGTCCGCCGGCTGCGCACGACCGCGTCGGTCAGCGCGAGGGCAGCCATCAGCCCGGTCCGGGTCACCGGAGACGAGACCCGGCTGGCCCAGATGCTGCGCAACCTCGTGGACAATGCCGTGCGGCACGCGAGGGGCGCGGTCGAGCTCGACGTCCACGGCGACGCGACGTGGGCCGTCCTGCGCGTCGACAACGACGGCCCGCCGGTGCCGTCCTCGCGACGCGACGACGTCTTCGGGCGGTTCACCCGGCTCGACGAGGCCCGTGACCGCGACGCGGGCGGCAGCGGTCTCGGCCTCGCCATCGTTCGGAGCATCGCGCGAGCACAGGGGGGTGACGTCGTCGCGACCGAGCGGAGCGACGGCTGGTGCCGGTTCGAGGTCCGGATCCCCCGCCAGGCACCCCCGGTGCCCGCCGGGTCGAGGTAATCCGGACCCATCGCAAGGCACCCCGATACCTCGACCCCGACTGGGTCCTCCTGGGTCGAGGTGATCCGACCCCTTCGCCAAGTACCCCAATACCTCGACGCAGGCGGGATCCCCTGGGTCGAGGTGATCCGACCCCTTCGCCCCACCGCCAAGTACCCCAATACCTCGACGCAGGCGGGATCCCCTGGGTCGAGGTGATCCGACCCCACCGCCAAGTACCCCAACACCTCGACGCCGGCGGGATCCCCCTGGGTAGAGGTAATCCGACCCCACCGCCAGGTCACCCAATACCTCGACCCCCGAATACCTTGACTCGCGTGAGGTCTCCGGAGGTCCCTCCCCCGCGCTCAGCCCGGGCTCACCCCGGGTCCGGCATCGGACCCCGATCGGCCGTGCGGTAGACGGTGTACTCCCGCGCCCTGGCGATGACTCCGTCGTCGACGTCGGCCAGCGTGCGACGGTCCAGGCTGTGCCCCGAGCCCCGGATGATCGTCGTCGAGCCGGACTCCAGGTAGCGGGCCTCCAGGGCCTGCCAGCGCGGGCTCCGGGTCCGCCCGACGAACGGCGCCGCGGCCGGCCGGTTCATGACGACGGAGTCGTAGATCCATCCGGTCGTGTCGGGGTAGATCAGGCAGCCCGCCCGGAGGTCCGAGGTGAGGTGGTCGGCGTCGGCGATGAGGATCGGCATCTGGGCGGTGACGCATCCCCCGGTCGAGTCGACCGCCGCTCGCAGCGCCGAGGTCGGGACCGGGTGGTAGACGGCTCCGACCCGGGCGAGGGAGCCGGCCGAGGACAGGGCGACGGCCGCGACGAGGCCGGTCGCCGTCGCGGTCCCGAGCCCGTGCCGCCAGGTGCCGACCCTCGCGACCGCGGCGCCGGCGACGATGGCCAGCAGCGGCGTCACGAAGGTGGTGTAGTGGGTGAAGAAGAGCGAGCCGAGGATCAGGAGCGCCGCGTTGGCCACGAACAGGGCGGTCACACAGCGGGCGCCGGGGAGCGAGGCGGCGAGCAGGGTGCAGGCGACGACGGCGGCCAGCGCGACGGTCCACGTCGGCGTCACCGTCAGGTGACCCGCGAGCATGCTCATCAGCAGGGTGAGGTGCGCGGCGATCCCACCGCTGGTGGGCGGCCGGGTCAGCTGGTCGATCACGACCTCGCGGACGAACCGCGCGGGCGCCATGGCCAGGAACGGCCCGCAGACCAGGGCACCCGTGCCGACGGCGCCGAGCACCACGCGGATCGCGTCCCGACGGGTCTGGAAGAGGACGAAGACCAGGAGGGGCAGGGCATACCAGATCTTCGTCGACGCCGCGAAACCCAGGGCGCACCCCGCGAGGTAGGCCTGCCAGGGCCGGCCGCCGCCACGCCGGGGCAGGAGGACCAGGGCGAGCACCATCGCCAGGCTCCCGATCGGCTCGAGCAGGAAGGTCCGGTCGCCGAACGCGGCCGCGAAGCTCACGGCATACGTCAGGCCGGCGGTGGCCGCCGCCGCCCGGCCCCACCTCGCGGCATACCGGACGATGAGGAAGGCGATGAGCCCGCCCATCGCCATGAAGGCGAGCCGGCCGGTCGCCACCCCGACGGCGTCGGAGGTGTGTGCGCCGAGCCAGACGAAGGGGGCGAGGAACAGCATGCTCCCGGGTGCCTGGAGGAGCAGGACGTGCCGGTAGGGCGTGGCCCCGAACAGGAGGTCCGCCGAGGCGGTGTAGTAGACGCCGTCGTCGTAGCCGGTGTAGCCGTCGAGGCCGCTGGTCCGGACGAAGCTCAGCCGGACGACGAACGCGACGACCGCGATCGCGAGGCCGAGGGCGACCCACCGGCGGCGCTCGGCCACAGGGACGTGACGGTCGACCCGGGGGCCCGGGGCCGCCCGCGTCTGCGTCGTTGACATGCGGTCAGTATCGGAGCATGCACCTGCACGGAACCTGAGCGCCGCATGCGCGGTCCCGGGGTGCGCGCCGTCAGGTGGGCGAGCGCCTGACGGTGACGTCGTGGTGGACGGGGGTCCTGACCGACCGCGCGATGAAGCAGTAGTCGCCGACGCGGTCGTGGAGCTCCGCGGCGAGGTCGGCGTCGCTGTCGGCGGTGATCGTGACGACCGGGTGCAGCGTGACCGACGCGAACTGGCCTGCGCCCGTGGGCTCCTCGGTCATCACCCCCGTCGGGTTGTCCTCGTATGCAGTGACGGTGACTCCCGCCGAAGCGGCCAGGCCGAGGTACCAGAGCAGATGGCACTGGGCGATCGCGGCGACGTAGAGCTGCTCGGGGTTCCACCGTGCCGCGTCTCCCCGGAACGCGGGGTCGGAGGACGCGGCGATCGTCGGCAGTCCCTCGCCGGAGACCTCGTGGTCGCGGGAGTAGGACCGGATGCTCGTCGTCCCGGCACCGGTGTTGCCCGTCCAGGCGAGGCGGACGGCGTAGGTGTGCGTGGTCATGTCGGGCTCCTCGATGGGGTCGACAGCACGATAGGCGCCGCCCCGCGGGGTTCGGGATGCAGCCGCCGGCTCGGGCAGACTGAGCCTCGTGCTCCTGACCATCTCGACCACGTGCCGGCCCGCGACCGACCTGGGCTATCTGCTGCACAAGCATCCCGACCGGGTGCAGGAGTTCCGACAGTCCTTCGGCACCGCCGTCGTCTTCTACCCCGAGGCCACCGACGAGCGGTGCACGGCTGCGCTGATGCTCGTGGTCGACCCGGTCCGGCTGGCGCGATCCCGGGCGAGGAACGCGCCCGACTTCACCCTGGCCCAGTACGTCAACGACCGGTCGTATGCCGCGTCGTCCCTCCTGGGCGTGGCGATGGCGGACGTCTTCAGCACCGCCCGGGCCGGACGCTGCACGGCCCGGCAGGAGCTCGCCGACTCCGCGATCCCCCTGGAGATCGTCGTCCCCGTCCTTCCGTGCCGAGGCGGCGTCGACATCGCGCGCCGGCTCTTCGAGCCCCTCGGCTGGGTGGTCGAGGCCGACCCCATCCCGCTCGACGACGTCTTCGACGCGTGGGGCGACTCCCGCTACCTCCGACTGCGCCTGACCGGTGCGGTGCGGCTGGCGGACGCGCTCAGTCAGCTGCATGTCCTGCTGCCCGTGCTCGACGAGTCCAAGCACTACTGGCAGGGACCGGACGAGGTCGACAAGCTCCTCCGGTCGGGAGAGGGCTGGCTGGCCACCCACCCGGATGCCACGCTCATCACCCGTCGCTACCTCGGCCGCGGCAGCGGTCTGACCCGCACGGCGCTCGCTCGGCTCGCCGAGCTCGGCGACGAGGTCGAGGAGGCCGTCGAGCCGGCGGCGGACGAGGAGGTCCTCCAGCCGGCGGAGAGGCGCGTCCCGCTCAACGCGCAGCGTCACGACGCCGTCCACGAGGCACTGCTCGAGCGGGGTGCCGCGTCGGTCATCGACCTGGGCTGCGGCTCCGGCCAGTTCCTCGCCCGACTGGTCAGGACGCCGGCGTTCACGCGGGTCGCCGGCTCGGACGTGTCGACCCGCTCCCTCCAGCACGCGGCCCGGCGGCTGCGCCTGGACCGGATGAGCGAGCGCCAGGCCGACCGCGTCGAGCTCTTCCAGAGCGCCCTGACCTACGAGGACGAGCGGTACTCCGGCTTCGACGCCGCCGTCCTCATGGAGGTCGTCGAGCACGTCGACCCGTCCAGGCTCGAGGCCCTGGCACGTGTCGTGTTCGGCGCCGCCACGCCGGGTGCGGTCATCGTGACCACCCCCAACAGCGAGTACAACGTGCTCTACGACGGGCTCGACGGTCGGCGTCACCCCGATCATCGGTTCGAGTGGACCCGCGCCGAGTTCGCCGACTGGTGCGACCGGGTCGCGACGGCATACGGCTACGTCGTCGAGCGCCGCGGCATCGGCGACGCCGACGACACGCTCGGCACGCCGACCCAGATGGCGATCTTCACCCGGAGGGAGGGAGCGGATGACTGACCGGACAGCCGAGAGGCGGCAGATCGCCGTTCCCGCCATGGGACTCGTCGTCCTCGTCGGAGTCTCCGGCAGCGGCAAGTCGACCTTCGCCCGTGCCCACTTCAAGGCGACGGAGGTCGTCTCCAGCGACGTCTGCCGCGGCCTCGTCGCGGACGACGAGAACGACCAGTCCGCCACCCCGGACGCCTTCGACGTCCTCCACTACATCGTCGGCACCCGGCTGCGCCGCGGGCTGCTCACGGTCGTCGACGCGACCAACGTCCAGCAGTCGGCGCGGGCGTCGCTGATCGAGCTCGCGAGGAGCCACGACGTCCTCGTCGACGCCGTCGTCATCGACGTCCCCGAGTCCGTCGCCGTCGAACGCAACGCATACCGGGCCAACCGCGACTTCGGCCGGCACGTCATCGCCCGCCAGCACCGGGATCTCGAGCGGTCGCTCCGGCGGCTCAAGGGGGAGGGCTTCCGCCGCGTCCACCTCCTGCGCGGGGTCGACGAGGTCGACGCCGTCGAGATCGTCCACGAACGGCCGTGGAACGACCGCCGGGACCTGCACGGCCCCTTCGACATCGTCGGCGACGTCCACGGCTGCGCCTCCGAGCTGCGCACCCTCCTGCTCGAGCTGGGCTGGCAGCTCGAGGAGGACGACGGCGCGGCGATCGACGCCACGCATCCCGACGGACGCCGGGCCGTCTTCGTCGGCGACCTCGTCGACCGGGGGCCGGACACCCCCGGCGTCCTCCGGCTCGTCATGGGCATGGTGGCCTCCGGCAACGCCTTCTGCGTGTCCGGCAACCACGAGGCCAAGCTCGTGCGTGCGCTCAAGGGCGCTGCGGTGACCGTCTCCCACGGCCTGGCCGAGTCCCTCGCGCAGCTGGAGACCGAGCCGGAGGACTTCCGCGATCGGGCTCGGGAGTTCATGGACGGGCTGATCAGCCACTACGTCCTCGACGACGGCCGGCTCGTCGTCGCGCACGCCGGGCTCAAGGAGTCCTACCACGGCCGCTCCTCGCGGCGGGTGCGGGCGTTCGCGCTCTACGGCGACACGACCGGCGAGACCGACGAGTACGGACTTCCGGTCCGCTACCCGTGGGCGAGGGACTACCGCGGACGGGCCATGGTCGTCTACGGCCACACGCCCGTCCCGACGGCCGAGTGGGTCAACAACACGATCTGCCTCGACACCGGCGTCGTCTTCGGCGGCGAGCTCACCGCGCTGCGCTACCCGGAGCGACAGGTCGTCTCCGTGCCTGCCGAGCGGCAGTGGTACGAGCCGGTCCGCCCCCTCGTGCCGACCGTCGAGGACCGGCAGCCGTCGGTCCTCAGGGTCGACGACGTCGCGGGCACCCGCTGGCTCGAGACCACCCACGCCGGCCGGGTCAAAATCCCCGAGGAGAACGCGGCCGCGGCGCTGGAGGTCATGAGCCGGTTCGCCGTCGACCCCCGCTGGCTCGTCTACCTGCCGCCCACCATGTCACCCGTCGCCACCTCGAGGCTCGACGGCTTCCTCGAGCACCCCGCGCAGGCCTTCGAGGAGTATGCGGGGTGGGGCGTCACCAGGGTCGTGTGCGAGGAGAAGCACATGGGCTCCCGGGCCATCGCCGTCGTCACGAAGGACGCGGACACCGCGGCTCGGCGCTTCGGCATCGCGGACGGGAGCACCGGCGTCGTCTATACCCGCACCGGTCGCCCCTTCTTCGCCGACACCACCGAGCTCGTCGACCGCCTGCGCGTGGCGGTCGAGCCGCTCTTCGGATCCCTGGACTCGGACTGGCTCGCCCTCGACTGCGAGCTGCTGCCATGGTCGGCCAAGGCGATCGACCTCATCAAGGCCCAGTATGCCTCCGTGGGTGCCGCCGCCAGAACTGCTCTGCCCGAGGCGATCTCGGCTCTCGACCAGGCTGCGGCGCGGGGCCTCGACGTGGCCGGTCTGCGTGACTGGGCACAGCGTCGGCTCGCGAACGCCCGAGCCTTCCGGGATGCATACGCCTCCTATGTCCGACCGACCACGGGGCTCGAGGGGGTGACCCTCGCGCCCTTCCAGATCCTCGCCTCGGAGGGCCGCGCGCTCGCGCTGACGGAGTCGCACGAGTGGCACTTGGCCGAGCTGGCCGTGCTGGAGGGCGATCTCGTCACTCCGACGCGACACCGGTTCGTCGACCTCGCGTCGGAGGAGGAGCGGGACGCCGCCACCCGGTGGTGGCTCGACCTGACGGCCGGTGGGGGTGAGGGCATGGTCGTCAAGCCCGCGCACCTGACCGGCCCCCGGATCCAGCCGGGCCTCAAGGTGCGCGGTCGGGAGTACCTCCGCATCGTCTACGGGCCCGACTACACCGACTCGCTCGACGTCGTCCGGGAGAGACGTCTCGGCACCAAGCGCCAGCTCGCCCAGCGCGAGCACGGCCTCGGGCTCGAGGCGTTGACGGCGTTCGTCGCGGGCGAGCCCCTGTGGAAGGTGCACCAGTCGGTCTTCGCGATCCTCGCCCTGGAGTCCGAGCCCGTCGACCCACGTCTGTGACCACACGATGGTGGACAGCCCCCGCAGCGGGGGCCGTCCACGGTATGCCGACTGCCGGCGTCAGCGGGGTCGACCACCAGGGCCCTATCGACGGGCCGCTCCCAGCTCCGTCGGAAGCAGCTCCGTGACGCTGACGTCCAACACCTCGGCGAGGCTGACCAGCGTCCGCAGTCTCGGGTTGGCCGGTGTCCCCGGGTTGGACTCGCCCTTCTCCAGCTTCCGGTAGGTGAACGAGGACAGGCCGGCGGCGGCCGCCAGCCGCTCCTGACTGAGACCCTTGGCGATCCGCACCCGGTGCAGGTTCAGACCCAGCTCGCGGACGTAGTCGTCCCAAGTCGTAGGCGCTGACTGGGGCGTGGGCACGGCCCCTAGCGTCTTTGACGGAACTGCTTGTCATCACCATATATACATGCGATATTTTGCGTGCTGCTGGCAGGTGCGACAACGAGGGGCAGGCCTGCCCACACTCCGGCCGGATCTAGGAGTACCATGTTTGGTCGAACCCAGGAGCCGCCCTCGCTGCGGCCTCGTCAGACGATTACCGGGCGTCCGGTGACCGTCCAGGAGGAAGCCGGTGAGCAGCCTCGACGAGCCCGGCTCATGACTGCCGCTGTCCGGTCAATCTCGGCTCACCCGGCCGTGGCTCCAGACAGCAGTGGCCTCCCCGTCGCAGACGGCTGCGGTCTGGAGGAGCTCGTCGACATGGTCCGTCCCCTGTTCACCCACGAGCCCTCCATGATCCGTTGGACTGCGCTGCGGGGAGCGTTGCTGTACCTGGACATGGTGGCCACCACCGACCAGGACTGGGCGGGGGTCGCTGAGCTCATGGGGCTGCATGTCACCAGCGGCCCGAACGGTCAGCCGGACGTCACACTGCCGCCGCACCTGTCCAACCTGCCGGAGCAGGTGCAGCAGAACATCATGGGCCTGTTCTGGTCGATCACCCGGCGCTGGGGGACGTACGAGCAGATCGCGCAGATGAACATCGCAGCCGTCAACGGAGACCCCGACCTCGCACGGGTCAACGACGCGGTTGCCCTGGACTACATCGCCTGGACGGCGGTCGCCATGCACCGCACGGGGCAGATGAACAGCGGGATCATCCAGGGGATGCCCGAACCCGGCCGGCTCGAGCAGCCTGGGTACTACATCGATCCGCTCTTCGCGAAGGCCGAGCGCTATTGGGACGGCCACGACTGGACGGCACAGTGCCGGGTCCGTGACGGGCGCAGCTGGAGCTATGTCGAGCAGGCCCTGCGGTAGAAGGACGGTCCCCGCGGTTCCTGCCGAATTGCTGGACGACGTGGCATACGCATTGACAAAGATGAACCAGGTCCGCTGCTGCGGACTCCGGCCCAGTCCGAAGGAGTGTCCGCAATGGGACTGTTCAGCAAGCGCCCGAAGGGTGCCGGCCACGCACAACCCATGTCCGGCAAGCAGATCCCCGAGCAGCGTGCCGAAGACGCCTACGAGCTTTACATGCATCAGCGGTTTGCCGAGGCAGCCGAGCAATATGCCTCGGCCATCGATGCGATCGACACGATGTGCTACATGACGCCGATCGGGTCGCGGCGTCGAGCTCCGAGCTTTAACGACAAGCCGATTCTCGAGGGGTTCAACAACGCGATCGGTGCCGCAATGGCCATGGATCAGAGCTTTGTTCCGGCTGCGCAGCAGCTGGCCGAAAAGGTGATCATCCAGCTCGCCCGAGTTGCCCAAGAACACGGGGTTGATGACGAAGCTCGCGATCTCTACGCGGTGATGCAGGGTCAAATCCAGTTTACAGCCTCCCACCCGGCTTCGGGTTGACAGTAGCTGCCAAGCGGCGGCTGGCATCTCTTCCTGAACTTTCTATACATGGGTCGACCGGAGACGTGTCGGCGATCTGTACAGTTACCCAGAAACAGCCGGACAGAATAGGTCTGCCCTGCCTCCGGTTCCCTTTGTAATTCACAACGAGTCGTGCGGAGGTTCTTGCTCGTTGGCGGCTGGCAATCGCATTGTCGTCTGGCCGCGGCGCATCGACCCTGGCCTCAGAGCCGGGAGCGCGCCGCCGAAGCCTCCGCGCCAAGGGCGACGGTGGGCTGAGCTGGCATCCGGGCTGGAAGCGGTGGATCGCAGCCGTCACGATCGGGTACGACGGGCGCGGCAAGCGCATCGTCCGGCGGGCCTCCCGGGAGGACCATGGCGGAGGCGAAGCAGAAGTTCAGATAGGCGCTGCGGGACCTGGAGGACAGGGCAGGCGGGGACACCAAGACGAGGAAGTCATGCCGGACATTGGTCCGTCACCGATCTCGTCTACCGCCACCAGATCCGGCCCGTCATCCAGACTGGGGTCTAAACTGCATAAGTGACCGCTGTATTATCTAGTTTAGACCGTCTGTGAGGGCTTCTGGTGCACTCGTTCATAGACCTTGACCGAGTCCTCGGCGCCGTCCCAGCGCCCTTGGTCATGACATTACGCGACATCGACCGCGGCCAAGGCAGCGAGGGGCTGTACCTCAACCAGGTGCCCGACCTGCTGACTGAGCTAGCCAACCGCGCTCGAGTCGCGAGCATCACTGCGTCGTCTGCCCTCGAGGGCGTCATCGTCAAGAACCGCAGCCGTGCGGCCGCCATCATCGCCAACAAGCCCATCGAGTTGCGCACCCGTAGCGAACAAGAACTCGCTGGCTACCGCGCTGCCCTCGACTACCTCTTCGCCGAGGACTGGCGTCCCCTGAACGTCGGCCTGCTCCTTCACCTGCACCGACTGCTCTTCGCGGATACCAAGGCCACCGGTGGGACCTTCAAGCAGAGCGACAACCTTGTCGTCGACCGGTCGCCCGCCGGGGTCCAGACGGTTCGATTCAAGCCCGTCCCTGCCGCTCGTACCGAGTACTACGCCGCCGACCTCATCGACCGCTACGCCGATGCCGTCAAGGCAAACCAACATCACCCAGTGCTCCTCGTCGGCCTGTTCGTCTTGGATCTGCTTATCATCCACCCGTTCGAGGACGGTAATGGTCGCGTCGCACGCGCGCTGACGAATGCCCTTCTCGCTGAGGCCGGGTATGGGGTAGGCCGCTACGTGTCGCTCGAACAGCTCATCGCCGAATCTGCCGACGACTACTACCAGGCGTTGCTTGACTCAACCTACGACTGGAACGACCGTGCCAACGACCCGTGGCCCTGGCTGGCGTACTTCAGCAAACTCCTCGCTCGCGGCTACACCCGGTTCGCTGAGGGTGTCGCCGCTGATAGGTCTGGAGGCACGAAGTCGCAACGCGTCCGTGAGCACGTCCTGAGGCACAGTGCGCCCGTCTTTGCGATCTCCGATATCAGAGCCGCGCTACCCGGAATCAGCGATCCCACCATCCGCCTCGTCCTCAATGAGCTGAAAGACGAAGGGATCCTCAAGCCGCAGGGCACAGGACGCTCGGCAGTATGGTTGCGTGTGACAACGTAAGCCGCCTCTTGGTCATCCACGGGCGGTCGCAACCTATGTCACACCGCCGCCTTGGACCGCCCCGATTTGGCAGGCCGGCCGCTGGATTGCGAGACATGCCCGCGGACCAGGGCATCGACGACGGGGCCTTCGGGCACCAGGGCCGAGGGAGGCCACTCATTCGCTTTTTGGGCCGCCACCGGCTCATTGAGGGCTAGGACCTGCAGCTCTCCGTCGTCCTCGGCGCCGCCCCACGGCGACCTGGCCATGACGGTCGCTGGCGAGGCGACCATGGCCAACAAGGCCCGAGGCGTACAAGTTCCGCCGGCGGCGGAGGCTCGCGCGTCGGTCGCTGATTGATCGGCCCTCATTGGGAGGCGTCGCTCCGGCATGGGCCGCGTCGCGCAGCGGAGAGCAAGGGTCTGGCGGGCTGGATGGCTCAAGGGTGACTGCTTCGCACGAACGAAGCGCACTCAGTCACTCAGTGTCAGCCGATGGACGTGGCGGCCAACGAGCGCAAACAG
>JBDIAL010000125.1:0-10941 GCA_039812405.1 Nostocoides sp.
GGGGACGTCCATATCGTCGCACAGCGCGAGCCAGACCGCGCGCGGCGGCAGCCCCGCCTCGAGCGCCGCGTCGACGGTGCGGTCGCCGAGCGCGTGGAGGACGTGGCTGCGAGCGAGCGATCGGGCGTACGCCGCGCCGAACTCGTCGTCCATGAGGGTCCAGAACTGACTCAGCCGCACCTGGTCGAGTCTAGGCGGGGCCGATCGTCGGCATACTGGCGTCATGCGACTCATCACCGCCGACGGCGTGCCGACCTCCCCCGCCCGGGTCGAGGAGCCCCAGGCGCCGCCGGTGCGGGTCGGCCTCGTCCAGCACCGCTGGCGGGAGGACGCGGACGCGCTGCGGGCGGTGCTGCGCGAGGGGATCGGACAGGCGGCGCAGGCGGGGGCGCAGGTCGTCCTCCTCCCCGAGCTCACGCTCTCCCGCTACCCCGCCGACACGCTCCCGACCGGCACGCCGAGCGACCTCGCCGAGTCGCTGGAGGACGGGCCGACGGTCACCTTCGCCCGCGAGGCGGCCCGCGACCTCGGGGTTCACGTCCACGCCTCGCTTTACGAGCGGGCCGACGCCGGCGACGGCCTCGGCTACGACACCGCGGTGCTCGTCGCGCCGAGCGGCGCTCTCGTCGCACGGACCCGCAAGACCCACATCCCCGTGACGGCCGGTTACTACGAGGACCGCTACTTCCGTCCGGGGCCGCCGCAGGACGCCTACCCCGTCGTGTCGCTGTCGTCCCCGCCGCTGCGGATCGGCATGCCGACCTGCTGGGACGAGTGGTTCCCCGAGGTCGCCCGGGCGTATGCGCTCGGCGACGCCCAGCTGCTCGTCTACCCGACGGCGATCGGGTCCGAGCCCGACCACCCCGACTTCGACACCGAGCCGCTGTGGCGGGCCGTCGTGACGGGCAACGCGATCGCCAACGGCCTGTTCATCGCCGTCCCGAACCGGTGCGGCACCGAGGGGCTCATCACCTTCTACGGCTCCTCGTTCATCGTCGACCCCTACGGCCGCATCCTCGTCCAGGCCCCCCGCGAGGAGGAGGCGGTGCTCGTCGCCGACCTCGACCTGGCCCAGCGGCTGGACTGGCTCGACCTCTTCCCGTTCCTGTCGACGCGCCGGCCCGACTCCTACGGCCCGCTGACCGCCCCGATCCGCCCGGAGCACGTCCGGGTCGACCCGAACGGGCCTGCCGCGGCAGGGCAGGTGGCGTCGTGAGCGCCGGCCCGTGGCGGATGCCGGCGGAGACCGCCCCGCACGAGCGGACCTGGATGGCCTGGCCGAGCAGCGGGTACACGCTCGGTGACACCGCCGAGGAGGTGGCGAGCGCCCGGCATACCTGGGCCGCGGTGGCCGACGCGGTGGTGCGGTTCGAGCCGGTGACGCTCGTCGTCGACCCCTCCGACGTCGAGGTCGCCCGCTCCCACGTCGACGCCGCGGTGGAGGTCGTGCAGGCCCCGCTCGACGACGCGTGGATGCGCGACATCGGCCCGACCTTCGTCGTCGGCGCCGACGGGTCGCTCGGCGCGGTCGACTGGGTCTTCAACGGCTGGGGCGGCCAGTCGTGGGCGTCGTGGCACGAGGACGCCCGGATCGGCGTGTTCGTCGCCGGCCGGGCGGGCGCGCAGGTCATCGACTCGCGGATGGTCAACGAGGGCGGGGGGATCCACGTCGACGGCGAGGGCACGGTGCTCGTCACCGACACCGTCCAGCTCGACCCAGGTCGCAACCCCTCGATGTCACGTCACGACGTCGAGGCCGAGCTGGCCCGGACGATCGGCGCCACCCGGTGCATCTGGCTGCCGCGCGGGCTGACCCGCGACTACGACGAGTTCGGGACCCGGGGGCACGTCGACATCGTCGCGACCTTCGCCTCCCCCGGCCGCGTCCTGCTCCACTGGCAGGATGCGCCGGCCCACCCCGACTACGCCGTATGCCGGGAGATCGAGGCGGCCCTGCGGATGGTGACCGACGCCCGGGGCGAGCCGCTGGAGATCGTCCGGGTGCCCGCACCGCGAACCCTCCGCGACGACGAGGGCCCCGTCGACTGGTCGTACATCAACCATCTCGTCGTCAACGGCGGTGTCGTGGCGTGCGCGTTCGACGACCCGCAGGACGAGGAGTCGCTCGGGATCCTCGCCGACGCCTACCCGGGGCGGGAGGTCGTCGGCGTCGACGCCCGCCCCCTCTTCGCGCGAGGCGGCGGCATCCACTGCATCACCCAGCAGCAGCCGCGCGTCTGAGCCACGGATCGGCTGGCTATCGCCTCTCGTAGGTGCCGTCGAGTCGGGCACGGGCGATGACATGGCCGGTCATGGCGTCGAGTGCATCGGCCAGAGAGAACCGGTCGGGCAGGTCCGGGTGGTCGTCCAGAGCGAACAGCTGGAAGACGTACGTATGCGGACCGTGCGACCGCGGGGGCAATGGGCCGGCCCAGCCGCGGCGACCGAGCGGGCCTTTGCCGTGCCTGAGTCCAGGGATCGGGCTGGGGTCGGTCAGACCGTGCTCGGGGAGGCCGCGCAGCGATGGGTCGATACCGGCAGCCAGGGCGTGGTTGGCCGGTGTCCGGCCCGGCGCATCCGGGTCTTGCACGATGAGCACGAGCTCCACGGCCTCGGCCGGTGGCGGCGTCCAGGCGAGGGCGGGTGAGACATTGGCGCCGAGCAGTCTCCCGCGATGTCGCTCCGGGATCGGTGCGCCGTGGTCGAAGGCGGGGCTGGTGAGGGTGAAGCTCTCGGGTGCCTGCAGACCGGGACGTGCCCAGGCGAGCGTGTCGTGCCCGGCATGTCGGTTGCGCAGCGCGAGGCCGATCGGGTTCGCGGGCATGGCTTTCCGTCCTTCTCTCTATGCCTCGTGGGTCCGGGAGGTCGGGCCGCCGACGAGCCTGGCCACGAGCGTGTCGAGCAGCACGAGATCGTCGGGGTCCATGTCGGTCAGCCCGGGAGGAGGCTCGTTGAGGATCCCCTGACCGCGCTGGGCCACGTCGCGGCCGGCGTCGGTGAGGTGCACGAGCTTGCGGCGCCTGTCGTCGGGATGCGGGGTGCGGTGGACCAGTCCTCTCGTCTCGAGCTGGTCGACGCCGACGGTTGCGGCCGGCGGGTCGATCTGCAGCGCTCGTGCGATCTCGCGCAGGCTCATGGGGCCGTCGAGGAGTGCGATCAACGCCTCGACCTTCCCCGGTCCCAGGTCGAGCGTGACCCGCAGCGCTCGCCGCCGATCCTGCCCGACGACGAACTCCTGCAGGACCATCCAGACCCGCGACGCGGTGTCCGTCGGCGTGGTCGATCGGGTACTCGTCGACGACAGGTCGTTGGGCATAAACAATGTTGTACCACAACAACTATATGCCCGGAGCCTGGGGTCACCGCTCGCCCTGATCCCGCGTCACGGGCAGCGGGCTTCGCCGACGGAGTGGCAATCGCTCGATGCGGGCCTGGGACACTGGAGCCATGGCAGCGACGGATGATCTGCACGTGATTGTCGGTGCCGGGCCGGTCGGGACCGCCTTGGCAGACCTGCTCACCCATGACGGTCACCGCGTGCGCGTGCTGACTCGTTCGGGCCGCGACCCGGGCATGCCGGGCGCAGAGGCCGTGGCCGTGAACGCCTCCGATGCTGCGGCGCTGACGGCCCAGACGACCGGCGCGGTGGTCCTCTACAACTGCGCGAACCCCGGCGCATACCCGCTGTGGGAGAAGCAATGGCCGCCGCTGGCCGCCGCCATTCTGAGCGCGGCAGAACGCACCGGGGCAGTGCTCGTGACGGCAAGCAACCTGTACGGGTACGGGCAGGCCACAGCCCCGATGACACGGCAGACCCCGCTGCGCCCCTGTGACCACAAGGGCGCGCTGCGGGTACGGATGTGGCAGGACGCCTTGGCCGCGCATGAAGCGGGTCGCGTCCGGGTGACCGAGGCACGCGCATCGGACTACATCGGCCCGGCCCTTCCGGCCAGCAGCGGCCTGTTGGCCCGCTACGCGGAGGCGACACTGCACGGCAAGACGGCTTCGGTGTTCTCCGACCCGGACCAACCGCATACCTGGACAGCGATCCATGATGTCGCCGCAACCCTCGCCGCGCTCGGGCAGGACGAGCGTGCCTGGGGATCAGCGTGGATCGTTCCCTCGAACCCGCCCAAGACTGTGCGCGAGACGCTGCACGGGCTGGCCGAGCAGGTCGGGGCTGGTGAGCCGCGTATCCGGCCTGTGCCCCGCTGGTTGCTCCGTGCCGGTGGTGCCGTCGTTCCCTTGCTGCGGGAGGTGAACGGCGTCCTCTACCAGTTCGATGCGCCGTTCATCGCCGATGGGTCGGAGACGACCGAGACGTTCGAGGTCGCCCCGAGCCCGTGGGAGCCGTTGCTCGCGGAGACCGCGCGAGCGTGGACTGAACGCGCCCGATAGGTCAGCCGTCAGCGCAGGGCAACGATCAGAACCTTGTCCTACGACACTCGTCCGGCGTCCTGCTCCGCGAGCACGAGGAAGGAGCCGAGGGTGGGGTCGGCGGCGTAGCCGATCCGCACGCCACGATCCCGGGTGTCGAGGAGGATGGACATGACCTCGTCGGTGATCAGCTCTCCGGGGGCCAGGACGGGGATGCCCGGCGGATAGGGGGCGATCACTTCTGCGCTGACCCGCCCCCGCGCGCGGTCGGCCGCCACCGTCTCGGTCGCGGCGAAGAAGGCCTCCCGGGGCGGACGCGCCACGACCGGCTCCGGCAGCCGCCAGCCCGGACTCGAGCGGGGAGCCGGCGTCTGCCGACGGGCCGAGTCGACGATCGCGGTCGTCAGCAGCTCCAGCGTCTCGGCGTCGTCCATCATGGCGGCGAGCGCGATCGTCGTGTCGCGGTCGGTCTGCTCGAGCGGGACGGCCGCGGCGATGAGGTCCTGCTCGATCGCCAGCCCGTCGAGTCCCGCTGCGGCCCAGAGGATCACGAGCTTGGCCGGGTCGAAGCGGCCCACGCTGAAGTCGTCCGGTCCGGGGCAGTGCACCCCGGGCAGCTCGCCCTCGAGGCGCTCCCGAGCCGCGGCGACGACGACCGCGAGACGCCCGAGCAGGTCCGCCGCCCGGGGTGAGCGCAGCAGGGCGCACGAGGCGTCGATGCTCGCGAGGGTCGATCCCGCCGGGCTCGTGGTCTCCACGGCCTCGAGGGTCCGCTGCAGGCGATGCAGGTCGATCCGGCCGGCCCGGGCCAGCATGACGGATGCCTGGGTGTATGCGGGGAGCGTCTTGTGCGCGCTGAACGTCACGAGGTCGGCGCCGGCTGCCAGCGCATGCTCCGGATAGTCCGGGTGGAAGCCGAGATGACCGCCCCAGGCCTGGTCGACGACGACGACGGCCTCCGTCTCGTGGGCCGCGGCGAAGAGCGCCCGGCGGTCGGACAGCGTCCCGACATAGCTCGGCTCGACGAGGAGGACGGCCGCCGCCCCGGGGTGCTCCGCCAGCGCCCGGCGCAGCGTCGCCTCGCTCACGCCGAGCGGCAGCCCGGTCCGCTCGTCGAGGTCGACCCGCAGCCAGACCGGGTCGACACCGGCCAGCGCGAGGGCGCTGACGATGCTGCGGTGGGAGTTGCGGGCCACGAGGACGGTGTCCCCCGGCTCGGTCACCCCGAGCACCGCGGTCTGGTTGGTCTGGGTCGTCCCGCCCACGTTGTAGCGGCACCAGTCCGCCGACCACCCCGTGGCGGCCACCTCCTCGGCCCGCCGGAGGTCGGCGACCGCCCCCTTGACCGAGCCGATCCCCGCATACAGGGGCACGTCGCTGTCGAGGAGGCGCCCGAGACGCGGGTCGAGCAGGCCGGCCCGGCGCTTGTGCCCGGGCGTCGCGAAGGGGGTCGGGTCGGCGTCGACGAACCGCGCCCAGGCCCGCAGCAGGGGTGAGTCGAGCGGCTCGTCGTCGACCATGCGGGCGAGTATGTCAGCCTGCCGGGTTCACCGTGCCCCGGCCGGGTCGTCGCGGGCCGCCTCGCCCCGGGTCCACCTCGCCCAGTCCCGTCGCCCGGGTCACCTCACCCGAGAAGCGGGCACCGTGCGGGGGAAGCGTTGTCGGGTGTGATGCCCCTTTATCGTGGAACCCGATAAAGGGGCATCACACCACGGTCAGGACTTGGCGCTCAGCAGCGGCGGGCGGACGCGCTGGACCCACTGGGTGCGACGCTCCCACTCGGCGGCGAGGTCCATGAGCGAGAAGTCGTCGTGGTTGCGGGCGATGACCTGCAGACCCATCGGCAGACCGGCGCGGCTGAACCCGGCGGGCATCGCCAGCGTCGGGGCGTTGAGCATGGTGCCGATCGCCGTGACCTCCATCCACCGGTGGTAGGACGACATCTTGACGCCCTCGATTTCCTTGGGCCAGTGCTCCTCGATGGGGAAGGGGAAGACCTGGGCGGTGGGGAGCACGACGTAGTCGTAGGTCTCGAAGAGGATGCGGAAGGCCTGGTACATGCTCGTGCGCTGGACCGAGCCGTTGTAGGTGTCGATGCCGCTGATGGCCGGGTTGCCATCGGCGCCGGTGAGCAGCCCCTCGATCTCGTAGATCGCCTCGGGCTTCATCGCGGCCCGGAACGTCGGGTTGTCGTAGAGCGGCTTGAGGATGCCGCCGATGAGCCAGTGCCGGAAGATGAGCCACGTGGGCCACAGGTCGTCGACCCCGGTGAACCCGCTGAAGCTCGGGAGGTCGTCGACCGTGGTCACCGACATCCCCATGGCCCGGAAGGTGCCGAGGGCGGTCCCGCAGACGCGCAGCACCTCCGGCTCCATAGGCAGGTAGCCGCCGAGGTTGCCCATCCAGGCGATCTTCTTGCCCTTGAACCTCCCCCGCAGGTCGGTCAGCGGCGCGGGGTCCTGCTCGTTGGACAGGGGGGCCCGCGGGTCGTAGCCGGACATGGTGCGCAGGAGGAGGGCCAGGTCGAGGGCGGTCCGCGCGATGGGACCCTCGACGCCGCCCTGCTGGACGAAGGCGTCGGCGTTGTTGCCGGGCACCCGGCCGAACGACGGGCGGATGCCGAAGACGTTGTTCCAGCCGGGCGGGTTGCGCAGCGACCCGAAGAAGTCGCTGCCGTCGGCGCAGGGGAGCATGCGCAGCGCGACGGACACGGCGGCGCCACCGCTGCTGCCCCCACAGGTCTTCGTCGGGTCGTAGGCGTTGCCCGTCGCGCCGAACACGTTGTTGTAGGTCTGCGAGCCGAGGCCGAACTCCGGCGTGTTCGTCTTCCCGATGAAGATGGCGCCCGCAGCCCGCATCCGCTCGACGTTGAGGGAGTCGGCGGTCGCGGGGGCAGCGGCGAACGGCGGCCGGAAGAAGCCGCTCGACGTGGGGATCCCCTTGACGTTGGCGAGGTCCTTGACTGCCTGCGGGAAGCCGTGCATCCATCCCTGGTACTGACCCGCACGCAGCAGCCGGTCCTTCTCGCTCGCCTGGGCGAGCAGGTCGGCGCGCGGCTGACGGGAGACGATGGCGTTGACCTTGGGGTTGAGGGCGTCGATGTGGTCGAGGTATGCCGTCATGACCTCCACGCACGTGACGACCTTGCGGCGGATCGCGACCGACAGCTCGGCCGCGCTCCACTCGACGATCCGCGAGAGGTCCTTGGGACGCGTGACGGACGGCCACTGGATCCCGCCGAGGGAGCCTCCGCCCGTCGCGGGCTTCGCGGACGCGGGTCCGCCCGTCGCCACGACGCCCGCGGCGACCGCTGCCGCCGCCGTGCCGCCGATCAGGCCGCGCCGCGACAGGCTGGACCGCGTCGTCTCCGAGGACGTCGCGTCGGACCCCGTCGCCTCCGAGGGCGTCGTGTCGGACAGTGGCTCTTCGCTCATCGTTGAACCTCTCCACTGGGTGCCCCCGCGCGGGCGGCGGGCAGTCGTCAGATATGCAGATATGCGGATATCCAGGTGGGCATGCAGGTGCACGGGGGCAGTCGAGCCGGGTGAGTCACTGAATGGCCCCGTCCACCGTGGGCCAGACCCTACTGGAAAAGCGCCGCCCGGATCGCCCTCGCTTCGCACGGATTCTGCCCGGGTGCTCCTGACGCACACCCCCCGTCAGGCACCGCACCGGCGCTGTCGGTGGACGGTGGCAGGCTGGTGAGCCTCATGGGTGACGTGCTCGACCGCTTCTCCCCCGCGACCCGGGCGTGGTTCCGCGGGTCCTTCAGCGAGCCCACGGCCGCCCAGGCGGGCGCGTGGGAGGCCATCAGCTCGGGCCACCACGCCCTCGTCGTCGCGCCGACCGGGTCCGGCAAGACCCTCTCGGCCTTCCTCTGGGCCCTCGACCGGCTCGCCCACGACGGACCACCGGCCGACCCGCGGCGCCGCTGCCGGGTCCTCTACGTCTCCCCCATGAAGGCGCTCGCCGTCGACGTCGAGCGCAACCTGCGCTCCCCGCTCGTCGGCATCGGCCACGCCGCCGACCGGCTCGGCCTGCCACGGCCCGACCTCACCGTCGGCGTCCGGTCGGGCGACACCCCCGCCGACGAGCGTCGCGCCTTCGCCCGGCGGCCCACCGACGTCCTCATCACGACGCCGGAGTCGCTCTTCCTCATGCTCACCTCCTCGGTGCGCGAGTCGCTCACCGGCATCGAGACGGTCGTCCTCGACGAGGTCCACGCCGTCGCCGGCACCAAGCGGGGCGCCCACCTCGCGGTCTCCCTCGAGCGGCTCGACACGCTCCTGCCCCGCCCCGCCCAGCGGGTCGGGCTCTCGGCGACGGTCCGGCCCGTCGAGGAGGTCGCCCGGTTCCTCGGCGGCGGGCGTCCGGTCGAGATCGTCCAGCCCCCCGCGGCAAAGCGGTGGGACCTGCAGGTCGTCGTCCCGGTCCCCGACCTGTCGGCCCTCGGCGAGACCGGCGACCTGTCCGGCCCGGCAGCCGACGCCGAGCGCCGCTCCTCGATCTGGCCGCACGTCGAGGAGCGCATCGTCGACCTCGTCGCCGACCACCGCTCGACCCTCGTCTTCGCCAACTCCCGGCGGCTCGCCGAGCGGCTGACGACCCGGCTCAACGAGATCTGGGCGGAGCGAGCGGAGGAGGGGCAGCCGGATCCCCGGCGCGACCCACGGCATACCGACGGCCCGACCCGCACCCCCGCCCAGCTGATGGCCCAGTCGGGGCAGTCCTCCGGGGCGCCGCCGGTGCTCGCCCGCGCCCACCACGGCTCGGTGAGCAAGGAGCAGCGGGCGGAGATCGAGGAGTCGCTCAAGGCGGGACGGCTCCCGGCCGTCGTCGCGACGAGCTCCCTCGAGCTCGGCATCGACATGGGAGCCGTCGACCTCGTCGTCCAGGTCGAGTCGCCGCCGAGCGTCGCGTCCGGGCTGCAGCGCGTCGGCCGGGCCGGGCACCAGGTGGGGGCGGTGAGCCACGGGGTGATGTTCCCCAAGTTCCGCGGCGACCTCGTCCAGACCGCCGTCGTCGCCGAGCGGATGCGCGCCGGTGCCATCGAGGCGCTGCACGTCCCGGCCAACCCTCTCGACGTCCTCGCCCAGCAGGTCGTCGCGATGTGCGCGCTCGACGACTGGACCGTCGACGACCTCGAGACCCTCGTGCACCGCACCGCCTCCTTCGCCACCCTCACCCGCGCCACCCTCGAGGCGGTCCTCGACATGCTCGCCGGCAGGTACCCGAGCGACGAGTTCGCCGAGCTGCGTCCCCGCCTCGTCTGGGACCGCCTCGCCGGCACGCTGAGCGGCCGCCGTGGGGCCCAGCGGCTCGCCGTGACGAGCGGGGGCACGATCCCCGACCGGGGGCTGTATGCCGTCTTCCTCGCCTCGGGCGACGGGCCGGGGCGGCGGGTCGGCGAGCTCGACGAGGAGATGGTCTACGAGTCCCGGGTCGGCGACACCTTCACTCTCGGCACGTCGACGTGGCGCATCGAGGACATCACCCACGACCGGGTCCTCGTGACCCCGGCGCCGGGCGTCCCCGGACGGCTGCCGTTCTGGATCGGCGACTCCCTCGGACGGCCCGCCGAGCTCGGGGCGGCGGTGGGCGCGTTCGTCCGGGAGATCGGGGCGCTGACCCCCGACGCAGCGGACCGTCGGCTCCGCTCCGCCGGCCTGGACCGGTGGGCCGCCGACAACCTCGTGGCCTACCTGCGTGAGCAGCGCGAGGCGACCGGCCGAGTCCCCGACGACCGCACCGTCGTCGTCGAGCGGTTCCGCGACGAGCTCGGCGACTGGCGGGTGGCCATCCACACCCCCTACGGTGCCTCGGTCCACGCCCCGTGGGCGCTCGCCGTGTCGGCCCGACTGCAGGAGCGCTTCGGCGTCGACGTCCAGGCCGCCCACAGCGACGACGGGATCGTCCTGCGGCTGCCCGACCTCGAGCTGTGGGCCGACGGCGGGGGCGGGGACGACGGCCCGGGCGTCGGGCCCGACCTCCTCGAGCTCGTCGTCCTCGACCCCGAGGAGGTCCGCGCCCTGGTGACCGAGCAGGTCGGCGGGTCGGCGCTGTTCGCCTCCCGGTTCCGCGAGTGCGCGGCCCGGGCGCTGCTGCTGCCCCGCCG
Organism: Nostocoides sp.; assembly: GCA_039812405.1. Taxonomy (GTDB): domain Bacteria; phylum Actinomycetota; class Actinomycetes; order Actinomycetales; family Dermatophilaceae; genus Nostocoides. Next base: position 10,493 of record JBDIAL010000125.1, read on the forward strand.
TCGGCCCGACACGCGCCAGCCGCTGTGGCAGCAGCGTCAGCGGGCCGCCCAGCTGCTCCAGGTCGCCGCGCAGTTCCCCACCTTCCCCATCGTCCTGGAGGCCGTCCGCGAGTGTCTCCAGGACGTCTTCGACGTGCCGGCGCTCGTCGAGCTCATGCGCCGGGTCCGCTCCCGCGAGGTGACCGTCGTCGAGGTCGAGACCCGGCAGCCCTCGCCGTTCGCGCGCTCGCTGCTGTTCGGCTACGTCGCCCAGTTCCTCTACGAGGGCGACTCCCCGCTCGCCGAGCGGCGCGCCGCCGCGCTCTCCCTCGACCCCGGCCTGCTCGCCGAGCTGCTCGGCCGCGGTGACGCGATGTCGCTGCGCGACCTGCTCGACCCCGACGCGGTGACCCGCACCGAGCGCGAGCTGCAGCGCCTCGTGCCCGAGCGCGCCTGCCGCGACGCCGAGG
>JBDIAL010000126.1:0-10857 GCA_039812405.1 Nostocoides sp.
CCGCGGCGCTCGCCGGCGTCGAGACGGCGTCGATGGCCGTCGTGGCGCTCGCGGTCCCCGCGGCGGCGCTCGGCCCGCTGCGCGGCTCCGGCTTCCTCGTCCCGCCCGTCGAGGGGTGGACCGTCAAGGCCTCGACGTTCTCCTCGAGCAAGTGGGGCTGGCTCGCCGCGGCCGCGCCGGACGTCGTCCACCTGCGGGCCTCGATCGGTCGGGCCGGCGAGGCCGCCGCGCTCCAGCGGCCGGACGCCGACCTCGTCGAGGCAGCCGTCGCCGAGGTCGGCCGCGCCCTCGGACGCCCGCTGCCGGGCCTCCTCGACGCCCACGTCCACCGCTGGGGCGGCGCCCTGCCCCAGTACGCCGTCGGTCACCCCGACCGGATCGCCCTCGTCCGCTCGGCCGTCGCGGACCTGCCCGGCGTCGAGGTGGCGGGCGCGACCTACGCCGGCGTCGGCATACCCGCCGTCGTCGGGACCGGCCGCGCCGCCGCCGCCGCCGTCCTCGACCACCTCACCCTGACCGCCTCCTGAGCCCGCCCGAGCCCCGCTGCACCCGAAGCCCGCTGCACCCCGACCGAACCCACGACGAACCCGACGACGAAGGACCCGTGACCGACATGAGCGACGCGAGCGACCAGCCGACCCGTACCCCGTCATCCCCGTCCGCCAAGCCGAGCCCCGCCCGGATGCGTGAGATCAACGACTCGATCCGGTATGCCATGTGGTCGGTCTTCGCGGTCTCCACGCCGCTCGGCGACGTCGACCGGGAGTCGCTCGCGGCAGAGGTCGAGGGTCTCGTCGAGGTGCTCGGCGACCAGGGGGTCGTCGTCCGCGGCGTCTACGACGTGTCGGGCCTGCGGGCCGACGCGGACCTCATGATCTGGTGGCACGCCGAGACGATCGAGGCGCTCCAGGCGGCATACAAGGCCTTCCTGCAGACCCGGCTCGGCGCGCACCTGGAGCCGGTGTGGTCGGTGGCCGCGCTGCACCGGCCGGCCGAGTTCAACAAGAGCCACGTCCCGGCCTTCCTCGCCGACGAGCGCCCGCGCGGGTACGTCTGCGTCTACCCCTTCGTCCGCTCCTACGACTGGTACGCCCTCGAGGACGCCGAGCGTCGCGACATGCTCCGTGAGCACGGCCAGATGGCCCGCGACTACCCGGACGTGCGGGCCAACACGATCGCGGCGTTCGCGCTCGGCGACTACGAGTGGATCCTCGCCTTCGAGGCGGACGAGCTGCACCGGATCGTCGACCTCATGCGCGAGCTGCGCGCGGCCCGGGCCCGGCTCCACGTCCGGGAGGAGATCCCCTTCTTCACCGGTCCCCGCGTCGCCGTCCCCGACCTCGTCGCCACCCTCCGCTGACCCTGGCCCTCCATCCTCTGCCCTCTGCCGACCCGCCCCTCCATCCTCTGCCCTCTGCCGACCTGGCCCACCCTCCGCTGCCTCCCCCGGGACCTTTATCGGGTTCCACGACAAGAGGACACCTCACCCGAGAACGCTTCCCCCGCGAGGTGTCTCTTTATCGGGTTCCGGCCCTCACGGATCAGTCCAACGGATCAGTCCACTGCTGCAGCCGCGGCCCTCCGAGGCGAGGACCCGGCCTCTCCCTCGCACCGTGCCCGTCCGTGGTGGAACCCGAGGCGTCCCTCAGTGGTGGTGCCCGGGATGTCTCATTACGTGGTGGTACCTGAGGTGACCCTTTGTCGTGGGACCCGATAAAGAGGCACCTCACCCGAGAACGCTTCCCCCGCACAGTGACCCTTTGTCGTGGAACCCGATAAAGGTCCCGGGGCGTGGGTTACTCGGCGGTCGGGCCGGTCACTCGGAGGTCGGGCCAGCCACTCGGAGGTCGGGCCAGCCACTCGGAGGTCGGGCCAGCCACTCGGAAGTCGGGCCGGGTCACTCGGAAGTCGGGGCGGGTCACTCGGCGGTCGGGCGGAGGGTGAGGCTGATGCTGTTGATGCAGTAGCGCTGGTCGGTCGGGGTGTCGTAGCCCTCGCCCTCGAAGACGTGTCCGAGGTGGCCGTCACAGGCTGCGCAGCGGACCTCGACCCGTCGCATCCCGAAGCTGTCGTCCTCGATGTAGCGGACCCGGTCGCCCGCCAGCGGCGCGTAGAACGAGGGCCAGCCGCAGTGGCTGTGGAACTTCTCCTTCGAGGTGAACAACTCGGCGCCGCACCCTCGGCAGGTGTAGACGCCCTCGGTCTCGGTGTCGGTGTATGCGCCGGTGAAGGCGCGCTCGGTCCCGCCCCGGCGCAGGACCTGGTACTCGGCAGCGGTCAGCCGCTCGCGCCAGTCGGAGTCGCTGAGGCTCGAGGGGTCGAGGACGAAGGGCGGGTCGTCGGTGGGGTTCGTCACGAGTCCATCATCCCTCCGGAGCGCTGCGGACGCACCGGCCATTCGCCCCGTCTCGCCTCGCCCCGTCTCGTCTCACCTCGCCGCGGACGCGGCGGCCATTCACCCGCCCGGGCACGTCCGCCGCCCGAGCCCGCGCGGCGGACGTGCCCTGCCTGTCGGCGCGGACCGTTAGCCTGACGGGGATGGCCGAGACCCTGACGATCGAGCTGCCCGGACCCCACGGCGACCGGGTGGTCCGGGTGTCGAGCCCGGACCGCGTGCTGTGGCCGGCCACCGACGCCGGGCCGGCCATCACCAAGGGCGACCTCGCGGCATACGTCGTCGCCGTCGGCGAGCCCCTCCTGCGCCACGTCGGCGGCCGGCCGGTGACGCTGCAGCGCTTCCCCGAGGGCATCGAGGGCGAGGCGTTCTACTCCAAGAACCCGCCCAAGGGGGCTCCCGACTGGGTCGGCACCGTCATGTGCCGCTACCCGAGCGGCCGGCGCCACCCGCAGCTCGTCGTCGACGAGATCGGCACCGCCGTCTGGGCGGTCCAGATGAACACCATCACCTTCCACCCGTGGCCGTGCCGCGCGGCCGACACCGACGACCCCGACGAGCTGCGCATCGACCTCGACCCCCAGCCCGGCCGGACCTTCGCGGACGCCGTCGAGGCGGCATACGCCCTCAAGGAGCTCATGGAGGGGATCGGGCTCACGCCGTATGCCAAGACGTCCGGCAACCGGGGGGTCCACGTCTTCGCGCGGATCGCGCCGACGCGGGAGTTCCTCGAGGTGCGGCACGGCGTCATCGGGCTCGCCCGCGAGCTGGAGCGCCGGCTGCCCGACCTCGTGACGACGGCCTGGTGGAAGGAGGAGCGGGGTGAGCGGGTCTTCGTCGACTTCAACCAGGCATGCCGCGACCGGACCATCGCCGGTGCCTACAGCCCGCGGCCGCTCCCGGGGGCGCCGGTGTCCTTCCCCGTCACGTGGGCCGAGCTGGCCGAGTGCGAGCCCGACGACTTCACCGTCCGCACGGTGCCCGAGCGGATCCGCGAGACGGGCGATGCCTGGGCGACGATCGACGAGCACGTCGGCGACGTCGACGCGGCGATCGCGTTGTGGGACCAGGATGTCGAGCGTGGTCTCGGAGAGCTGAGCTTCCCGCCCGACTACCCGAAGATGCCCGGCGAGCCGCCCCGCGTCCAGCCGAGCAAGCGCCGAGCCGACAAGAGCGACACCGACTATCTCCCGCCGAAGGCGGAGCGCGACGCCGCGTGGAACCTGCCCGTGGCGCCGCCCGTCGCGCCGATGCTCGCCCGGGCCGTCAAGGAGCTGCCCCGGACCGAGGTCGTCTTCGAGCCCAAGTGGGACGGCTTCCGGTCCATCGTCTTCCGGTCCGGTGACCGCATCGAGATCGGCTCCCGCAACGAGCGGCCGATGACCCGCTACTTCCCCGAGCTCGTCGAGGCGATCCGCGACAACCTCCCCGAGCGCATCGTCGTCGACGGCGAGATCGTCCTCGTCCGCCCCGACGAGCCGCGCCTGGACTTCGAGCTGCTCCAGCTCCGTCTCCACCCGGCGGCCAGCCGAGTCCGCAAGCTGGCCGCCGAGACCCCGGCCTCGTTCGTCGCCTTCGACCTCCTCGCGCTCGGCGACGAGGACTGGACCGGGCGCCCGTTCGCCGCGCGACGGGCCGCGCTCGAGCAGGCCCTCGCCGAGGCACGGCCGCCCGTCCACCTCACGCCGGCGACGACCGACCGCGACGTGGCGCGCCGGTGGTTCGAGCAGTTCGAGGGGGCCGGTCTCGACGGGATCGTCGCCAAGCCCGTCGACGGCACCTACCAGCAGGACAAGCGCGTCATGTGGAAGATCAAGCACGAGCGGACGGCCGACTGCGTCGTCGCGGGATACCGCACGCACAAGACCGGCGACGACCTCATCGGCTCCCTCCTGCTCGGCCTGTATGCCGGCGACGGCCACCTCGCGAGCGTCGGCGTCATCGGGGCGTTCCCGATGGCGCGGCGCCGGGAGCTGTTCGAGGAGCTCCAGCCGCTCGTCACGACCTTCGAGGGGCACCCGTGGGCCTGGGCGGGGTCGGACCAGGAGCAGCAGACCCGCACCCCGACGAGCGGCGCCTTCAGCCGGTGGAACGTCGGGAAGGACCTGTCGTTCACCCCGCTGCGGCCCGAGCGCGTGGTCGAGGTGCGCTACGACCACATGGAGGGCACCCGGTTCCGGCACACGGCCCAGTTCGTCCGGTGGCGCCCGGACCGGGAGCCCCGGTCCTGCACCTTCGCCCAGCTCGAGGAGCCGGTGTCCTACGACCTGGCAGACGTGCTCGCACCGGTCGACGGCACCTCCGCGCGGGGGGAGTGACCGGCCATGGCCCCGACCTCTCGACGCGTCGCCGTCTCCGCCGCGGCGGCGCTCGGCGGCGTCGTGACGACGGGCGGCCTCGGCACCGTGGGCACGGCCGGGCTCCTGGCCCGCCGGCTCCTCTCGCCGGTCCGCGTCCGCCCCGACGACACGCTCGTCCTCGAGGCCCGGCCGGACACGGTGACCCTCGGGGCGTCACCGGTCACCGCCGCCCCCGGCCGCTACGGGCTATGGCTGGCCGAGGGGGCCGGGCATGCCCGGCTCGGGGACGTCCTCGTGACCGACGCCGAGGCCGGCACGGTGACGCGCGAGGTGCACGGGGTCGACCGGGGGGTGCTCGAGCCCGGTCCCGCCCGCTGGAACGGCTACTACTACGGCCTGGACCCGCTCGCCTCCCTCGGGACGGCATACGAGACCGTCGACATCCCCACCGAGGTGGGACCGATGCCGGCCTGGCTCATCCCGCCCGACGGCGAGCCGACGGGGGAGTGGGCCGTCCTCGTCCACGGCCGTGGTGCTCGTCTCCAGGAGTGCCTGCGTGGCGTGAAGCCGTTGCGCGACAAGGGGATCACCGTCCTCATCCCCTCCTACCGCAACGACGAGGGGGTGCCGAGCGGGCCCGGCGAGCACTACAGCCTCGGCCTGTCCGAGTGGCGCGACGTCGAGGAGGCGATGGCGTATGCCGTGCGCTCGGGTGCCGACTCCCTCCTCCTGCTCGGGTGGTCGATGGGCGGCGCCATCACCCTGCAGGTGCTCGACCGCTCGCCACTCGCCGAGCGGGTGCGCCGCGTCGTCCTCGACGCCCCCGTCCTGGACTGGGCGGACGTGCTCGAGCACCACGCCCGGGTCAACCACCTGCCCCGGCCCGTCGGGGACCTGTCGCGGGTCATGATGGGCGCCCGGTGGGGCAGGCGCCTCGTCGGGGTCCACGAGGTCCTCGACGTGGACCGGGCCGACTGGGTCACCCGCGCCGACGAGCTGAGGCTGCCGATGCTCGTCATCCACTCCGTCGACGACGAGCTGGTGCCGGCCGGCCCCTCGCTGCGGCTCGCGCAGCGCCGCCCCGACCTCGTGACCCTCCCACCGTGGTCGGGGGCGCGGCACACCAAGGAGTGGAACGTCGCGCCCGAGCGCTGGGAGCGGGAGGTCTCCGAGTTCGTCGGCTGAGGCTCGATCCGGGCTCGATCCGGGCTCAGCCGGCGTCGCGCCGCACCGTCCAGAGGGTGAGCAGCGTGCCGTCCTCCTCGAGCAGCTGCCGCAGGGCGAGGCGGTCGTGGAGCGGCCCGGCGTTGACGACGCGCTTGAGGTCGCCCCCGACGAGCGTCGGGACGTAGGTGAGCGCCACCTCGTTGACGAGGTCGGCGGCGAGCAGCGAGCCGAACAGCGACGGTCCCCCCTCGCAGAGGACGTTGCGGGCGCCGTGTCCCCGGAGCCGATCCAACCCGGCGGCGAGGTCGACCGCGTGGTCGCCGAGCTGCCAGACCCGGTCCGCGCCGAGGAGGGCTCGGGCCGCGGCGAGGTGGGACCCGTCGGCCGTCCCGCTCGTGAGCAGGACGACCGGCTCCTCGCCCTCGGCAGCCGGGTGGGACAGCGACTCCGGCACGCGACCGGTCCCCGAGACGACGACGAGGGTGCGTGGCCGGCCGCCCTCCAGGCGCGGCAACGGGTGGTAGCCCTCCGCCCGGGCCGTCCCCGCCCCGACGACGACGGCGTCGGCGAGCCGGCGCTGGGCGGCGAAGGCCCGGCCGTCGGCCGGGTTGTTGATCGAGCCGCTCAGCCCGTCCGCTCCGGTGGCCGCCCCGTCGAGGCTCGACACGAAGTTGGCCCGCACCCCGCCGCCCTCCGGCCACGCATACAGGCGCTCGAGCAGGGCCTGGTCGACGGAGGGGGAGGGGGGTGCCACGTCGGAGGTGAGGATCCGCATGCCTCAGATCCTGGCACCGGGCGTGCGAGGATGCGCGGATGGCGAGGAAGACCTCGAAGGGCCCCACAGCAGCGGCGACGACCTGGACGGAGACGCTGCGCGCCGGACCCGGCTTCGACCTGCTCGGGCTGGATCCCGGCTCGACGCCCGGGTTCGACGGGGGCAGGCGGGCCGGGGAGGCGCTGCTCGCCGCGCTCGCCGAGCGCATCGCCGACCTCCAGGAGCGGCTGTATGCCGAGTCCACGGAGGGCGGTCACCGCGCCCTGCTCCTCGTCGTGCAGGGCATGGACACCTCGGGCAAGGGCGGGATCATGCGGCACGTCATCGGTGCCATGGACCCGCAGGCCATCAAGCACACGGCGTTCAAGGTGCCGACGCCCGAGGAGCGGAGCCATCCGTTCCTCTGGCGCATCCGCAACGCGCTGCCGCGTCCCGGGCAGATCGGGGTGTTCGACCGCTCGCAGTACGAGGACGTCCTCGTCGTGCGGGTGCACGACCTCGTCCCGCGGGCGACGTGGTCGCGGCGCTACGAGCAGATCAACCGGTTCGAGCACGGCGTGGTCGAGCGCGGCACGGCGATCGTCAAGGTGATGCTCCACATCTCCGCCGACGAGCAGAAGGTGCGTCTCGGCGAGCGGCTCGACCGCCCCGACAAGTACTGGAAGTTCAACCCTGGCGACATCGACGAGCGGGAGCGGTGGCCGGGGTACATGGAGGCCTACCAGGCCGCCATCGACAAGTGCTCGACCGAGGTCGTGCCGTGGTTCGTCGTGCCGGCGAACGCCAAGTGGTATGCCCGGCTCGCCGTGACCAACCTCGTCCTCGAGGCGCTCGAGGCCATGGCGCCGCAGTGGCCGCCGCCCTCGTTCGACGTCGAGGAGCAGCGGCGTCGGCTCGCGGCGACGTAGGAGACGTCACCGGATAGGCCCGTCCCGGACGGTGACCCGGGACGGGCCCGGGCGGTGGCCGTCAGCCCGACGCGTCAGCCCAGCGCGGCGAGGGCGGCGTCGTAGTCGGGCTCCTGGCCGATCTCGGGCACCAGCTGGGTGTGCAGGACGGTGCCGTCGCGGTCCACGACGACGACGGACCGGGCGAACAGGCCGCGCATCGGGCCGTCGACGAGCCGGACGCCGTAGTCCTCGCCGAACGAGGAGCGGAAGGCGGAGCCGACGACGACGTCCTCGATCCCCTCGGCCCCGCAGAACCGGCCGAGCGCGAAGGGCAGGTCCGCCGAGACGCAGACGACCTGGGTGTCTGCGAGGTCCGCGGCGAGCCGGTTGAAGGTCCGCACGCTCGCCGCGCACACCCCCGTGTCGACGCTGGGGAAGATGTTGAGGACCGTTCGGACCGACGAGTCGCGCTCGAGGTCGGACAGGTCGGCGGCGGTGAGGGTGAACCCGGGTGCGGTGTCGCCGACGGCAGGCAGGTCGCCGATGGTGGTGACCGGGGTGCCGCGCAGAGCAGTGATAGCCATGGGTTCGGTCTACCAGATGCCCTCAGCCGGGCAGCGCGCGGGTGAGGATCTCCTCGACGGTATGCGGCGTGAGGGCTCCCAGCGTCCCGAACGTCGCGCCGTGGTCGCGGCCGAGGCGGGAGGCGACGAACGCCTCGGCCACCGGCTCGGGGGCATACCGGACCATGAGGGTGCACTGGAGGGTGAGGGCCAGCCGCTCGACGAGCCCGCGGGCCCGCCACGGCGCGTCGTCGCGCAGCGCGGCCGCCCCGAGGGAGTCGAGGTCGTCGATGGCCGCGTCGAGGATGGCATACGCCCCCCGGGCCAGCGCCACCTCCTTGCCGACGGCGGCGAGGCTCGCCGGCTCCCGGGTGAGGGCGCGCAGGACGTCGAGCGCGTTGACGTTGCCCGAGCCCTCCCAGATCGAGTTGAGCGGGGCCTCGCGGTAGAGGCGCGCCAGGCCGTTCTCCTCGACGTAGCCGTTGCCGCCGAGGCACTCCAGGGCCTCGGCGACCATGGGCGCCGTCCGCTTGCAGACCCAGAACTTGCCGACCGCCACGCCGAGCCGCGCCAGGTCGCTCTCGCCGGCGTCGACGGCGTGGGCGAGCCGCATCCCGAGGAGACCGGCCGCCTCGGACTCGAGCGCGAGGTCGGCGAGGACGTTGCGCATGAGGGGCTGGTCGACGAGCAGGGCTCCGAAGGCCCGGCGGTGCCGGGCGTGGACGAGGGCCCGGAAGAGGGCCTGCCGCATCGTCGCCGCGGATCCGAGCACGCAGTCGAGCCGGGTCGCCGACACCATGTCGATGATGGTCCGGACCCCGCGGCCCTCGACGCCGACGAGGGCGCCCCACGTGCCGTCCAGCTCGACCTCGGCGGAGGCGTTGGACCGGTTGCCGAGCTTGTCCTTGAGGCGCTGGATGGCGAAGACGTTGCGGGTGCCGTCGTCGAGGACGCGGGGGACGAGGAAGCAGCCGACACCGGCCTCGGTCCGGGCGAGGACGAGGAAGACGTCGTTCATCGGCGCCGAGCAGAACCACTTGTGACCGGTGAGCCGGTAGGTGTCGCCGACCAGCGGTCCGCCCGGCGTCGCCACCGCTCGCGTCGTGTTCGCGCGGACGTCCGAGCCGCCCTGCTTCTCCGTCATCCCCATCCCCGCGAGCGCCCCCCGCTTGGTCGCCACCGGCCGCAGGCCGGGGTCGTAGTCGCGGGAGGCGAGGGCGGGGACCCAGCGCTCCGCGAGGGCCGGGGTCGACGCCAGCGCCGGGGCGGCGGCATACGTCATGGAGATGGGGCAGAGGTGGCCCGGCTCCACCTGCGACCAGAGGAGGAAGCCGGCCGCCCGGGCCGCGTGGGCGCCGGAGCCCGCCGGGGCGACCCAGGGCCCGGCCGTCAGCCCGTGGGCGACCGCGACGTCCAGGAGGGAGTGGTAGGCGGGGTGGAACTCGACCTCGTCGACGCGCTGCCCCGTGCGGTCGTGGGTGCGCAGGAGGGGCGTCACCCGCTCGGCCTGGTCGGCCCACAGCAGGGCTTCCTCCTGGCCGGCTCGGCGCCCGAGCCCGGCGACGTCGTCGCGGCGCTCCGGCGGGACCCACCGCTCGACGCTCTCCCGGAGGGCGGTGTCACCGGCGAGGACGTCGTGGCCGGTGGGACGGGGGACCTGGTTCGTCACCTCGTGCGTCGTCACGTCCCCAGGGTATGCCGACGGCTACGGTGGACCCCGTGACCGAGGCTCGCACCGTGCGCCCGGCCCGCAGGCGGCGCTCCCTCCGCACCCGGACGCGCGCCATGCTGGCTCGGGTCCCGGGGCTCCACGGGCTCGCCCGGCTCACCGTGGAGACGATCCGGATCTGCCTGCGCTACCGGGTGACGGGGCTCGCGTCGGAGGCGGGGTACTTCTCGCTGCTGTCGCTGCCGCCGCTCGTGCTGGGGCTCTTCGGCGGGCTGGGCTACGTCGGGCAGTGGCTCGGGCCGTCGACCGTCGACGACGTGACCGAGGCGATCCAGCGGTATGCCTCGCAGTTCCTCACGAGCGACACCGTCGCCTCGGTCCTCGTGCCGACGATCGACGACGTGCTCAGCCGGGGGCGCCTCGACCTCATCTCCCTCGGCTTCCTGCTGTCGCTGTGGTCGGGCTCGCGGGTCCTCAACGTCTTCGTCGACACCATCTCGATCATGTACGGCCAGTCCGGGGTGCGGAACGTCTTCCACGCCCGCGCGCTCAGCCTCGCCCTCTACGTCCTCGTGCTCGTCGTCGGGGCCGTCGCGATCCCCCTCGTCCTCATCGGGCCCACCTGGCTCAACGAGATCCTCCCCGAGGGGGTGTCGTTCCTCAACTACCTCTACTGGCCCGTGGTGACCGTGCTCGTCGTCGGCGGCCTGGCGACGCTCTACTTCATCGCGACACCGCGCCGGACGTCCTGGCTGCGTGACCTGCCGGGGTCGGTCCTCACCCTCGTCATCTGGGTCATCGCCTCCTTCCTCGTCCGGGGGACCGTCGCTGCCTCGCTCGGCGGGGGCAACTCGATCTACGGCCCGCTGTCGGCGCCGATCGTCGTGCTCATCTGGCTCTACTTCCTTGCCATCGCCGTCCTCATCGGGGCCGCTCTCAACGCGGCGATCCGAGAGCTGTGGCCCACCCGCGGACCGCGCGGCCTGCGGGCCTCGGTCGGCCGGGCCCTGCGGTCGCTGGTCGGGATGCTGCGCCGGGCGGCCTCGCCGGGTGGGACGTCGTCCCGCCGCCTGACCTCGCCGGTGCGGCTGCGCCCGG
>JBDIAL010000127.1:0-10669 GCA_039812405.1 Nostocoides sp.
GGTCAGCCTTGCCGGCGCAGCCAGTCGACGGCCGCGGCGGCGTCGGTGACGACCGGGCCGTCGCCGGGTGGCGGGTCCCGCCGGACGACGACGACGGGGATGCCCCGTGCCGTGGCCACCGCCATCTTGGGCCAGGTGTAGCTCCCCCCGGAGTCCTTCGTCACGACGACGTCGACGCCGTGGTCGCGCATGAGCGCCCCTTCCCCGTCCTCGGTGTAGGGCCCGCGGCTGGTCAGGACGGTCCATCGGGGGGGCAGCACGATCTCGGGGAGATCGACGACCCGCGCGAGGACGTGATGATGGGCGAGCGGGCCGGTGAACGTCGCCAGCTGCTGCCGTCCGACGGTGAGGAACGGCCGGCGACCCAGCCCGGCCGCCGTCTCGGCCGCGGTCGCATGGTCGGCGACCCAGTGCCAGGTGTCCGCCCCCGGGGCGTCGGCCCAGCCGGGACGCTCGAGCCGGAGGAGGGGTGTCCCCGTGCTGGCGCACGCCGCGACGGCATTCGTGCTCATGCTGAGCGCGAACGGGTGAGTCGCGTCGACGACGGCCCTCACCTGGTGGGTCGTGAGGTAGGCGGCGAGCCCGCTCACCCCGCCGAAGCCTCCGACGCGCACGGCTCCCACCGGGAGTCGCGGCTGGGCCACTCGCCCGGCGAGCGAGGAGACGACCTCGTCGCCGTCGGCGACGAGGAGGGCGGCGAGCTCGCGGGCCTCCGCGGTGCCGCCGAGGAGCAGGACGACGCTCACGGCTCCCCCTGCCCGCGACGCGAGGCGGACGCCTCGCGGGACCCCGGCGTGGCTGTCTCGGACCGCGGGGGGACCTGGCCCGGGGGGACCTCGAACCGCGGGAGGGAGGGAAGCCAGGCAGGGGCGCCGCCGGTGACGAGGTCGAGGACGGCGTCGACGTCGAGGTGCTGCTCGACGAGGTCGGCGAGGTGGTCCAGGCGGGTCTGTCGCGCGGCCTCGAACGAGATCCCCGAGGCGGTGCGGCACCGTCCGACGGCGGTGGCCGCCTCGGCGAGCAGCGCCGACCGGAAGCCGTCGGACTCCAGGCTCCCGTGCCACATCGTGCCGAACACCATGCCGGAGCGCCGCCCACCGGCGAACTCCTCCCCCTCCCCGCGGACGACGCCGTGATGGATCTCGTAGCCGCCGACCTGCTCGCCGAGGGCCTCGCCGGAGGGCAGCCGGAGCACCTTGTCCGATCCGAAGGTGGTTGCGGTGTCGAGCAGCCCGAGGCCGTCGGCGACGACACCGGCAGGCCCCTCGACGCCCTCGGGGTCCTCGATCGACCGTCCGAGCATCTGGAAGCCGCCACAGATCCCGAGGACGGCCCGCCCCGACGCGGCATGCCGGGCGACGGCCTCGTCGAGCCCTCGCGATCGCAGCCAGGCGAGGTCGGCGAGCGTGGCGCGGGTGCCGGGCAGGACGACGAGGTCGGCGTCGGCGAGGTCGGGGGGTCGTGCGGCGAAGCGGACGTCGAGGTCCGGCTCCAGCCCCAGCGCGTCGACGTCGGTGAAGTTGCTGATCCGCGGGAAACGGACGACCGCGACGCGCAGCGGGTCCCCGTGCGACGAGAGTCGGGCGGCCACGTCGAGCCCGTCCTCGGAGTCGAGCCAGACCGACGGGCTCCACGGCAGGACCCCGAGGACCGGGCGCCCGGTGAACCGGGTGATGTCGGCGTTCGCCGGCGCGAGGAGGCTCTCGTCGCCCCGGAACTTGTTGACGACGAAGCCCGCCACGAGTCGTTGGTCGGCGGCGTCGAGGAGGGCCACCGTGCCGTAGAGGGCGGCATAGAGCCCGCCTCGGTCGATGTCCCCGACGACGACGACGGGGATGTCGGCATGCCGGGCGAGACCGAGGTTGACGTAGTCGCCGCCGCGCAGGTTGATCTCGGTGGGACTGCCGGCGCCCTCGCAGAGGACGACGTCGAAACGCGCCGCGAGGTCGTCGTATGCCGCGAACGCCGCCTCCGCGAGCTGCCGCCGGTCGCCGGCGAACTGCGTCGAGGAGATGGTGCCCGCCGGGCGGCCGTTGAGCACGACATGGCTGCGCCGGTCGCTCCCGGGCTTGAGGAGCACCGGGTTCATGGCGACCTCGGGCGTCGCCCCCGCGGCGACCGCCTGGATCCACTGGGCCCGCCCGATCTCGGCGCCCTCCCCCTCGGGCGTCGTGACGACCATCGAGTTGTTGGACATGTTCTGCGCCTTGAACGGCGCGACCCGCACGCCACGGCGGGCCAGCAGCCGGCACAGGCCCGTCGTCACGACGCTCTTGCCGGCGTCGGACGTCGTCCCGGCGACCAGCAGCGAGCCCTTCACGCCTGCCAGCATACGATCGGGCGATGCGAGTGCTCGTGACGGGTGGGGTGCGTTCGGGGAAGTCGGCTCATGCCGAATCCCTGCTCGCCGACGCCGAATCGGTGACCTATCTCGCCACCTCGCTCGTGCCGGACGGCGACGCGGAGTGGGCGTCCCGGGTGGCGGCGCACCGGGCCCGCCGACCCGGCACGTGGCACACGGTCGAGACGCTCGACCTCGCGAGGGCGCTCGGCGAGGCGGGGCCTGCCGGCGGGGTCATGGTGGACAGCCTCGGCACGTGGGTCGCGGGGTGTGTCGACGCGCTGGGCTGGGACGGCGACCGGGAGGCGATCCGGCACTCCCTGCTCGAGGACCTCGAGACGGCACTGACCCGACTCCCGGCCCGCGCGGTCCTCGTGACCGACGAGGTCGGCCTCGGCGGCATCGCGACCGAGGCGTCGGCGCGGCTCTTCGCGGACCTGCTCGGCGAGGTCAACCAGCGGGCTGCGCGGGTCTGCGACGAGGTGCACCTCGTCGTCGCAGGGCGCGTCCTCGTCCTCTGATCCGCGACGCCGGGACGGCGGGCGGTTCTGGCGGGATGCCGGACTCCGGTGTGGAGAGGGGTGCCCTCTGGTCCGGGACGCCGGCGATCGCGAGGCCGGTCAGCTCCCGACGAGCGGGAGTCCGCGGAGGATCTGCTGCAGCCGGATCACCTGGCGCGGGATGAACTCGGCGATCGTGAGACCGACGACGTCCGCGGTGGCGTCGAGATCCGTGACGATGCGCCGGACCTCGCTGCCGGTCAGTCCGCGCGGCTCGGCTCCGAGGCCGAGGACGACCTCGTCGCTGTCGATGGCGTCGACGTCGAAGTGGACCGCGACCCTGGTGCACCCGGTGCCGGCGAGCCACTCCAGGACGGGGGCGCTGGTGGTGCGCAGGGCGTCGGGGGCGAAGGAGGCGAGCCCCCACTCGGCCACGTGGCGGTGGGCGTCCTCCTCCCAGGCGTGCAGGCCGACGAGGGCCACCCGGTCGGCGGGCACGGTGGCCGGCACCTGGGCCTGGAGGTCGGGGTCGCCGTGACCGGTGAGCATGCTGACCGCCATCGCGTGGTAGCCGGCGTAGCCGGTGTCCCCGGTGTCGACGTCGGGGTGCGAGTCGATCCAGACGATCGCGAGGTCCTCGCCGTAGCGCTCGGCGAGCACGGCGAACGGCGCGACGCTCACCGAGCACTCGCCCCCGAGGGTGGTGATCCGCGTGGGTCGCGCGTCCCCGATGAGCCGCAGCGCCACGGCGAGCTGGTCGCCCACGACCGTCTTGGCCTCGACGCCGTCGCGCTCGTCCAGCCCCTCGTCACCCATCGCGACGGGCACGGTGACCGTCGGCCCCTCGTGGGGTGGCAGGACGGCGTCGAGGACCGCGGACCCCACGGCATACCCCCGCCTGGCCGCCGCGAACGGGAGCTCGGCGGCCAGGTCCCGCACGCTCGAGGACCCGGCGCCCTGCCACTGCGGCCAGACGACGCGCAGATGACGGTCCGGCGGGCTCGGCTCGCCGGGGCTGGGGTCGGTCACCGGTCCTCCTCGGTCGGGTTCGGTCGGGTGTCGCGCGCGGTCGCGTGGCACCGCGGCGACGGTCGGGGTCGATTCTGCCCCGACGGTCGCCGGCCACGGTCCGCGGGCCCTCGCGTCTGCCCGGCGCCTCGTGGTTGCCCGGCGCCTCGGGCGAGGGTTGGATGTCAGGGTCCGCCCGGACCTCGCCGGGAGATCCGGCTCCGACCGGGTGCCACACCCGCACACCATGGAGGAGCACCGTGCCGCAGGAGGTCCTCGACCTCGACGTCGAGCAGGTCCGTGCGCTGCTCGACGTCGGCTTCGGGGTGACGGCGCGTGACGTCACCCGGGTGAGCGGCGAGGCGGCCACCGTGTGCCGGGTGGGGACCGACGCGGGTCCGTATGCGGTCAAGGTGCACCTCGCGCTGCCGGGCGCCGCGGCCCTCCTGCGCTGGCAGGACACGGCGGCCCATGCCATGCGCGACGACGGGATCCCCGTGCCGGTGCCCCGACCGGACCGGAGCGGCGACACCGTCCACGAGACGGTCGTCGACGGGGTGCCGGTCCTCGCCCAGGTGACGCCCTGGCTCGGCGACCCTCCGCTGGGCGCCGTCGACGTCGACCCGGCGCTGTGCCGCGAGGTCGGCCGGCTCGCGGCCCGGGTCAGCCGTGCCCTGCGTCGGGTCGGTCCTGCGCCGGCGCCCGTCTCCCACCCCTGGGAGCTGACCCGGACGTCCGAGACCCTCCGCTCCGTGCTGCCCCTCGTCGCGGACCCGCACCTGCGGGAGGTCGGTGAGCGGGTGGCATACACGATGGACACCGGGCTCGAAGATCTCCTGCGGCAGTCCGAGCCGACGGTGCTCCACCACGACCTGCACGACGCGAACCTGCTCGTGGGCGCGGGGCCGGCGGGCGAGCCGCGGATCACGGGGGTGCTCGACCTGGGCGACCTCGTCGTCGGGCCGCGGGTCGCCGAGCTCGCCGTGGCGGGCGCCTACGTCGCGCGCAACACCGGCTCCCCGGCTCACGGCCTCCTCGACGTGGCCGGTGGCTGGCTCGGTCACGAGCCGCTCTCGTCGGCGGAGGCCGAGGCGCTGCTCCCGGCTGCCGTGGCCCGGCTGGCCGTCAACGCCTGCGTGTGGGCCGCCCGGACCGCCGGCTCTCGCGGCGACTACGCGCGCTCCCGCAGCGCCGGTGCTGCGGCGACCCTCGACGCGCTGGCCGCCGTCGACCCTGCCTGGTTCGGCACGGAGCTGCGCCGGCGAGGTGCCGGATAGGTCGCTGGACCGGGTGCCTGGGGTTGAGCCCCCCGATTTGCCCCGAGTAAGGTAGCCCTTACCATCATCGTATGAATGAACGGAGGGCTCGTCGGGTCGTCGCCGTGACCGGTGCCGCGTCAGGCATCGGGCGGGCGGTGGCGAGACGGCTGGCTAGGGAGGAGACGACCGTGGTGCTCCTGGACCGCGATCCGGACGGGCTGGCACGGACGGCGGAGCGGGCGGCGCAGGAGGGGGCGCCGGACGTCGTCCCGTTGCCGGTCGACGTCGCCGACGGCCCGGCGGTCGAGACGGCGCTGGGGGCCGCGGTCGAGCGGACCGGCTCGCTCGACGGGCTGGTCAGCGCGGCCGGGATCCTCGAGCCGAGCGGGATCGAGGAGGTCACCGACGCCTCGTGGCAGCGGCACCTCGACGTCAACGCGACCGGCGTGCTCCATGTCCTGCGCTCCGGCACGGCGCGGATGCGGGACGGTGGCGCCGTGGTCGTCGTGAGCTCCAACGCCGCCCGCGTCCCACGGACCGGGATGCTCGCGTATGCCGCGTCCAAGGCGGCTGCCTCGGCCCTCACCCGATGCGTGGGTCTGGAGCTCGCGGGCCGCGGAATCCGGTGCAACGTCGTCGAACCCGGCTCCACCGACACCCCGATGCAGCGTGACCTGTGGCCCGACCCGGCGGCCGGCGCGACGACGGCGGTAGACGGCGACCCGGCGGCATACCGGATCGGGATCCCGCTGCGCCGCATCGCCGACCCCGAGGACGTCGCCGACGTCGTGTGCTTCCTCCTGTCGGACCGGGCCCGTCACGTCACGCTCCAGCAGGTCGGCGTCGACGGGGGTGCGTCGCTGTGACCGAGCTCGTCGACGAGCGGCCCGCCCTCCTGACGGCCCCCGGGCCGATCCTGTTCTCCGGCACCGAGATGGTGGCCGGCGAGATCACCGCGACCATCGTCGGAACCGGTCCGCGGTGGGCCGACGACGTGCTCCGCTCGCTGGCTCCCGGGGAGCGGGCGATCTGCGCGATCCCGTTCGCGCCGGGGCATCCCGCGATCGCGCACCGGCTGTCCCGGGTCGTCGACGACCCGGTGGAGATCGCCCACGCCCTCGAGCGGCGTCGGCGCGCCGCCCGGCAGGGCCCACGCCACCCCCTCCGGTGGGCCGAGGGGGCCACCCGGCCCCCCGGTCGCCACACCGTCGTCGAGCGCCCCTCCCGGGCGGTCTATGCCGAGCGGGTGCGGGCCGCCCTGGCCGACATCGACGCCGGACGCGTCGAGAAGGTCGTCCTCGGGCGAGGCCTCGACATCGTGAGCAGTCCGCCGCTCGCGCCGGAGGAGATCGCCGCCCGGCTGCTCGCCGCCCGCTCCGGCCGGTACGTCTTCGCGGTGCCGCTGAGCACCGACCCGACGGGGCCGACGCTCCTCGGGTCGAGCCCCGAGCTCCTCGTGGGCCGTCGGGGGCGGACGGTGACGAGCCTGCCGCTCGCCGGGTCCGCACCCCGGGCGGCCGACCCCGTCGAGGACGGTCGCCGCACCGCCCGCCTCCTCGACTCGGACAAGGACCTGGCCGAGCACGCCCACGTCGTCCAGCAGGTGCGCTCCGTGCTCGCGACGGTGTGCGACGACCTGCAGGTGGACCGCCGGCCGCGGCTCGTCTCCACCGACACGATCCACCACCTGGGCACCATGGTCCGCGGCTCCCTCGCCC
The DNA here is from genome assembly GCA_039812405.1 of Nostocoides sp. Taxonomy (GTDB): domain Bacteria; phylum Actinomycetota; class Actinomycetes; order Actinomycetales; family Dermatophilaceae; genus Nostocoides. Next base: position 6,827 of record JBDIAL010000127.1, read on the forward strand.
CGGACGAGCAGGGTCGCAGCGCGCTCCATCTCGCCACGCTGCTGCACCCGACGCCCGCCGTGGCCGGGGTGCCCACGCCGGCGGCGCTCGACCTCATCGCCGGCCTCGAGGAGGACCGCGGCCCGCTGACCGGGGCGGTCGGCTGGGTGGACGCCGACGGCAACGGCGAGGTCGCCGTGACGATCCGCTCCGGGGTCCTCCACGGCGAGCGGCTCCGTCTCCACGCCGGGGCCGGCATCGTCGCCGGGTCCGACCCGGACGCGGAGGTCCGCGAGACCGAGGCGAAGCTCGCCACGATGCGCCGGGCGGTGGGACTGTGACCCGCTCCCCCGTCGCCGAGGTCCGCTCCTGGCCCGAGGAGGCCCGGCGTCGCTACCGCGCCCTCGGCCTCTGGACGCCGGAGACGTTCGCCGAGCTCGTCGAGGACCGCACGGCGCGGTTCTCCCCGCGCCTCGCGGTCGTCGGCGTCGACGCCCACGGTGTCGAGCGCCGGTGGACGTATGCGGACCTCGGCCGTCGGGCGCGTGCCGTCGCCGACCGCTTCCGGCGCCTCGGCGTGGAGCCCGGCGACCGGGTCGTCGTCGCACTGCCCAACGTCGTCGAGCTCGTCGAGTGCCTCCTCGGACTGTTCCGGCTCGGGGCCCTGCCGGTGTTCGCGCTCCCGACGCACCGCGAGGTCGAGCTCGTCCAGTTCTGCACCCTCGCCGACGCCGCGGCGCTCGCCGTCGCGGTCGGGGCCGACGGCGTCGACCACGCGACCCTCCTCGCGAGGGTCGCGGACCGGGTGGCCGAGCGTGGCGTCGAGCCGCCGCTCGTGGTCGACGTGTCGGAGTGGCACGGGGGCGAGGACGACGCGGACTCGACCACCTCGCATACCGAGATCGAGATCCCGCTCCCTGCAACGGATCCCGAGGGAGTCGCCCTCCTCCAGCTGTCGGGTGGGACGACCGGCGTCGCCAAGCTCATCCCCCGGACCCACAGCGACTACCTCTACTCGGTGCGGGCCAGCGCCGAGATCTGCGGTCTCCACGAGGAGACGGTCCAGCTCGTCGCGCTGCCCGCCGCGCACAACTTCGCCATGAGCTCCCCCGGCATCCTCGGGGTGCTGCACACCGGAGGAACGGTCGTCCTGGCCCGAGACCCCAGTCCGCGCACCGTCTTCCGGCTCGTCGAGGCCGAGCGGGTCACCCTGGCCGCCGCCGTCCCGCCGCTCGCCCAGGCGTGGGTCTCCGCGGCCCGCCGACGCCACCCCGACCTCTCCTCCCTCGAGGTGCTCCAGGTCGGCGGGGCCCGGCTCGCCGACACCATCGCCCCGGAGGTCGAGGAGGTCCTCGGCGTGCGGCTCCAGCAGGTCTTCGGCATGGCCGAGGGGCTGGTCAACTACACGAGGGACGACGACCCGCCCGCCATCGCCCACACGACGCAGGGCCGGCCCATCTCGGCCGAGGACGAGATCCGGGTCGTCGACGCCGAGGACCGCGACGTCCCCGAGGGAGCCGAGGGGGCGCTCCTCACCCGGGGGCCCTACACGATCCGTGGCTACTACCGTGACCCGCGGGCCGACCGCGACGCGTTCACCGACGATGGCTTCTACCGCACCGGGGACCTCGTCCGGCGCCTCCCGAGCGGTCATCTCGTCGTGACCGGCCGCGACAAGGACCAGATCAACCGGGGCGGAGAGAAGGTCTCGGTCGAGGAGATCGAGGGGCTCGCCCTGGCCCATCCCGACGTCCTCGACGCGGTCGCCGTCGGCGTGCCCGACGCCTTCCTCGGCGAGCGGATCGTCCTCGTCGTGAGCACCGAGCCCGGGCGCTCCCAGCCCTCCGACCTCGCCGGGTATCTCCGGGCCGGTGGCCTCGCGACGTTCAAGGTCCCCGACGAGGTGGTCCACCTCGACCTGCTCCCGGCCACGCACGTCGGCAAGAACAGCCGGCGTGAGCTCCGTCGACTCCTCTCGGCCGAGCTGAGCACCGCCCCGCCGGCCTTCGCCGCACCGACAACCCACTCACGAGAGGGCTGACGCCATGACCCTCCCCTCGGGGATCCACTACCCCACGCCCACGACGGACCTGCCCACGAGCCACGCGAGCTGGTCGCTCGACCGGGACCGGACGGCCGTCCTGGTCCACGACCTGCAGCGCTACTTCCTGCGCCCGTATGCCGCGGGGGCGCCCGTCGTGGAGACGATGCTCAGCCACACGGCGGCCATCCTCCACGCGGCCCGCCGCGCCGGGGTCCCCGTCTTCTACACCGCCCAGCACGGCGACCAGGACCCCGTCGAGCGCGGGCTCCAGGGCGACCTCTGGGGGCGCGGCATGGCCTCGACCCCCGAGCACACGGCCATCGTGGCGCCGGTGGCCCCCGGACCGGTCGACACCGTCCTGCCGAAGCACCGCTACAGCGCCTTCGCCCGGAGCGACTTCGCCGACCGGCTGCGACGGCTCGGCCGGGACCGCCTCGTCATCACGGGGGTCTACGCCCACATCGGCGTCGTCGCGACCGCCCTCGACGCCTTCCAGCGCGAGGTCCGTCCCTTCGTCGTGGCCGACGCCGTCGCCGACTTCGGTCCCGAGGAGCATCGCCGGGCCCTGGCCCAGATCGCCTCGTGCAGCGGTATCGTGACGACGACGGCCGCCGTCCTCGCCGCCCTCGCACCGGCATCGGAGCCCGCCGTCGCCCACCCCCACCCGTGGGACGACCGCTTCCGGACCGCCCTCGCCGGGCTGCTGCCCGAGGAGACCGTCGAGGAGCTGTTCGCCCGCCCCGACGCCGACGTCTTCCAGCTCGGGCTCGACTCGCTGCGGGCGTTCGAGCTCCTCGACCTGCTCGCCGACGACGGGGTGGACGTCGACTTCGGCGAGTTCGCCCGCACGCCCACCCTGACCTGGCTGCGCCAGCAGACCGAGTCCCTTGCCGTCTGACCCGGTCCGGGCCGAGGCGGCGGGCGTCGCGGCCGCGGGGGCCGAGGGCGCCGAGGGCGCGGCCGACGGGCCCGCGGACGCGGCCTGGCTGCCGCTGACCGCCGCGCAGCAGGGACTCTTCTTCGCCCACGCGCTCGACCCGACGAGCCCCGCCTACACGACCGCCGAGGTCGTCGAGCTCGACGGACCGGTCGAGCCGGACCGGCTCGCGGCGGCGATCGTCACGGCATACGAGGAGTTCGAGCAGCTCCGCGTCACGCTCACCGCGACCGGCGACGGTCCACGTCAGCGGGTGCGGCCCACGCCGCCCGCCGCCGACGTCCTCGCCGTCGTCGAGGTGGCGGATGCCGAGGCGGCGACCGCCTGGCTCGACCACGAGCTGGCGCGGCCCCTCGATCCCACCGCCGGCGAGGTGACCCGGACCGGCCTGCTCCTCGGCACGGAGGACGGGCGCGTGTGGTGGTGGCATGCGGCCCATCACGTCGTCGTCGACGGGTATGCCGCGCAGCAGCTGCTCCGCCGGGTCGCCGAGATCTACGGCGGGTCGCCCCTCGTCGACCCGGTCCCGCTGGCCGCCCTCGTCGCCGAGGACCCCCGCGAGGAGGCCTCGACCGGCTTCTGGGACGAGCGGCTCGCGGCGCTGACGGGACCCGCCTCGCTCGCCGGCCGGGTCGCCACCCCGGCGCCGCGAGCCCGTCGACGGGCCGTGGACCTCGACGCAGCCGAGCAGGCCGCCCTCGTCCAGGGCGCCCGGCGCCTCGGATCGACGTGGGCCGACCTCGTGACGGCCGCCGCCGCGACCTACGTCGCCCGTCTCCTCGCGGTGCCGTCGGGCCGGGTCGGCCTCCCGCTCATGAACCGGGTGCTCGCGGGCGTCGGCCGGCTGGTCGCCGCCCGGACCGTGTGCACCGCGATGAACGTG
>JBDIAL010000128.1:0-10615 GCA_039812405.1 Nostocoides sp.
TACGCACTCTGCCAGCTGATCGTCATGATCGGATTCAGCGTCCTGGTGCTGCCGAAGGGCGGCAGCATCGGCGAGGACCCGCTCCACTGGGGACACGACGTCCTGGGCGCCGCAGCCTGGTATCGGGTCGGGAACTATCTGCTGATCCTGTCCGGCATGCTGCTGCTCGGCTTCCTCGGAGCGGTCCACGCCAGGCTGCGCCAGGCTGATCCCTCCGGAGTCCTCGCCACCATCGCCGTCGGAGCCGGGATCCTGTTGTCGCTGCTGTGGCCTCTCGCCGCGACCCTGCACGATGTCGCCCTCGACATCGCCGACACCGGAGCAGATGTGCGGATGCTGGCCGGCTGGGACTCGGTCGCGCCGTATGCGCTGGCGCTCTCGGCGCTCCCCCGGCTCTTCTTCGTCGCCGCGATCGTGGCCGGACTGCGGCGTGCCGGCGAGACGTCCTGGGTGCGACGCATCGGGATCGTGCTGCTCCCGGTGAGCCTGCTTGGCTCGGCCACCCTGCTGACCGGGGCGGCGTTCCCCGTCCTGGCACTGAGCACGCTGGCCACCGAGCTGTGGATCGGTGCCGTCGCCGTGCGCTGGATGAGTTCGGCCCGATGACCACTCGGGATCGAGCTGCCCGGCGCCGGATGGTGCGGTCGCTCGAGATGGCTCAGACCCTCTAGCCGATCCTCTTGGTCTCGGGCGGAATCCAGGCGCCATCGAGGATCGCCTGGTCGGCCCAGTAGGCACGGATGTACAACGAGAACGGTCCGTTCGGCGCCGGCAGCCAGTTCGCCTCATTGCCGTCCCCCGGCGGCGTGGCACCGGCATACAGGGTGAGGGAGCCATCCTCGCCGTACACCAGGTCCTCGTTCTTGGTGCCGAGCGAGTAGCGCCCCAGTGCGTTGGGCTCGAAGAAGTGCGTCTCGTTGTAGAGCGTCAGCGACCAGAAGCCCTGCACCGGAGGCGTCTGCCCGGGCGGGAAGGTGACGGTGTACGAGCCATCGCCGTGGAGCGGCCGTCCGTCCGTATCGAAGTCCGTGTAGAAATACGTCGTCTCCTGAGGCCGGTTCTCATACATGTTCGACTTCGCCGTGGCCGCACGGCTGAGGTAGTCAGAGCCCCACTCGGCGTTGTTCTTCCCCGCATTCCAGCCGTTGCCGACCGGGACCCCGTTGTAGGTCCATGCGAACAGCGGCGCGATCAGCTCGGCATCGGCCGTGGCCGCTGACGCCACCAGGGCGTCCATCAGGGCGGGGTCGCCCGCTGCAGCATCGAGCACACTCGTGATCCAGGCGTAGAGAGCCTCTTCGCCGGGAAGCGGCGGCACCAAGCGCATCACCTCGGGCAACTGCGCGAAGAACTGCTCCGGCACGACCCACCTGGTCTCCTCCCTGCCTGCGCCGGGTGCAGCCGGGTAGGTCGGCAGCGAACGCCAGTCGGTCGTCTTGATCGTCCCGTCGAACTCCGAGAGCGGGTAGAAGAGCACCTGGTTGAGGATCGGCTGAATGGCCTCACGGTCCTCGGCGGTGTCGTTGAGGAAGACCCGGGGAGCACCTGCGGCCAGCTCGGTCGAGCACCGCACGACGGCAGTGATCCCCTCCGGCACCTCGCCTTCCCACTCCGGACCCACCATCAGGTAGAAGCCGGGCTGCGTGCCGTAAGCCTTTCCGATCTGTGCGAACTGATCCGTTCGAGCGTCGTACAGCGCATACACCCAGAATCTGTCACCGAAATCCGGAACCTGGAAGACGACCGGCGACTCATCGAGGGCGTAGTAGCCCATGCCGTAGACGACGTCCTGGTTCGGGCAGGTCACGAACCGCTGATCCGGACTGATGTAGTCCGTCAGGAACGAGTTGTGCCCCACCGGCGCGACGGGGAGAACGCCACCCATCAGTCCAGGAGCCGGCGCCTGGGCGAACGCCACCCGGCGGTTGTGGGAGTTGACCAACGGCCAGCCCCACACATAGGCCAGACGGGCGATCGTCGAGACGTAGTCGGTCGTCATCGCGACTCCGGCCACCGGGCCCGGCACCTCGGCAGCGCTCTCGGGGAACGGCACTTGCTGGGTTGCGGTCACAAGCACATTCCTATACCACCGACCCGGGACTCCCGCAGGGCCTCGGCAAAGTCGCGGTGTAGGCCAGTGACCTGCGAGAACGGTGTGAATGGGGATGGTGCGTCGCAGGTGATGACGATGGGAGCTACCACACGCCCGCGTCGCCAGGGAGCCCTCGCCGCCATGTCATCGTTCCCCCACCGATCACCTCCGTTCGTGTCCTGCTGGTCGAGGTGTTCGCGTCGGTGCCCGATCCACGCGCGTTCCTCGATTGACCAGAGTTCATGCTCCGACGGCCGCCGAGGCCGGTTGGCCTTCCATCGGGCAGGCGCCTCGTCGCTCTCCGCGAGGCAAACTCGCCGTTCCTCGAGCTCGGCGTGGCGTATGTGGAGTTCGCGATCCGGCACCCGGCGCACTTCGCGGTCATGCTCCAGCCGACGCTCACCGACCCCGCTCTCACCGAGGCATCGGACGGGGCGTTCAGTGAGCTTCGTGCCGGCGTCGCGGCGATCGCCCCGCGCAGCACCACGGATAACGCGGCTGCCATGGTCACCGCCGCGTGGTCGCTGATGCACGGCCTCGCCACGCTCGATCTGGCCGGCAACCTCGACCGCTCGAAGATTCGCGAACTCCTCGGCGTGACCGACATCGCCGACATCGCCCGCCGCACGGGCGGGCTCCTGACCGGCTCGCAGGGCGGTTCGTCGGGCGGCCCGGCCGGGTTACGGTCGACCAATGCCAGAACCCTTCGACTACGTGGCCTGGTTGGAGAACAGCGAACTTCCTCCGGACGACGAGGACTACGAGTGGTGCGCGCACTTCGTCGTGCTCGCCGATTCGGCCCAGGCGGCGTCAGCGTGGGGTGACAAGATCGTGCCCGAACTGTGCGCTGAGTCGCACGACGTGTTCCAGCGCTCGTCCGTGGAACCCCACGTCTGCTCGATGACGACCGTGGCTGGCAACAAGCACCCCTGTCCGAACTTCCCCGCGCTGAGCCGCCCAGGCAACGAGTTGCTGGCGATGCCCGTCGTCGCCTACGGCCAGCCGGCAACAGCGGAGTACATCGGCTGGTAACCCGGTAGCTGAGCAGCGAATCGACCGCTTTGCCGCGTTCCGAGCGCGCCGCGAGAGGGCTTCGTATCGCTATGCCGCTCGACGCATCCTGGCCGGCCTCGGCCCGTTCTGGTTCAAGTGCCGCAGGGTCATGGCGATGCACGCGACCTGGAGCCAGCCGGTCGCCGAGGCGGTGGTGTTTTCGAACGACTTCACGAGCCTGCGGCTGCGGCCTAGCCGGCCGTGGGCCACCTCGACTCGCCACGCGTGCCGGATGAGACGGAACACCGGCTGCTTGTCATCCCACCCGACCCGGCGGACCTCGACCCCGTGCCGGCGGCCCAACTTGTCCGCCGCCCGCGCGGTCACGCCGCGGTCGACGAGGACCAGCCCCAGCCGGTCGGTCACGCCCTGCCGGGCGCGAGGTAGTCAAGCACGCCCCGGCTGATCTCGTTCTCGTGCATGGAGGCAGCCACCACCACCCCGGCCACCGGCAACCCGGTGACGTCGACCGCGACGACGCGCTTGGCGCCCTTGGTGCGGCCGAACGGGTCGCCGCGGTCGTGGAACGTGCCCCCGCCGTTGGACGCGCCGCAGGCCAGGTGCGTGTCGATGACCAGTATCGACGGCCTCGCCTCCGCCCGCCCCTCCGCCTCCCGGGCGGCGGCGTGCAGCACCGTCAAGGCACGGGCCCACGTGCCGTCGCGCGACCAGCGGCGAAACTGCGACCACACCCGCGTCCAAGGCCCGAACGAGTGGGGAAGGTAGCGCCACTGACACCCGGTCTGCGCGATGTACAGCATCCCGTCCACCACCGCGCGCAGTCATCGGCGTGCTTGCGCCCCCCGCTTGCCCGGCGCGTTGAACACCGGCTCCAGCAGTCCCCACTGCTCGTCTGCCAGGTCACTTGGATACGCCATGCCGCGCACCGTGACGACCAACGGCGCGGCGGCAATAGCGACACACCCAGTAAGACTGCTCGTGTCGGACGTTCGAGCTTCCAACATCGGGTGGAAGCAATGGAGCGCTGCGGGAACAGGCGACCACGGGTTGAGAGGCTGGTTTCCGCGTGGAATCAGGGCATTCATGGGGATGCCGAGCCCGAGAGCGGGGCCGATGATCCGCTGATCGCCGCGTCGGCGGAACCAAAGAAACGACCTCGAACACGGCTCACGGACGAGGAAGTGGACGCTATGCGAACAGCCCGCGAGCAAGGGGTGGGTGTGACAACGCTGGCAAAGCAGTACGGCGTGCATCGCGGCACCCGTCTGGGCGAAGACGCGGGCGTCGCGATGAGACCGCTTCGCGACCTCACGGTCGCGCGGCGAGTGCGGCAGGAACGCCCGTGTTCGTCTCGATCCAGGTACGCAACTCGGGATCGATCCACCCGGTAAGGGTGAGTAGATCGTCCCACCGTGAGTCGAGATCAAGCGACCAGATGCGGTGGTGATGCCCGATGCGGTTGCGCAGGTCCCGCATCCTGGCGAGTCGATCCCGCACGGGCACTGGGGAACGATTCGGCGCATGGGCAAACGCGGCGGCGAGGTCTGGCCAGAGGAACATCTGCCGTCGGGCGACGAGTTGATGCCAGAACCCGAAGGGCAGTTCCGAGATGATCTGTGCAGGATCAAGCGGTTTCCCGTTCGCCTGCACACGGCGGATCGCGGTCGCGATGTCCTGATAAGGGTAGACGTGACGACCAACTCCGCGAGCGTCACGGCCCAGCTGCCGAGCGTCATCGAACACCCAGTGTCGAGTTTGCCTCTGATTGTGCCGACGCAGGTTCATACGTGTGTCGAGGGCGTTGCGGAGAGACACCTCCAGGTAGCCAAGTGCTTCCCAGAACGTTGCCGAGCAGCGGCTGTTCCACTGGTACAACCGTGCCGCCGCCTCTTCGTCGCCGTTTGTCTCGGTCAGGTAGAGGCGAAGCCGGTCGTCAGAGAAGTGTCGTCGCATCAACTCCCACTCTGACGCATCACCAGAGGGCGAGGGGTGCGTCATCGTTGCTCCTGAGGTAGTCTGGCTGATGAACACCCCGGAACCGTCCCTGTAGCTCTTCGGAGCCGATCACACGGCCGGGGTTTTCAATATTTTCGGCTCTCCTGACATGAATGTGGGTCGGGAGCGGTGTGGTACGGCGGCGGGGTGAGTGTCCGGCGGTTCGGGGCGGATTCCCTTGGGGGCACGGGTAACTCGTAGGGTCGGAGGTTCCTACACCAATGATCCATTGAGTTACCCGTGCGTGCTACGACCCTACTCAACCGTGTCCTGAACCTGCCCGGGGTCCGGGTGACCGGCATCGACCCTGACGGGTTGGACGGTGCCGGGTCGGTGCACGTGCGGGTCGCGTTGACCCGCCGCCGGCTGGCCTGCCCGCGGTGCTCGTTCACGACCGCGCGCCGGTACGACTGTCGGGGCATGGACTCCTCCTGGCGGCACCTGGACCTGGGCGGTCGGGTCTGCCGGCTGCAGCTGCGCCGCCGCCGGTTGGCCTGCCCGCAGCATGGCGTGATCACCGAGGGTGTGCCGTTCGCCCGGCCCGGGTCCCGGTTCACCCGTGTTTTCGAGGACCTGGTGGCGTGGTTGACGACCCGCTCGGACAAGACCACCGTGTCGGCGTTCGCGCGGGTCGCGTGGCGCACCGTCGGCGCTGCGGTGGTTGTGGTTCGCGGATGCTGCTCGACTTCGCCACCAACCCGAGAGGCACGACCTACGCCTATTTCGTCTGCTCAGGCAGGGCATCGAAGAAGACCACCTGTACTCGACGCGCCGTGCCTGTGCAGGTTGCGGAGCGCCTGGTTGAGGACTCCTACGTCAACATCACGATCAGCGAGGACGACTACCGACACCTCGCCGCCGGGTAGACGCCGCGTTCTACACGCGCAGCGCGGGACGCGATCAGGAGTTCGCCGACCTGACCGCCAACCGGGCCAGGCTCGAAGCTGAGAGCGACAAGCTACTCGCCGCGCACTTCGCCGACGCTATCGACCTGCCCACGCTGAAACGGCATCAAGACCGCATCCGCGTCGGGCTCGCCGACATCGAGCAACGATTGAGCGAGCAGGAGGAGCGGCACACGGGTGGCAGGGCGTTCCTCCACGACAGCCTGTGGCTCCTCACCGACGCTCACCACGCCCACGCCCACTCCGACGACGGGAGCAGGAGACTGGCGAACCAAGCGTTCTACGCGCGGTTGGAGATCACCGAGGACGAGCGGCTACGCCCGCGCCTCGCCGAGCCGTTCGCGACCATCGTTCACGAGGCGACCGGAGGCAAGGAAGCCAAACGGGACGCTTCGACAGGCTCGGCGACCGGGAACAGTGATGTCGCGTGTTCCCGTAAGACACTTTGGGTGGGCCTTCCCGGACGATTCTCAAACATCCATCCGCCGCTGGAAACGCTGATTCGTCACGTTCTCAGAGGGTCCGAGCGACGTGGCCTGCGTCGTCGACCCTCAGAGAGGCACGATCTGCCGGGTCCGGTGGCGACGAATCCGGCGAAGTCTTAAACACGAAACCCAGGCCGATTCGATTCCTCGGCGTAGAGGGTGTCCAGCACCGGTGAGGATTTCTCCGAACCCGACTGCCCGCTCACCGCGGCCAGCCTGTTCAGCGGCCCTTGCCTTGCCCATCAGTCGAAGGGGCTGACCCGGATGAGGTTGCCGTCGGGGTCGGCGATGACGAAGGTGCGGCCGAACACGTCGTCGTGCGGTTCCTCGACGACGGTGACGCCCTTGGCCGTCCACTTCTCGTAGACCTCGTCGATGGCGGCCGTGGCGCGCGGCACCATGAGGCCGACCTCGAAGGAGCGCGGGGTCTCGGGCGTCACGGTGTCGCCGCGACCGCTCCAGAGGGCGAACAGCACGCCCGGCGCGACCTGGAAGGGGACGTAGCGGGGCGTGAGCTGGAGCGGCTCGACCTCGAACAGGTCGGCGTAGAACGCCGTCGATCGCTGGACGTCGGTGACGTAGATCAGGAACAGGTTGGGTGCGCTCATGGCGTGCCTCCTTCGAGAACGGGAAACGGTTCGTGAACTACGATGGCAGCAATAGACGACATTCGATGTCATGTTTATCTGAAGGGGTGGGATGGAGCGTCCGCAGCGGCTGCTGGCCCTGCTCGTCGCGCTGCAGGCGAACCGGCAGATGACCGCCGCCGAGCTGGCCGAGCAGTTCGGCGTCTCCGCTCGCACGATCCTGCGCGACATCCAGGCACTCGCCGACGCGGACGTTCCGGTGGTCGCCGAGCGCGGACGCTACGGGGGCGTCAGCCTGCTGCCCGGTGCGGAGGTGGACGTCGGCCGGCTCACCGGCGGCGAGGCGGAGGTGCTGGAGCTGATCGGCGTCGACCTGGCCCGCGCCCGCCAGCTCGGCATCGAGGCCGCCGCCCGCAGCGCGGCGCAGAAGCTCGCCTCCCGCAGGCCCTGGCCGCGTGGGGATGCCTCCGGGCTGCTGCCGCTTGCCGAGGTGGTCGCGATCGACAACACCGGGTGGTTCGCCCCGGATGAGCCCGCCGACGTGGCGGCGCTAGCCCGCGATCTGCGCCGCGGCAGACGTCTGCGGATCGACTATCGTTCCAGCGGCGCGCGCGCCTTCCGGGCGCGCGAGGTCGATCCGTACGGGGTGTTCTCCCGCGGTGGCCGCTGGTATCTGATCGCCGACGCGGACGAGAAGCCCCGCATGTTCGCCCTCGCCCGGCTCCGGTCTTGGACCGTGCTCGACGAGAGCCGGCGGCTCAGCTCCGATCTCCCGCTCGGCGAGCTCGCCACCGGCCTGGTCGCCGGGCTCGAAGAACGCTACGACGTCCGCGTGACCGCCCTCCTCGACGCCGGCAGCGAAGACATGGCTCGCCGCATCCTCGGCAACCGCCTCCTCGCCGTCGCCGCGACCGAGCATCCCGACACCGTTCGCCTCACGATCGGCTACGACCAGCTCGACGCCGTGCGCCAGCTCCTCCAGTTCGCCGACCACATCGAGGTCACCGACCCGCCCGAGGCGCGTCGGCTCATCACCGAGCTCGCCCAGGTCATCGCCCGCCGACACGACGGCGGCCCCTGGCAGGGGCCACCCGCGGTGGCGAAGGGAGGAACGATGCGGTCGGCGCCGTCCTCGGCTCGTCGGCCGCCGTCAGCTGGCGCGTACGGATGCAGTTGACCTTCGTGTGCGGTGACGATCGCAATTGCGATCGACCGCCCGGGCGAGCCCTTCGACACGCTGCTCGATCCGTCGTTCCACGCCGCAGCGCTGGCCCGTGAGGCCAGGCTGTGCGCGGGAGAGGATGTAAAGCCCGCTGATGTCGCGGGTTTGAGCATCCAATCTTGGGTGGGCCCGGCCGGGCTCGAACCGACGACACCCGCGGTGTAAGCGCGGTGCTCTACCACCTGAGCTACAGGCCCTCGGACACCGGCGAGGCCCGGCCGTCCGGGCGCCCATTGTGCCAGTGCCGGGCCGGCACGAGCGGTCTCGACCGTGTCCGGGCCGGGTCGGTACGAGCGGGCACCGGACGATGCGCCCTCGGCCGGGACGACGCGCCCCTCACTCGGCCGGGCCGAGGGTCTCGAACGCTCGCCACATCGCGGCATACGGTCCGCCCCGGGCCACCAGCTCCGCATGCGAGCCCGTCTCGGCGACCCGTCCGTGGTCGAGGACGACGATGCGGTCGGCGCCCCGGGCCGTCTGCAGCCGGTGCGCGATGAGCAGGGTGGTCCGGTGTCGGGCGACCTGGCGCATCGCGGCGGTCACCGTCGCCTCGGTCACGAGGTCGAGGTTCGAGGTCGCCTCGTCGAGCAGCAGGATGGCGGGGTCGACCAGCTCGGCCCGGGCCAGGGCGAGCAGCTGGCGCTGCCCCGCCGACAGCGAGCGGCCGCGCTCCGACACGGTGTGCAGGTAGCCGCCGGGCAGTCCGGCGATGAGCTCGTGGGCGCCCACGGCGCGAGCGGCCGCCTCCACCTCGGCGTCGGAGGCCTCCGGCCGGCCGTATGCGATGTTGTCCCGGACCGTGCCGGTGAACAGGAACCCCTCCTGCGGGACGTAGCCGAGCCGGGACCGGAACTCGGGCAGGCGCAGGGACCGCAGGTCGTGCCCGTCCACGCGGACCGCCCCGGACACGGGGTCGTAGAAGCGCGCGACGAGCTTGAGCACCGTCGACTTGCCGGCACCGGTCTCCCCCACGAGGGCGACCGTCTCCCCCGGGTCGATCCGCAGGTCCACGTGCCGCAGCGCCTCCGGAGGGGGCGCTGCGGCACCGGTCCGCGGGAGATGGGCGTCGGCCGGCCCCCGCCGGTCGCGACCGGGCCGGGCGGTGGCGGCGGGGTAGCTGAACCGCACGTCCTCCAGGGCCAGCTCGCCACGCAGCGGCCGCGGGTCGATGGCGTCGGAGGCCTGCGGGGTCATCGTCCGCAGTCGCATCAGCCCGTCGATCCGGTCGACCGAGATGCGGGTCTGCTGCCAGGAGTCGAACACCTGCGACAGCTGCTGGACGGGAGAGAAGAAGAGGTCGATGTAGAGGAGGAAGGCGATGAGCGCCCCCGCGGTGAGGTCACCGCGGGCGATGAGGTGGGAGCCCACGGCCAGGACGATGACGTCGGCGACGGCGGAGAGCAGCTGGACGAAGGGGAAGTAGGTCGCCACGAGGCGCTGGGCCGCGACCCGGGAGCGCAGGTATGCCGTGCCGAGGGCGTGGAAGTGCGCTCGGGTCGCGCTCTCGTGGACGAACGCCTGGGCCTCCCGCACGCCGGAGAGGCTCTCCTGGAAGTCGGCGTTGACGATGGCGATGCGCTCCCTGGCCTGGTCGTAGAGCCGGGCGGCCCGCCGCCGGAACCAGACGGTCGCCGCGGCGAGCGGGACGACGACGGTCAGGGTGCACAGGCCGAGAGGGAGGTCGACGACGACGAGGGCGACCCCGACACCGACGAAGGTCACGAGGGACACCAGCGCCGCAAGCAGGCCGTTCTCGACGAGCGACTCGAACTGGTCGACGTCGGTCGTCATCCGGGTCATGATCCGCCCGGCCATCTCGCGCTCGTAGTAGTCGAGGGACAGCCGCTGCAGCTGGGCCCAGATGCGGATCCGCAGTGCCAGCATGATCTCCTCGGCCGCGCGGCCCATGACGAAGGTCTGGGCCACCTGGTCGACGAGGTCGGCCAGCGTGACGACGAGGTAGAGGCCGGAGACGAGCAGGAGCGTGTCGACCGCGCCGGCGCTCACCCCGCGGTCGACGCCGTCCCGGACGAGCACCGGCCCGAGCAGCCCGGCCAGCGCGTCGAGGACGACGAGGACGAGCCCGATCGCGAGCGGCCGACGGAACTCCCGGGTCAGCTGCCCGAGCGAGAACCCCTGCTGCGGACCGGTCTCCCGCGCGAGGTCCGGGTGCGGCTCGTCCCGGACGGGCGGCAGGGCCTCGACCCGCGCGAGCAGCTCCGGGGTGGGTGCGAGGCTCGCCCGCCAGGACCCGCCCGCCCCACGGCCACCGCCGCCGCCGAGGCCCGGCCCCAGGCTCGCCGGGCCGGCGGCGA
>JBDIAL010000129.1:0-10416 GCA_039812405.1 Nostocoides sp.
CCCAGCCGTGCGGACTGGGCGATCGTGTCGGCGGTGTGCATGCCGGTCAGGTTGCCCTCGGCCAGCGGCGAGGCGAGCGAGCTGGCGGAGTAGCCGTCGACCCGCCACTGGTCGGTGTGCATGTACCAGTAGGACGTGCCGGGCACCGTGCGCGGGGGCCGCGACCAGTCGAGCGCGTTCGCGAGCGAGACCCACCCGGTGATCGGCCGGCACTTCTCCTGCCCGACGTAGTGCGCCCAGCCGCCACCGTTGCGGCCCATCGACCCGGTGAGCAGCAGCAGCGACAGGACGGCCCGGTAGGTCGCGTCGCCGTGGAACCACTGGCAGATCCCGGCGCCCATGATGATCATCGAGCGGCCGCCGGACTCCTCGGCGTTGCGCGCGATCTCCCGCGCCACCCGGATGCACTGCGCGGCCGGGACGCTCGTGATCTCCTCCTGCCAGGCCGGGGTGTAGGGCGTCGTCACGTCGTCGTAGCCGGTCGGCCACTCCCCCGGCAGGCCGTCGCGCCCGACGCCGTACTGGGCGAGCATGAGGTCGAGGACGGTCGTCACGAGATGGCCGCCGACGCGGCGGGCCGGGACGCCCCGGCGCAGGACCGAGCCGGAGCCGTCCGGGGCGGTGAACGCGGGCAGGAGGACCTCGGTGCCCTCCGCGCCCGCGCCGGCCACCGTCAGCAGCGGCACCGTGTCGCCGAGGTCGAGGTTCCAGCGGCCCTCGCCGGACTCGGCATACCGGAAGCCCATCGACCCGTTCGGGACGACCGGCGTGCCCTCGGCGTCGAGGACGACCGTCTTCCAGGCCTCCTCGGGCGCCTCCGGCGCGCCGGGCAGGTCGGACGAGACGAGGAACTTGGTCGGCACGTGCGCCCCGTCGCGCTCCTCGAGGCGCACGAGGAAGGGCAGGTCGGTGTAGCGCCGCACGTAGTCGGCGAAGAACGGCGTCTCCCGGTCGACGAAGAACTCCTTGAGCACGACGTGCCCCATCGCCATGGCGAGGGCGGCGTCGGTCCCCGCCTGGGCCGGCATCCACTCGTCGGCGAACTTCGTGTTGTCGGAGTAGTCCGGGCTGACCGTGACGATCTTGGTGCCCCGGTAGCGGACCTCGGCCATCCAGTGGGCGTCCGGCGTGCGGGTCACCGGCACGTTGGAGCCCCACATGACCAGGTAGGTCGCGTCCCACCAGTCACCGGACTCCGGGACGTCGGTCTGGTCACCGAACACCTGCGGGCTCGCGACCGGCAGGTCGGCATACCAGTCGTAGAAGGACGTCATGACGCCGCCGATGAGCTGGATGAACCGGGTGCCGACACAGTGCGACACGATCGACATCGCGGGGATCGGCGAGAAGCCCGCGCACCGGTCGGGGCCGTAGGTCTTGATCGTGTGGACGTGGGCGGCGGCGACGATCTCGATGGCCTCGGCCCAGCTGATCCGGACCAGCCCGCCGTGCCCACGGGCCCGCTGGTAGCGCCGGCGCCGCTCCGGGTCGCCGACGACGTCGGCCCAGGCGAGGACCGGGTCGTGGAGCCGGTCCTTGGCCTCGCGGTACATCTCGACGAGCAGGCCCCGGGCATACGGATAGCGGACCCGGGTCGGCGAGTAGGTGTACCAGGAGAAGGCCGCCCCGCGCGGGCAGCCGCGCGGCTCGTACTCGGGCCGGTCCGGGCCGACGGACGGGTAGTCGGTCTGCTGCGCCTCCCACGTGATGATGCCGTCCTTGACGTACACCTTCCACGAGCAGGAGCCCGTGCAGTTCACCCCGTGGGTGCTCCGCACGACCTTGTCGTGGCTCCACCGGTCTCGGTAGAAGACGTCCCCCCGCCGTCCGCCGTCCCGGAAGACGACGCGCTCGTCGGCCGTCTCGTCCCAGTGGGTGAAGAACCGGCCGACCTTGAGCAGGGCTTCCGAGGCCGGCCCGTCCGTACCGCTCTGCGTCATGGGGGACCGCGTCATGAATCGACTCTAGCGCCGTAATGCGTAATCAGTGTCGATGAAACTCTCGATTAGTTTCTCACAATTTCGTTGTGAAAAAGGCGAATTCGAGATGTCGTATGCGAGCCGTCGCCGATTCTGGCGGCTCGGCGAGGGGGCATCGGGACCGTCGTCCCAGGCGTCGTCCGGACGTCGTCCGGGCGTCGGGCCCGACGTCGGGCCGGGCGCACGATAGGTTCTCGGCGCATGGAGGACAGTCGGAGCGGCCCGCGTCGCCTGGGCGTCGCGCTCCTCGCGGCCGGAGCGGCTGCGGGGCTCGTGGTCGGGCTGACCGGGTGCGGCAGCGGCTCCGGCTCGGGCGGGGACTCCGGTGGCGGCGGTGGCGGTCGTGGCGGCTCGATCAGGATCGGCATCAAGTTCGACCAGCCGGGCCTGGGGTTCCAGCAGGGCTCCCTCTACACCGGGATGGACGTCGACGTCGCGCGGTACGTCGCGGCGAAGCTGGGCTACCGGGACGACCAGATCCAGTGGGTCCAGACGCCCACCGCCCAGCGGGAGTCTCTCATCCAGACCGGGCAGGTCACCCTCGTCGTCGCGACGTACTCCATCACCGACGAGCGCCGCAAGAAGGTCGACTTCGCCGGGCCCTACTTCATCGCCGGGCAGGACCTGCTCGTCCGCACCTCGGACACCTCGATCACCGGTGTCGACACCCTCGCGGGGAAGAAGCTGTGCTCGGTGGCCGGCTCAACGTCGGCGCAGACCATCCAGGAGAAGGTGCCGGGCGTCAACCTCGAGGAGCTCGCCAGCGACTCCGACTGCGTCACGGCCGTCGCCTCCGGAGCGGTCGACGCGATGACGACGGACAACACGATCCTCGCCGGCTACGCCGCGCAGCCCAAGTACGAGGGACGCCTGCGGGTCGTCGGCCGGCCGTTCTCGCAGGAGCGCTACGGCATCGGCCTCAAGAAGGGCGACACCGCCCTCTGCACGAAGGTGACGACGGCGATCTCGGAGATGATCACCGACGGCTCGTGGCAGCGGTTCGTCGTCGACAACCTCGGCCAGGCCGGCTTCAAGCCCGGTCCCGGCAACCCGCCCACCCCGCAGCCCTGCTCCTGAGCGAGCCGCCGCCTCGCACCCCGCGCCCGCCCCGCCTGCCCAGCCCCAGCCTGCCCCAGGCCTCGACTCGAGTGGGTGCGTCGCCGTCAGAATCCACCGATCGCCATGGGGACACGCCCGGTCGACGAGGGGCGAAAGGCCGGGCTGACCGAGACGGCACCTGATGGGCACCCGCTCCACGAGCGGTCGCTGACCGGTCCTCCGTAACGGAGGGGCAACCAGGTAACGGAAGGGGTAACCGGACGCCCCGCTGGCCCGGGTCGTGGGCCGTCTGCCCGTGTCCGTGCAGGTCAGGGCCTTGCTCGGCTCCCCCGGTTGGACTCGAACCAACAACCCTTCGGTTAACAGCCGAATGCTCTGCCAGTTGAGCTACAGGGGAATGACGCGGGAAACGATAGCAAAGGTCCCCGGCCCCGACGAAAACGCCGTGGCCCGCCGCCTCCCGAGGGCCGGCACCACCGCTCACTACCATGAGAGCCATCAGCGGTGTCCTGCGATCGGGGCCCCCGACCGGCTCTGCGGAGGTTCAGCGACATGTCCATCTCGAGCGTCACGCCCGGCGACGTCGAGAGGGCCGCCAAGCAGCTGTGGTGGCTCGTCCTCGTCCAGGGCATCGCGGCCGTCGTCTTCGGCCTCCTCGCCATCTTCCACACGGTCGGCACGGTCAAGGCGCTCGTCGTCCTCTTCGGCATCTATGCCATCGTCGACGGCCTCCTCGCGCTCGCCGCGAGCGTGGGCCAGGGCCAGGGAGGCCGCGGCTGGCTCGTCTTCCAGGGCATCATGGGCATCGTCATCGGCATCGTCGCCCTGCGCTTCCCCCGGGCCTCGGTCCTCGCCCTGCTGCTCGTCATCGCCGTGTGGGCGCTCGCCATCGGGCTCGTCCAGATCTTCGGCAGCTTCCAGGCCAAGGCACTCGGCGGGTCGGGCTGGGGCTGGATCCTCGCCAGCGGCATCGTCAACGTCCTGTTCGGGCTGCTCCTCGTCGTCAACCCGGTCACCGGGGTGACAGCGATCCTGTGGATCGTCGGCATCTATGCCGTCATCTTCGGCATCATGCTCATCGGCTCGGCCTTCGCCGCCCGGAGCCTCCTGAAGGACCTCGCGAGCTCGCCCGCCTGACCGGCTCGTCGGCTGCACCGACCCGCGAGGAGCCGATCCCCCGCGACCGCGGAGCGCACTGGCGGAGGCTGTCCCTGCGGCGGCATGGGGTATGCCGACCGAGCGACTCGGCGAGTCATTCCCCGGTGGGAGGTGGTGGCCGGAGGCGGTCAGGGAGCACCCGAACCCCTCGTGGGGAGGATGACCACAGCTCTGACTCGGGTCATCCTCCCCAGGAGAGGGCCCACCCGACCGGAGGGGCAGAGGCGGGGAGGGCAGAGGCGGAAGGCCTGGGGTGAACGGCGACCGGGGCAGCCTCGAGGGGTCGATGCGGCGGCGGAAAGCGACGGTGCCCGAGACCGCAAGTCGGAGCCGAGCCCCCAGCCGGTCGAGGTAGGCGAAGACCACCACAGAGACACCGCATACCTCCACCCAGCCCAGACACCCGCCGGTCGAGGTAGGCGAAGACCACCGCAGGGACACCGCATACCTCCACCCAGCCCAGGCGCCCGCCGGTCGAGGTATGCGAAGACCACCGCAGGGACACCGGATACCTCCACCCGACCCAGCCCCCAGCCAGTCGAGGTAGGCCAGGACCACCGCCCGGGGACGCCGGCCACCTCGCCGGGATGACTCGTCTAAGCGAGGCCGACCTGCTCGCGCAGGCGATCGAGGGCCGCCTCGGTCTGCTCGACGACGCCGGGGTCGGACGCCCGGACGCCGCGTCCGAGCAGGGTCTGGCCGAGAACCTCGCCCGTCGCGAGGTCGTGGCGCAGGACGACGCGGGCGCTGCGGCGACCACCGAGCGTCACGGTGTCGGTGAGGACGACCGAGGCCTGGACCCGCTCCCGGAAGGTCTCGGGGAACGCCCCGGTCTCGCGGAGCACCCAGCGCGTCGCCGGCGTCCCGTCGACCCAGGTCACCGTCAGGGTGAAGGTCTCGTGGTCCCACGACCCGCCGTCGACGAGGTGCCACGGCCGCTCGAGGACGACCTCGCCCCCCGGCTGCACGGCATACACACCGAACCGGCCGGCCACGACGGTGAGGTCCGCGAGGTCGTCGTGGGCGGCGGCGAGGACGTGCTCGCCGCTGCGCGCGGCGAGGACCGCCTTCGCCTCCGGTGGTATGCCATGGGCCGCGCGGCGTCGGCGGCGTCCGAGGATCGCCATCAGGCTCCTTCCTCTCTCAGGTCGGCCTGCCGGCGCTGCAGGGCTTGCAGGCGTCGGCTCACCTCTCGGGTCTGCTCCGGGTCGGCGTCGGGGTCGGAGGCCAGGCGGCGCAGGCTGCTCATCGCGTCGGCGACCTGGCGGGACAGCGTGATCTCCTCGACCCGGGCGACGAGGGCGTCGACGTAGCGTCGGGTGGGCCGACCGGTCGCCTTGTCCATCCGGGTGGGCAGCGGCGCGACGGCCAGCTCGGCGACGAACGGGCGCACCGCCAGCGGGGCCGCCTCGGCCACGGCGGACGTCCAGGCGGTCAGCGAGCGGGTCGGGTCGAGCCCGGCCGTCCGGATCCCGTCGAAGACGGCGCGGTGCGCCGGAGCGGAGAAGGCCCCGGCCTCGATCCGGTCGACGACACCCGGGTCGAAGAGGTCGGGATACTGCAGAAGCGCCTGGAGCAGCTGGTGCTCGGCGTTGACGACGGGATCGCGCAGGTCGGGGGCGGGCACGGCGGCCACCAGCTCGGCGGCCGAGGGCTCGGGGACGGCGGCGTCGGGGTGGTCGACGGCCGGCGACGTCTGCCGGCCCCCGGGGTGCCCCGACCCCGAGCGGGCCGCCCGGGCGGCCCGCTGCACCTCGCTGCGCAGCTGGTCGACCTCGACGCCGAGCCAGCCCGCGACGGTCCGGACGTACTCCGGCCGGAGGGCGGCGTCGCGGATGTCGGAGACGATGGGGGCAGCGGCGCGCATCGCCTGGACGCGTCCCTCGGCGGTCGTGAGGTCGAAGCGCGCGATCGTCGTCCGGACGGCGAACTCGAACATCGGCACGGCGTCGGCGACGAGTGCCCGCACCGCGTCCTCGCCGCGGGCCATCCGCAGCTCGCACGGATCCATGCCGTCGGCGGCGACCGCGACGAAGGACTGCGAGGCCCAGCGCTGGTCCTCCCGGTATGCCTTCATGGCCGCGGCCTGGCCGGCGGCGTCGCCGTCGAAGGTGAACACGACCCGGGCGGGGGCGAGCTCGGCCTCGTCGCGCAGGATCCGCCGCAGCACCTTGATGTGGTCGACGCCGAAGGCCGTCCCGCACGTCGCGACCGCCCCCTCGACGCCGGACAGGTGGGCCGCCATCACGTCGGTGTAGCCCTCGACGACGACGGCCTGGCGGTCGCGGGCGATGGCCCGCTTCGCCGCGTCGAGGCCGTAGAGCACCGTCGACTTCTTGTAGATCGGCGTCTCGGAGGTGTTGAGGTACTTGGCCTGGACGGCGTCGTCCTCGAACAGCCGGCGCGCTCCGAAGCCCACGGTGTCGCCGGTGATGTCCCGGATCGGCCACACGAGGCGGCCGCGGAAGCGGTCGTAGAGGCCGCGCGATCCCCGGCCGGACAGCCCGCCGATCGTCAGCTCGTCGTCGGTGAACCCCAGGCCCCGCAGGTGCCGCGTCAGCTCCTCCCCGCCCCGGGGGGCGAAGCCCACGCCGAACTGCCGCGCCGCCTCGCCGTCGAAGCCGCGGGCCCGCAGGAAGTCGCGGGCGATCCGGGCGTCCGGACGCTCGAGCAGCGCGGCGGCATACAGCTCCTGCGCGGCCCGGTGCGCCTCGAGGAGCCGGGAGCGCTTGCCCAGGCCCTCCTCCCGCCCGCGCGGGCCGCCGTCCTCGCGGCGCAGCTCCATGCCGAGCCGGGAGGCGAGCCGCTCGACGGACTCGGAGAAGGTGAGGTGCTCGACCTTCATGACGAACTCGATGACGTCGCCGCCCTCGCCGCACCCGAAGCACTTGAACGTCCCGTTGGCCGGACGCACCGTGAAGGACGGCGTCTTCTCGTCGTGGAAGGGGCACAGCCCCTTGAACGAGCCGGGCCCGGCAGGGCGCAGCGTGACGTGCTCCCGGACGACGTCGTCGAGTGCGGTGCGTTCCTTCACCGTCGCGATGTCCTCGGGGTTGATCCGCCCGGCCACGCCGCCCATCATGTCAGGACGGGCTGGGCCGGTGGCCCGCCACGCACCATCGGCGGTGGAGGGCGACGGCGCTCACGTCGGTCAGCGAGGCGACCTGGTCGACGACGACCCGCAGGCGCGCCGCGTCGTCGCCGGCCGCGGCCCAGTCGGCGCCGAAGGAGGGGTCCAGCCGCTCCTCGGGGCGGTCGAGGTATGCCGTGACGAGCCCGGCGAGGAGGGCGCGCTGGCGGGCCTGCAGCGCGGCCCGCTCCGTGGAGAACATGACGTAGTGGGCGGCCACCGCCTTGAGGACCGCCACCTCGGCCCGGGCCGACTCGGGCACGACGAGGTCGGCGGCGTGCCGGGTGAGGTCGCCCGGGCCGTGCCGCTCCCGGGTCGCGCCCTCGACGGCGCGGACGAACCGGCCGACGATGCCCGAGGTGAGGTCCTTGAGCCCGGCGAGGGCCGCCCGCGAGCCGTCGAACCCCGTCGGCACGAGGCCCGTCCCGAGGATCCGCCCGAGCGCCTCGCCGAGGGCGTCGACCGACAGGTCGGGGGCGTAGAGGCCCGCTGCCACGGCGAGGACGCCGTCGACCTCCGTCGGGTCGCGCAGCACCCGCAGGTCGACCCGGCCCGAGGCGACCCCGTCCTCGATGTCGTGGACCGAGTAGGCGACGTCATCGGACCAGTCCATGACTTGGGCCTCGACGCACCGCCGGCCCGGCTCCGCCCCCTCGCGAACCCAGTCGAAGACCGGGCGGTCGTCGGCGTAGACCCCGAACTTGGGCGTGGGGACGGGGCCCTCGCCACGGGCCCACGGGTACTTCGTCGCCGCGTCGAGGCTGGCCCGGGTGAGGTTGAGCCCGGCCGGGCGCCCGTCGGGGTGGACCCGCTTGGGCTCCAGCCGGGTGAGCAGCCGCAGCGTCTGGGCGTTGCCCTCGAAGCCCCCGATCCCCGCTGCCGCCTCCTCGAGGGCGGCTTCGCCGGTGTGCCCGAACGGCGGGTGGCCGAGGTCATGGGCGAGGCACGCGGTGTCGACGAGGTCGGCGTTGCAGCCGAGCGCCTCCCCGAACTCACGCCCGATCTGGGCCACCTCGAGGGAGTGGGTGAGCCGGTTGCGGACGAAGTCGTCGGTCCCCGGCCCGAGGACCTGGGTCTTGGCGGAGAGCCGCCGCAGCGACGCGGAGTGGACCAGGCGCGCCCGGTCACGGGCGAAGTCGTCACGGTCCGCACGCTTGGTCACCGGGTCCTCGGTCACCCAGCGCTCGCGGTCGTGCGGTCCGTAGCTCATCGGACGACTGTATGCGGGAGCACCGACACGCAGCGGGGTCGGCACGGGCGGCGCGCCCGTCGGACAGGCGGTCACCGGGGGCCCGGTCACCGCAGGTCGATGCGGCGCCCGGCCTCCGGCGGCGGATCGCTCCGGAGCGTGGCGATCCGCTCGGCGACGTCGGCGGGGAACGGGCTGGACCGCCCGGCCGCCGTGTCGACGTGCACGCCGAGGATCTCCTCCGTCGCGCGGAGCCGGCCCTCGGCATACAGCTCGTGCCAGAGCCACACGAGCTTGGGCCCCGCGCCGACGACCCACGAGCGCACCTCGAGACCGACGCCGCCGGGCACCTCGTCGAGGTAGCGGACGTGCGCCTCGACCGTGTAGAGCGAGGTGTCGTGGGCGGCGCGCTCGGCCTCACCGAGCCCGATCGCCTCCATGACGGCGTCCGTTGCGTGCCCGAGGACGAGGACGTAGTAGGGCTCGGAGAGGTGGCCGTTGTAGTCGATCCACTCCGGCCGGACCGGCTCGCGCCAGACGACGGCGGGGTCGGCGCGCTCTGCCGCACCGACCCCGCCGGGCGTCTGCTCCGTCATGTCCGGCCGAGGACGCGCAGGATCTCCACGAGGGCGCGGTCCCGCTCGGCGACGAGGTCGTCGATGGTCCGACCGTCGGCCTCCTCCTCGCAGCCGGCCACGACGTCGGCGCGCAGGCTCGCGGTGAGCGGCGGGGCGTCGAGCCGGGTCCACGGCGACAGGAGCGAGGGTCCGAAATGGTCGAGCATGTGGGCCATGCCGCCCTGCCCGCCGGCCAGGTGGAAGGTGAGCATCGGGCCCTGGCTCGCCCACCGCAGGCCGGGACCGGCGGTGATGGCACGGTCGATCTGGTCGACCGTCGCCTCCCCGTTGGCGACCATGTGGAGGGCCTCCCGCCACAGGGCCTCCTGGAGCCGGTTGGCGACGAACCCGGGCACCTCACGGTCCATGGTGATGACGGACTTGCCGGCGTGCTCGAAGAACTCCGCCGTCCACGCGACGACCTCCGGGTCGGTCGCCTTCCCGCCGACGACCTCGACGAGCGGGATGAGGTAGGGCGGGTTGAACGGGTGCCCGACGACGGTGCGTCCCGGGTGGGCGCAGGCGACCTGCATCTCGCTCATGCCGTAGCCGGACGTCGAGGAGGAGATGACGACGTCGGGGTCGGTCACCGCGTCGATGTCGGCGAGCAGCCTGATCTTGAGGTCGAGGTCCTCCGGGGCCGACTCCTGGACCAGCTCGGTGCCGCGGACGGCCTCGGCGAGGTCGGTGACGACCCGCAGGTTGTCCCGGCTCGCCCCCTCGGCGAGACCCAGCTCGGTCAGGGCCGGCCAGGCCGCGTCGACGAGGTGACGCAGCCGCGTGTCGGCGTCCGGGGCGGGGTCCCAGGCGGTGACCTCGTAGCCGCGGGAGAGGAAGTATGCCGCCCATCCCCCGCCGATGACCCCGGCGCCCACGCAGGTGACCCGGCGGACGTCCGCCGGTGCGACCCGCGCCATCAGGCCCTCGAGGGGAGGGCCAGGATCTCCCGGCCCTGCTCGGGGGTCGCGACGGACGCGCCCATCGACTCGATGATCGTCCGGGCCCGCTCGACGAGCTGGGCGTTCGTCGCCTTGACGCCCTTGCTGAGGTAGAGGTTGTCCTCGAGCCCGACGCGCACGTGTCCGCCGAGGAGGATCGACTGGGCGACCCACGGCATCTGCATCCGGCCCAGGGCGAAGGAGGTCCACACCGCGTTGTCGGGCAGCCGGTCCACCATCGCGGCGAGCAGGGCGGGGTCGGCGGGGGTGCCGTAGGGGATGTCCATGCACAGCTGGTACATCGGCGGGGCGTCGATGAGCCCCTCCTCGACGAGCCGGTTGGCGA
>JBDIAL010000130.1:0-10384 GCA_039812405.1 Nostocoides sp.
GCGACCGTCTCCTTGACGAACTCGTAGGCGTTGTTGATGTACGTCAGCGACTGCTGGAGGTCGATGATGTAGATGCCGTTGCGCTCGGTCATGATGAAGCGCTTCATCTTGGGGTTCCACCGACGGGTCTGGTGCCCGAAGTGGACGCCGCTCTCGAGGAGCTGGCGCATGGTGACGACGGCCATGCCGTGTCCTCCTGTGGTGTCGTTGTCAGTTCCGTCGGCGCCGCGCGGGTGCGCGCCGCCTGCCTGGTGTCCGGACGCACCCCGCCGTATGCCATGCATACGGACTGCCGTGGTGCGGCCCCGGCTTCACGGTGATCCGGTCAGACGGGAAGAGGACACGCGAATTCGACCGGCCCGAGACCGGTCGTGGGCCCCACTCTACGCGGCCGCGGCCTCCGCCGGAAATCGGTTCGCGCCCCGCCCACCCGTCGGCATAGAGTCAGCCGGTTGTGTCCCGTGTCGTCGACGCCGCGCTGCCTCCCCGGATGGGGACGCCGTTCCGGTGGCTCGTCGGCTCCAACCTCGTGAGCAACCTCGGCGACGGCATCGCCCTGGCCGCCGGGCCCCTCCTGGTTGCCTCACAGACCCATGACGCCCTCCTCGTCGCGCTCGCCGGCCTCCTCCAGCGCCTCCCGTGGCTCCTCCTCGGCCTGTATGCCGGAGCGGTCGCCGATCGCCTGGACCGCAAGGTCCTCGTCATGGGCGCCGACGCGGCCCGGGCCGTCGTCGTCCTCCTCCTGTCCCTCGCCATCGCGACCGGCTGGGTGAGCATCACCGTCGTCCTCGTCGCGATGTTCGTCCTCGGGGTGGGCGAGGTCTTCGCCGACAGCGCCTCCCAGACCCTCCTGCCGATGCTCCTCGACAAGGACGACCTCGGCGTCGGCAACGCCCGGATGCAGGCCGGCACCCTCACCGCGAACCAGCTGCTCGGCCCGCCCGTCGGCGCCTTCCTCTTCGCCGCCGGCATGGTCGTCCCGTTCCTCGCCCAGGCGGTGTGCGTCGCATGCGGCGTCGTCCTCATGGGTCGGGTCGCCCTGGCACGCGGCTCGGTGCGCCCCGGCGTCCGCAGCCCCGTCCGACACGACATCGTCGAGGGGCTGCGCTGGCTCGCCCACCATGCGGCGATGCGAACCCTCGCCCTCGTCATCCTCGTCTTCAACGTCACGTGGGGCGCCGCGTGGTCGGTCCTGGTCCTCTACTCCCTCGACCGGCTCCACCTCGGCGAGGTCGGGTTCGGGCTGCTCACGACGGCGACGGCCGCCGGCGGGGTCGTGGCGACGTTCGGCTACGGCTGGCTCGAGCGGCACGTCACCCTCTCGACGCTCATGCGCGCCTGCCTCAGCCTCGAGGTCCTCACCCACCTGTCCCTCGCCCTGACGACGACCGGCTGGGTCGCCGTCGTCATCATGGTCGTCTTCGGGGCGTATGCCTTCGTCTGGGCGACCCTGTCCAGCCGGGTCCGGCAGCGCGTCGTCCCCACCGAGCTCCAGGGTCGCGTGACGAGCGCCTATGTCGTCGGCCTGTTCGCCGGCCTCGTCGTCGGCCAGGCCGCCGGCGGCGTCATCGCCGACCGCTGGGGGCTCGCCGCTCCCTTCTGGTTCGCCTTCCTCGGGTCGGGCCTCACCCTCGCGCTCGTATGGCGGCAGCTGGCGCACATCTCCGCCGCCGACGCCGCCGCAACGGGCTAGGTCCTCGACACGAGCGAGACCGCCCACGCGGCCCTCGCGTCAGCGTGGCGAGCCAGGATCAGTGCGGCGAGACAGGATCAGTACGGCGAGGCAGAGAGTGGAGGTTACTCAGGAGTATTCGTTGGGATCCCAACGAATACTCCGGAGTAACCTCCACACCAGTAACGACGCGTCCCGACGGGTGCCATGCCGCGGGGCCGCCATGCCGACGGGCGAGGCCGCGACAGTCGGACGACAGGCCTGGGCCCTGGTGGAGGTCAGTGGGTTCGAGGGGTGGCCCGCACCGGCGGGCGAGGGCGGTCTGCGGCCGTCGCGTGGGCCCGCTCGAGTCTCCGGAGCACGCCGCCGCCATCCCGGCGGATCCGATCGGGGGTCACGCCCAGCACGGTGATGCCTGCAGCGACGAGGTCGGCGTCCCGCTCCACGGTGGCTGACCAGTCCTCACCCTGGCTGTGGTAGGCGTGCGAATGGACGAGGACGGCCATCGCCACCTCGTCGAACCACACGTCGGGCGTCAGCAGCGGCTCACCCCCACCGTCGAACAAGGTCGGGTTGGCCCAGGGTGCGGGGAGTGTGGCCGAGGTCGCGACGAGGTCGAGCAGCTCGGCCTCGGGGGCCGACCAGGCGCCGGAGGCCGCGGCCGCCAGCGCGGGCTGGAGTGCGTGGGCATCGCGCGGACGGAGCCGGAACGTCCACGCAGCGAGATCCTCCAGCGACGCGACCTCCCGGTGGACCGACTCGGTCAGGATGGCCGCGCGCGTCGGCTGCGACCGGGTCGCCAGCGCGGCGTCGACGCATGACCGGGCGGGGGACGACAGCCGCAGCGCACCAATGGTGCGCACGTCACCGTCCTCCAGCCGGGACCTGCGGGCGGAGGCGAAGCCGACCGACCGGGAGTCGCAGGTGGCGGGGACGACGAGGTCGACGTGGCCTCGCGGCTCCGCGGTCTGTATGCCATGCCAGCGTGCGGCGGTCGGCCCTGCCACGACCGCCCGTGGTCCGGCCCACAGCAGGGCCGCGATCAGCCGCCGTCGCGCGGTCATCCCACCCGGGCCGACGAGGACGACCCGGGGCAGCACTGCCTGCCAGGTCCGGCCCACCCGCCACCGCAGCTCCGCCCGGCTCACCTCGTGATCGAGCAGCTGGGCGATCGTGGCCAGCCCGTCCTGACGTGACACGAGATCACGCAGTCGCGGTGTCAGCTCCTTCATGCCACCGAGCCTGTCGTCCGCGCCCCGTCGAGACCAGCGCGACGAGCCTGCTGTGGACAGCACCGTTGCGTGTCAGGGGCCTGTGGACACATCCCATATCACCGATCTGTCTTGGTGCGGGATGCTCGAGGCCACCATCCAGAGTGGAGGTTACTCCGGAGTATTCGTTGGGATCCCAACGAGTACTCCTGAGTAACCTCCACGCATGCTCTGGATGACGTGCCCAGTCGGGCGGCGACGGGGGCACGCGTGGACGAGGGCGGGCACGCGAGGACCCGGGGGGTGGGCACACGAGGACCGGGGGCACGCGAGGACGCGGCGACGCGGCGACGCGAGGACGAGGACGCGGGAAGTGGGCATGCGGGGAGCGGCGACGTGGGACGCGAGGGCATGGCGACGCGAGGACGCGGGAAGTGGGCATGCGGGGAGCGGCGACGTGGGACGCGAGGGCATGGCGACGCGAGGACGCGGGAAGGGACGACGGCGAGGACGAGGACGAGGACGCGAGGAGGAGGACGCGAGGGCATGGCGACGCGAGGGCATGGCGACGCTGGCACGCGGAGAGCGTCGACGCGAGGACGAGGACGCGGGGACACGAGGGTATGGCGACGTCGAGACCGGCCGGCTGGGGCCGCATACCCGAGGGAATAGCCACACCGGACCTCCTGTTGGTATAGTTGAAATCGAAATGACCTAGGAGGCCCGGACCCATGCAGTTCGGAATTTTCACCGTCGGGGACGTCACGACCGACCCGACGACCGGCCGCACCCCGAGCGAGGGCGAGCGGATCGGGGCCATGACGCGGATCGCGCTCAAGGCCGAGGAGGTCGGCCTCGACGTCTTCGCGACGGGCGAGCACCACAACCCGCCGTTCGTGCCGTCCTCCCCCACGACGCTGCTCGGCTGGATCGCCGCCAAGACCTCGACCCTGCGGCTGTCGACGGCGACCACCCTCATCACGACGAACGACCCGGTGAAGATCGCCGAGGACTACGCGATGCTCCAGCACCTCTCGGGCGGGCGCGTCGACCTCATGATGGGCCGCGGCAACACCGGTCCGGTCTACCCGTGGTTCGGCAAGGACATCCGCGACGGCATCCCGCTGGCCGTCGAGAACTACCACCTGCTGCGCCGGCTGTGGCGCGAGAAGGTCGTCGACTGGGAGGGCGAGCACCGCACGCCGTTGCGCGGCTTCACCTCGACGCCGGCGCCCCTGGACGACACGCCGCCGTTCGTCTGGCACGGCTCGATCCGCTCCCCCGAGATCGCCGAGCAGGCCGCGTTCTACGGCGACGGGTTCTTCCACAACAACATCTTCTGGAACATGGAGCACACGGCCGCGATGGTCGACCTCTACCGGCGTCGCTTCGAGCACTACGGCCACGGCCGCTCCGACCAGGCGATCGTCGGCCTCGGCGGCCAGGTCTTCATGCGCCCGAACAGCCAGGACGCGGTTCGAGAGTTCCGGCCGTACTTCGACAATGCCCCGGTCTACGGGCACGGACCGTCGCTCGAGGAGTTCTCGAGCTACACCCCCCTCACCGTCGGCTCGCCGCAGCAGGTCATCGAGCGGACGCTGTCGTTCGCCGACTCCGTCGGCGACTACCAGCGCCAGCTGTTCCTCATGGATCACGCCGGCCTCCCGCTGCCCGTCGTCCTCGACCAGCTGGAGATCCTCGGCTCCGAGGTCGTCCCGGTGCTCCGCAGGGAGTTCGAGGCCCGTCGTCCGGCCCACGTGCCCAGCGACCCGCCGACCCACGCCTCGCTCGTCGCGGCCGGACCGGACGGCCCGCACCACCTCGTCGTCCCGGCGCAGGAGCGGGTCGTCGGCGCGGCCGGGGTCGCGGCGGACGATGCGCAGCAGTCGGCCCAGGCAGGTGCGCGATGAGCCGCCGGCTCGCCGTCGTGACGGCCGGCCTGTCCGAGCCGTCGTCGACCCGCCTGCTCGCCGACCAGGTCGCCGACGCCGTGCGGACCGCCGTGACCGCCCGGGGCGAGGCGCTCGAGGTCGAGGTCGTCGAGCTGCGCGAGCTCGCCGTCGCGCTCGCCCAGACGCTCGCGACCGGGGGGCTGCCCACCCCGGCCGTCGCCGATGCGCTCCGGACGGTCGGGACCGCGGACGGGCTCGTCGCGGTGACGCCCGTCTTCGCGGCCTCCTACAGCGGGCTGTTCAAGATGTTCTTCGACGTCGTCGGCCCGGATGCCCTGACCGGGATGCCCGTCCTCATCGCGGCCACGGCCGGGTCCGCCCGGCACAGCCTCGTCCTCGACCACGCCCTCCGGCCGCTCTTCTCCCACCTGCGGGCCGTCGTCGTCCCGACGGGCGTCTTCGCGGCGACGGAGGACTTCGGCGGGGGCGAGGCCGGGGCGGCTCTCACCGACCGGGTGCACCGTGCGGCCGGCCAGCTCGCCGGGCTGCTCGTCGCCGAGCCGGCTGCGGTGCAGGGTTTCACACCGTCCCCGGAAGACGTCCAGCGCCAGGGCCTCCAGCGTCGCGAGGTCGAGCGCCGTGACCCGCGGCTCTCCCTCGCAGGAGTGACCCCGTTCGCCGACCTGCTGCGCGGCCACACCGGCTGAGCGCCCCCGCGGGTACGATCCCGTCCCAGTGGCGGCCCACCGGTTGGCGGCCCACCGATGGCGGCCGGCCCGGCGCCTCCACCGGGCCGGCGTCGAAGGGTCACCCGATGCCGTCGGTCCCGGGGCACAGTGGAGTGACGGGCGTGGGCAGGGGCGGCAGAGGGCGGGCCAGGAGCCAGGCGTCGAACAGCCCGCCGAGCGGGACGCCGGCGACCCGCTCGGCGTGGGCGACGAAGTCGGCGGTCGTCACCGACCCGCCGGAGTGCTCGGCGACCCACGAGGCGAGCGTCGTGAAGAAGGCCGCGTCGCCCACCGAGCAGCGCAGCGCGTGGAGGGTCAGCGCCCCCCTCTTGTAGACGCGGTCGTCGAACATCAGCTCCGGCCCGGGGTCGGCGAGGACGAGGTCCTGCGGGAGCCGGGCGAGCCGGTCGTGGTGGTGGGCCGCCCACTCCTGTGCCCCCCGCATCCCCGACGCCTCCGACCACAGCCACTCGGCGTAGCAGGCGAACCCCTCGTGGAGCCAGATGTCGCGCCACCGCGCCGCCGTCACGGCGTTGCCGAACCACTGGTGCGCCAGCTCGTGGGCCACGAGGCGCACCTCCTCCCAGGACGTCGAGCAGTGGTTGCGCCCGAACGTCGAGAGGGCCTGCGACTCCAGCGGGATCTCGAGCGGGTCGTCGGTGACGACCGTGCGGTAGCCGTCGAAGGGATAGGGGCCGAAGCGCTCCTCGAAGGCCGCCATCATCGCCGGCTGACGACCGAAGGAGGCGGCGAACGCCTCCTTCGACAGCCCCGGGGGGTGCAGGACCGAGATCGGCGGCTTGCCCGCCGGCCCGCCGCCGAGCCGGGTCTCGACGTAGCGGCCCATCTGCACCGTCGCGAGATACGGCGCCATCGGCCGGCGCTGCGCGAAGCGCCAGGTGACCGACGCGCCTCGGCGCTTGGTCGTCCGTGGCTCCCCGCTGAACGCCACAGCGTAGCCCGCGGGCGCGGTGAAGGTCAGGTCGTAGGTCGCCTTGTCGTCGACGCGGTCGTTGCACGGGAACCACGACGGCGCACCGTGCGGCTGGGCGGCGACGATGACGCCGTCCTCGAGCTCCTCCCAGCCGGCCTCCCCGAGATGGCGCATCCGGACGGTTCGGGGACTCCCCGCATACCGCACCGTGACCCGCAGCCGGGTGCCCGCGGGGGCCTCCTCGCGCAGGGTCACGGTGAGATGGCCGCCCTTGTGGGTGGAACGGGCCGGCCTGCCCCCGCCCACCGTGACGCCGCGCACCGCGAGGTGGTGCAGATCGAGGCGGAGTCGCCGGACGGCCGTCCGGGTCGTGAGGGTGAGCGTGGCCTCGCCCTCGAGATGGTTGCTCGCGGGCCGGTAGGTCAGGTCGAGGTCGTAGTGGTCGACGCCGTATGCGGCGTCACCGTGACCGGGTACGTAGGGGTCGGTGCCCGGCACTACTCCTCCTCCCACGGTCCGATGGGGTTGCCGATCCAGCGGGTCCGGCTCGGCACCGACTCCCCGCGCATGACGAGCGAGACCGGGCCGACCGTCGCGTGCCGGCCGATGCTCGCGGCCGGAAGGATAACGGAGTTCGGCCCGAGCGTGGCGCCCGCCATGAGCGTGACACGCTCCATCGCGAGGACACGGTCGTGGAAGAGGTGGGTCTGCACGACACAGCCGGCGTTGACCGTCGCCCCGGCCCGGAGCTCGACGAGGTCGGTCTCGGGCAGCCAGTAGGAGTCGCACCACACCCCGTCACCGATCCGGGCGCCGAGCATCCGGAACCACACGTTGAGGACGAGGGTCCCGAGGGCCACCGGGCAGAACCACCGGGCCGCGAGGACCTCGGTGAAGGTGTCGGCCAGCTCGTTGCGCCACACGAAGCCCGACCACAGCGGGTGCTGTCCGACGGTATGCCGGCCCACGAGAAGCCATTTGGCGGCCACCGTCACGAGGGCCGCGAGGACGCCCGCGAGCAGCAGCGGTGCCCAGCCGAGGAGGACGGCCGCGAGGAGGTGCCAGCGCAGCAGCGCCAGCACTGCCGTGCCGACGCCCAGGCCGGTGCACACGGCGAGGAGCAGCGGGACGCAGCGGAGCGTCTCGACGAGGGCGCGGGTCACCTTCAGCCGGGTCGACGGCTGGTAGGTGTGGGACAGGTCGGCGGCCTCGGTGACCCGCCGCAGGACGACCGGCGGGCTGCCCATCCACGACGACCCGGCCTTCGCCGCCCCGCGCTGGGGCGCGGCGGACAGCACGGCGACGAGGGCGGCCTTGGGGATCGTGCGACCGGGCGCCGCCATGCCCGAGTTGCCGAGGAAGGCGCGCTTGCCCACCTTGACCCGCTCGACGCGGACCCAGCCGCCGCCCAGCTCGTACCCCCCGACGAGGGTGTCGTCGGCGAGGAAGGCGTGGTCGCCGATCTGGGTCAGCTTGGGGATGAGCAGGACCGTCGACGCCTCGACGCCGGTGCCGACCCGGGCGCCGAGGGCCCGCAGCCAGAGCGGGGTGAGCGCACCGGCGTACAGCGGGAAGATCCAGTCACGGGCGTCGTCGAGCACCCGGACCGTCGTCCAGATGGCGAGCCCGCGGGCCGACCGCACGGGATGGTGCCCCGGCCGGACGAGGAGCGAGCAGAGCCGGACGAGGAGCAGGACGAGGACGATGAGGGTCGCGAACCCGACGAAGGCCGCGACGGGGACCCAGGGCAGGCCCGCGCGGAGCGCCGCACCGAGGGAGTCCGCCGTCCGCACCCGATCCCAGACGACGAGCCCGCCGACGAGGGCCGAGACCCAGGGCAGGCCCGAGACGACGAGGGAGGCGACGGCATACCCGAGGAGCCAGACCCGGCCCCGCGGCGGCGTGTGGTCGGTCCACGGCCCGCGGGCCCGCCGGGCGACCCGCTCGGCGGGGGCGCCCGACCAGTACTCGCCGGTCTCGACCCGACCGTCGACGTAGGACCCGGGGCCCACCTCGGCGTCCGCGCCGACCCGGGCCCCGCCGCCGAGCGTGCTCCGCGCACCGATCCGCGCCCTCGCCCCGACGCGGACCATCCCGATCCGGACGACGTCGCCGTCGACCCACGTCCCCGACAGGTCGACCTCCGGCTCGACCGAGGCATGGCTGCCGATCCGGAGGAAGCCGGTGACCGGCGGGAGGGCGTGGAGGTCGACGCCGCGCCCGACCCGGCAGCCCAGCAGCCTCGCATACCACGTGAAGAGGACCGCTCCGGCGAGGGAGGTCGCCCCGAGGGCGTGCTGGATCCGCTCCGCGAGCCACAACCGCAGGTGCACCCGGCCGCCGCGGGGGTACTCCCCCGGCACCACCCCGCGGAGCACGAGCCGGACCGCCGCCGCCGACAGGGCCATCCGCCCGGGCGGCAGGACGAGCAGGACGGTCGTCACGAGCAGCAGCCACCACGGGTAGGCCGGCAGCCAGGGGACCCGGTCGTGCAGGAGGGTCGCACCGAGCATGACCCAGGCGATCCAGCGGAGCGAGGCGAGCCCGAGCAGCGGCGGCATGGCGAGCATCTGGCCGAGCTGGGTCTTGAAGCGGATCGGCTTGACCCGGCGGTCGGTGCGCACGGTGCTCGCCCCGAGCGACTCCAGGTATGCCGTCATGGCGCCGATCGTGGGGTAGGCGTAGACGTCGCCGACCGCGACCTCGGGGTAGCGCTCGCGGATGCGCCCCACGGCCTGTGCCGCCGTGAGCGACCCGCCGCCGAAGTCGAAGAAGTCGGCCGTCGGCGTCGTCGCGTCCGCGGCGAGGACGTCGCGCCAGATGTCGGCGAGCCAGGCCTGGCTGCCGGTCAGCTCTCCCGTCCCGGTCCGCCGGGCCGGGAGCGGCCAGGGCAGCGCGTCGCGGTCGACCTTGCCCGAGGTGCGGGTCGGCAGGGTGTCGACGACGGCGAGCCGGGGCACGAGCGCCGCCGGCATCCGCTCGCGGAGCAGGGCGAGGGCGGTGTCGGCGTCGAATCCGTCGTCGGTCGTGAGGTAGCCGACGAGGATTCGGTTGCCCGAGGCGGTGCCCCGGACCGCGGCCGCCGCGCCCTGGACGCCCGGGAGGCGGAGCAGCTGGCCGTCGATCTCGCCGAGCTCGATGCGCCGGCCGCCGAGCTTGATCTGGTCGTCCTGGCGCCCGGCGAAGACGAGACCCGCCGCGTCGTTGCGCACGACGTCGCCGGACCGGTAGGCGCGGGCCCAGCCGAGGGTCGGCATGGGGGCGTACTTCTCCGCGTCCTTGACCGGGTCGAGGTAGCGCGCGAGGCCCACGCCGCCGATGACGAGCTCGCCCGTCGCGCCCTCGGCGACCGGCTCCCCTCGCCCGTCGACGACGGCGAGGTCCCAGCCGTCGAGCGGGAGGCCGATCCGCACCGGCTCGGTCCCGTCGAGCCGGGCCCCGCAGGCGACGACGGTCGCCTCGGTCGGGCCGTAGGTGTTCCACACCTCCCTCCCCGGGCGCTGCAGCCGCGCCGCGAGCTCGGCCGGAGCCGCCTCGCCCCCGAGGATGAGGAGCCGGACCCGGTCGAGGGCGGTCGCCGGCCACAGCGCCACGAGGGTCGGGACCGTCGAGACGACGGTGATGTCGTTGGCGACGAGCCACGGCCCGACGTCGACCCCGGAGCGGACGAGGGAGCGGGGGGCCGGGACGAGGCAGGCTCCGTGCGCCCAGGCGAGCCACATCTCCTCGCAGCTCGCGTCGAAGGCCACGGACAGGCCCGCCATGACGCGGTCGCCGGGCTCGATCGGTCTCTCCTGCAGGAACATCCGCGACTCGGCGTCGACGAAGGCGGCCGCGTTGCGATGGGTGACGGCCACCCCCTTCGGCGTGCCGGTCGACCCCGAGGTGAAGATGACCCACGCGTCGTCCGCAGGCGTCGGCGGCTCGAGGTCGCGCGGCTCCGGCTC
>JBDIAL010000131.1:0-10313 GCA_039812405.1 Nostocoides sp.
CGCCGACCGGGTCACGGTGCGGCTGCCCGGCCCCCTCGGCCTGGCCGGACGACAGCGCTCGGTCGAGGTGCCGGGCCGGATCCGAGCCCTCCACCCTTTCGGCGCCCGCCGCCACCTCGCGAGCCGGCTCGCCGTGCTGCGCCAGCTCGACGGACGCTCGGCGGTGCGAACCCGCGGTCAGGGCACCGAGTTCGACTCGCTGAGGGACTGGGTCGACGGCGACGACGTGCGCAGCATCGACTGGCGCGCCACCGCGCGCCGGCAGAGCCTCGTCGTCCGCACCTGGCAGCCGGAGCAGCACCGGCGCGTCGTCCTCGTCCTCGACACCTCGCGGACGAGCGCCGGACGGGTCGACGACGCCCCGCGGCTCGACGCGGCGATGGACGCCGCGCTGCTGCTCGGCGCGCTCGCCGCCCAGGCGCACGACGTCGTCGAGCTCGTCGCCGGCGACCGGCAGGTCCGCGCGCGGGTCGGCGGCTCCGACCGCGGTCCTCTCCTCCATGCCATGGTCGAGGCGATGTCGCCGCTCGACGCGAGCCTCGTCGAGGCCGACTGGGAGCTGCTGGTCGCCGAGGTGACCCGCCGCGGCAACCGGCGCGGGCTCGTCGTCCTCCTCACCCCTCTGGAGTCCGCCGCTGTCGAGGAGGGGCTGCTGCCGGTGCTCCCGGCCCTCGTGGCCCACCACCGGGTCGTCGTCGCCTCGGTCGCCGACTCCGCAGTCGCCCGGATGCGCGCGGCCCGCGCCACGGTGGCCCAGGTCTACGACGCCGCGGCGGCGGAGCGGACGGTCGCGCTGCGCCGTCGGACGGCCGACGCCCTCGGGCTGCTCGGCGTCACGGTCATCGACGCCGAGCCCGCCGACCTCCCGGCCCGGCTCGCCGACCACTACCTCCGCCTCAAGGCCGAGGGCCTTCTCTGAGCGTCGCATACGACCTGACCCGGGCGCGCCGCATACGACCAGGCCGGTGCATCGCATACGACCTGACCCGGGCGCGCCGCATACGACCAGGCCGGTGCATCGCATACGACCTGACCCGGGCGCGTCGCATACGACCTGACCCGGGAAACGGTCACCTGACCCGAGAACGCTTCCCCCGGAAGGTGACCCCTTGTCGTGGAACCCGATAAAGGTCCGGGGGGTCAGGCCACGGGCACCCGGTCGCCGAGGTCGCGGCGGTCGAGGTCGCCCGTCACGCCCTCCCGGGCGGCCCGCCGGCCGAGGACGAGGACGTAGGCGAGGAACGCCGCGAGGGCGAGCACCCCGATCCCCACGCGCGCCCAGGTCGGCAGGCCCGACGGGGTGACGAAACCCTCGATGAGGCCGCTGACGAGCAGGACGCCGACGAGCCCGATGGCGATGCCGATCGCCGTCCGTCCCGCCTCGGCGAACGCGTCGGCGCGGGTCCGCGGGCCGGGGTCGATCCAGGACCAGAACAACCGCAGGCCGGCGCCCGCCGCGACGAAGACCGCGGTCAGCTCGAGGAGGCCGTGCGGCAGCAGCATGCCGAGGAAGAGGCCCGTCCGGCCGTGCCCGATCATGAGCGCCCCGATGATCCCGACGTTGAGCATGTTGTCCCACAGCAGGATGACGACGGGGAACCCGAGGACGCCCATCGCGATGCACAGCGCGCTGACCCAGGCGTTGTTGACCCACACCATCGTCGCGAACTCGTGGTGTGCGTACTCGCTGTAGTACCCGGCGAAGTCGCTGTCCACGAGCCGGTCGATCTCGGCTCTGGTCAGCACCTGGGAGTACAGCTCGGGGTGGTGGAGGGTCCACACGACGACGGCGAGGACGACGAGGAGGTTGGCCGCCCAGACCGACAGCCACCACCACCGCAGGCGGTAGAGCGCGGCGGGGAAGGAGTGGGTCCAGAACCACAGGACGTCGCGCCACGACAGGGCGCGCCGACTCGCCTGCGCGATGCGGGCGCGGGTGAGCAAGGCCGACAGGTAGCGCACGAGCGACGGGTCGGGTGCCGCGCTCCGGACGACGGACAGGTGGGTCGAGGTGCGCTGGTAGAGGTCGAGCAGCTCGTCCGCCTCGTCCGCGGTCGGCCGGCGCCGGCGCACGAGGGCCTCGAGCCGGTGCCACACCGGCGCGTTGTGCGCGACGTAGGCGTCGAGGTCCACCCCGCCATCCTGGCATCGTGTCGCCGCCTGCCGGGACGTCGCACGGGTGGTCTGGGTGTGCGCCCGTGCTCTCCTCACCTCGAACGGCCAGACGCCCCGGCGGTTCGAGGTAAGAAGACGCCGTGCCGCGGGTCGCGCATACCTCGACTCATGACAGCGAGGCCGGCGCGGTGAAGGGCGAGGCCGTCACGGGCATGCGGCATGGCGAGGCCGTCGCGGCAGACAGGCATACAGTCGGGGCGTGAGCACCACGGCCGCCTCCGCGGGGTACCTGCGCCAGGAGCAGGTGACCGGCGAGGCCGTCGCCGTCGAGCTGCCCGTGGCCAGCCTCGGCGCGCGCATGGTGTCCCGCGTCCTCGACACCCTCGTCCAGGGCGCGGCGCTCGTCGTGCTCCTGCTCGCCCTCGGGACGGCGGATCCCCTCGTGTCCGAGGCGGTCCAGCGGACCCTCACCCTCCTCGTCGTCGTCGCGGTGCTCGTCGGCTACCCCGTCCTCCTCGAGACCCTCACCCGGGGCCGGTCCGTCGGCCGGTATGCCATGGGGCTGCGCGTGGTCCGCGACGACGGGGGCCCGGTCACCGCCCGGCAGGCGCTCGTCCGGGCGCTCGTCGCACCGGTCGAGCTCTACGTGGTGACACCCGCGCCCGCCCTCGTGTGCGCCCTCGTCACCCCGCGCGCCAAGCGCCTCGGCGACCTCGCCGCGGGGACGTATGCCATCAGCGAGCGGCACACGGTCCGTCTCCCGCCGCCACTGTGGGCCCCGCCGACCCTGGCCGGGTGGGCCGCCCACGCCGACCTCGGCGCGATCCCGACGGGCCTCGCCCTCGGGACTCGGCAGTTCCTCGCCCGGGCCCACACGCTGACCCCGTCCGCCAGGGAGGCGATCGGCCGCGACCTGCTGGCCCGGATGGGCGAGCACGTCGTGCCCGGCCCGCCACCGGGATGGCACGCGGAGCACGTCCTCGCCGCGATCCTCGCCGAGCGCGGCTGCCGCGACGCCGGGAGACTGCACCGGGACGACCTCCTGCGCGCCCGGGTCCTGCGCGGACGGTGACCCGACGCGTCAGGCGAGGACGCGTCAGGCGAGGCGCTCGACCTCGACGAACACGACCGTGTCGGTCGTGCCGCGGTTCTCGACCTGGTGGACGGCCCCGGCGGACCGCGTGTAGCTCGTGCCCGCCACGAGGTCGGCGCGCGACTCCCGTCCCTCGGCGTCGACGACGTACATGCTCGTCGTCACGAGGGGCACGACGACGTAGTCGTAGTGGTGCTGGTGCATCGGGATCATGCCGCCCGGCTCGATGGTCCACTTCGTCACGCAGAAGAACTCGTTCTCCAGCTGGATCTCGCCCGTCGAACCGCACTCCACGCCGCGCTCCTCACCGTCCCGGGCGCCGCCCTCGGAGCCCTCGGAGCC
Source organism: Nostocoides sp. (assembly GCA_039812405.1). GTDB lineage: Bacteria > Actinomycetota > Actinomycetes > Actinomycetales > Dermatophilaceae > Nostocoides. The sequence goes on from JBDIAL010000131.1 coordinate 3,551, forward strand.
GTCAGCCTACTGAGCCGGAGGGATCGGTGGGGCCGGTCAGCCGACGGCTGCCTCCGCCCCCTCGGGCACGAGGAGGTCGAACGAGCGCAGCCAGCGCTCCGCGGTCGAGGCCTGGGTCACGACGATGAGCTCGTCGGCGTCTGCGTGCTCGGCGAACGCCACAAGCCCCGCGCGCACCTGCTCCGCGGTCCCGACGGCGTGGTAGCGGACCATGTCGACGACCTGGGCCGCGGCCGGGGAGCCGAGCACGGCTCGCTCCTCCGGGGCCGTGAGCGACCGGCCCCGCGCGAGGAACTGGAGGACCCGCCGGCGCACCGCCGCCTCGAACTCGGCCCGCGCCTCCTCCTCGGAGTCCGCCACGAGGGCGTTGACCCCCGCGATGACGTAGGGCGCGGCGAGCTGTGCCGACGGCTCGAACCGCTCGCGGTAGAGGGCGACCGCCTGCTCGAGGGCGGCCGGCGCGAAGTGGCTCGCGAAGGCATACGGCAGGCCGAGCTGCGCGGCGAGCTGGGCGCCGAAGAGGGAGGAGCCGAGGATGTAAAGCGGCACGTCGGTCCCCTGCCCGGGGGTCGCCTCGATGCCCGGTATGCGGGTGGGCCCGGTGAGGTAGCCCTGCAGCTCGAGCACGTCCTGGGGGAAGGTGTCGGCGGCGGTCGGGTCCCGCCGCAGCGCCCGCGTCGTCAGCGGGTCGGTGCCGGGGGCCCGCCCGAGACCGAGGTCGATGCGCCCGGGGTGGAGCGAGGCGAGGGTGCCGAACTGCTCGGCGATGACGAGCGGCGCGTGGTTGGGCAGCATGATGCCGCCGGACCCGAGCCGGATGGTGTCCGTCCGGGCCGCGACGTGGGCGATGAGGACGCTCGTCGCGGACGAGGCGATGGTCGGCATGTTGTGGTGCTCGGCATACCAGATCCGCGTCCAGCCCCGGGACTCCGCGAGCCGAGCCAGCCGCACGCTCGCGGCGAACGACTCGGCCGCCGTCCCGTCCTCACGGATCGTCGCGAGATCGAGGATCGACAGGGGCACGGCCACGGGCGGCACCTTACCCGCTCCGCAGCCAGGCCTCCGCCTCGGCGTTGGCCTTGGCGAGGGCCCGGCCCTGCCACTCCCCGCTGTGGAAGAAGTTCTCCTCGCCGAGCGTCGCGAGCAGCCCGGAGCGGGACATCTGCTCGTGCAGGGTCTTCCCGCCGTTGACGATGAGGCGGGACCCGGACTCCTCGAGCTCGTGGGCGAGGGAGGCCACGATCTGGGACACGCTGACCCCGAGGTCGTCGATCCCCCGCAGCCGGAGGATGACGACCGCGTGGCGGGTGTCCGGGCCGACCGTCGGGAGCTGCTCGGCGAAGGCCGTCGCGCTGGCGAAGAAGAGGTTCCCGTAGGGCTGGAGGATCAGCACCTCGTCGGACGGGACCTGCGTCGGCGGCTCCACCTCCCGGATGTGCGACCGGTGGTCGAGGAGGAGCCGGTGGATGGTGACCCGGTTGGACTGCTGGACGACGAAGAGCATGACGGCCAGGGCCACGCCCATGAGGACGGCGTACTGGACGGGGACGACGATGGTGAGGGCGAACGTCGTGACCAGGACGGTCGCCTGCAGCGACCCGGAGCGGAGCCCGAGAGCGATCTGCGCCGGACGGATCGTGCCGACGCCGACGACGATGAGCAGGGCGGCCAGGGCGGGGAAGGCGACATGCCCGACGAGATCGCGGAACGCGACGACGACGACGGCCATCACCCCGCCCGCGACGAACAGGGCGAGACGCGAGCGGGCCCCGGCCTGGACGGTCAGGGCCGTCGCCGACATGGACCCGCTGGCCGGCATCCCGCGGAACAGCCCGGAGATGACCGACCCGACGCCCTGGCCGACGAAGTCGCGGGAGGCGTTCGACGGCCGGCCGCCGGGGTCGGGGAACGCCGCGGCGACGCCGGCCCCCTGCACCATGCCGACGAATGCGACCGCCACGCCGGCGACGAGCAGGTCGGGCACGACGCGGAGGTCGGGGAGGACCGGTGCCGGCAGGCCGCTCCCCACGTGGGCGATGTCGCCGACGACCGCGACCGGGTGGCCGAGGTGGGCCAGCCAGGCCGCGAGCCCGGACCCGACGACGATCGCCACGACCAGCCCGAGCGCGCCGAGCCGGGTGCGCTGGAGGACGACGATGAGGGCCAGGGTCACCACGCCGACGACGAGCGAGGGGACGTCGATCCGTCCGAGGTGCAGGAGGAGGTTGAGCGCGCGCAGGACGCGGTTGGCGCCGGACGCGGCATACCCGGTGAAGTTGCCGAGCTGTCCGAGCACCGTGTTGACGCCGACCCCGGAGATGAAGCCGACCATCACCACCCGGGGCACGAACCGCAGCAGCCGGCCCGCCCCGAGCAGCCCGGCCGCGATCATCATGACCCCGGAGAGCATGGACAGCGTGAACAGGGCGCGGTCGGGGTCCGGCAGCCGGTCGAGGCCGGTGTCGGCCACGATGATGGCCGTCGCGCCGGTCACCTGGACGGTGAGCACCGAGGTGCTCGTGGCCAGGGCGCCGCCGACGGTCCCGAAGAGGTATCCGTAGAGCCCCGCCAGGGGGTTCACCCCGGCGAGGACCCCCAGCGCCAGCCCGTCGGGGACGCTCTCGACGCCCAGCACGAGGCCCGCCACCGCGTCGGCCTTCAGGGTCCGCCGCGGCGGCAACGCAATACGCACGAGTGGACCTTAGACCCGCTACCCCTTCAGCGACGCGACGAAGGCCTCGTAGTCGGCGCGCGAGAGGCGGGCATAGGCCATCGACCACGTGAGGATCGCGTCGGCCAGCTTCTTGCCCTTCCCGGCGTACCCGACGATGTCGGCGGCGGACGACGACTGGGCGTGGGCGCGGGCCAGCACGGTCCCGCAGGCGGCGGCATATCGCCGGAACGGGCCGTCCGCGAGGGTGTCCATGTCGATGCCCCCCTTCATGTCGTGGAACTGGCGCACGTAGTAGCCGCGCGACTGCGAGCGGAGGTACCCGAGGAACGGGTCGGACGCCGACTGGAGGATCCGCTGCATCCCGACCACCCGGGCACCCTCGCCGTGGGCTGCGATGGCCTCGGTCAGGTGCGTCGGCTGCGGCACCTTGCCGTACTGCTCGAGGACGCTGCGCCCGGCTTCCTTGGTCTGCAGGATGAGCGACGCGCCGTCGCTGTCGCCGAGCAGGGCGAGGTAGCAGCGCGTCCCCACGCTGCCGACGCCGACCACGCGCAGCGCCACGTCCTGCAGGACGTACTGCCTCAGCAGCATCCGGACGTCGACGGCCGCCGTCTCCTCGTACTGCCGCAGGTCGTCGGAGACCCGGGCGACGGTGAGGTCGTCGATGTGTGTCGTCGTCGGTGGCCGCTCGACGAACCGAAGGCGTCCGGAGGCGTCCGCACCGGTCAGCCGGCGCGCGGCCCGGTCACCGGTCCGCTTGCCCGCGTCCCTGATCGCCGTGTCGAGCACCTCCCGGGAGCGCTTGTCGAGACCGTGGGTGCGCGTCGTGAGGTCGAAGTGGGCGAAGTAGCGCTCGCTGGGCGTGAGCTTGACGCCCTCCCGCAACGTGCGCAGGTATGCCATGACCGCCTTCCGCGCGGCCTTCTCGACGACCTTGGGGCTCCGGTCGGTGGCCTGCCCGGCGATGACGACGCTCGCGACGAGCCGCTTGAGGTCCCACTCCCACGGCGCCCACGCCGCCTCGTCGAAGTCGTTGAGGTCGAAGACGAGGGTGCGCTGCGGGGAGGCGTAGAAGCCGAAGTTGCTCACGTGCGCGTCCCCGCACGACGCGACGAGGATGCCGCTGCTCGGGTCGCGCGCGAGGTCCGCGGCCATGAGGGCCGCCGTGCCCCGGTAGAAGGTGAACGGGCTGACGCTCATCCGCTCCGAGCGGAGCGGGACGAGGTCCTGCAGCCGAGTCTCGTTCTGCTCGGCGAGGATCGCGAGCGGGTCGCGGTCGGTGGTCGTCAGCTGCGCGAGCTGCGTCCACCCGACCCGCTCCCGCTGGTTGCGTCCGGCGGCGCGTCGCTCCGCGCGTGATGCCGGCCCGGGTCGGGTCGCTCCCAGGTCCTGGGTCGCGGTCATGGCCGAGACGTCCCTTCTGCAGTCCCTCGTCCCTCGCTGCGCATGGTCAGTCGTCAGCCGCCGCGTCGTCGGCGTCCATCCGGGCCAGCACGGCGTCGAGCACGGCGTACTCGGCCTCCTCGATGGCCGCCGCGGCGAACCGGATCGCGAAGGCGGCGTCCGCCTCGGCCGTGTCGGCCCGACGCTCGGCCGCCTTGAGGTCCCGCTGGGCCTTGCGCTCCTCGAAGCCGGACCGCACCGAGGCCACGTGGTCGGTCCACGCCTGGTGCGTCTGCTGCCAGTGCGAGGACGCCGCGGCGGCGCCCTCGTCCACCCGGGACTTCAGCTCGTCCGCGCTTCCCGATGCGCGCTCCCGGGCGTCGTCGCGGACCTGCTCCAGCTCCTCCTTGGCCTGGGTGCGCGTGGCGGCGACGCGGTCCTCGGCAGCCTTCGTCTGCACCGACAACCGGCCGAAATCATCTGACAGTGCCATTCCTGATCCTTTCCTGGCGTCCTTCGACGCGGTGTTGTTCGGCGCGGTGTCTCCGGCGTCTGCGACGCGGACCCTCACCTGTGAGCCACCCGTCAGGGCACGTGCACCCTGTGACGTGCACGGATCCCTGACGTGCACGTGCCCTGGGGGCTACTTCTTCTTGCCCTTCTTGCCCTTGCTCTTCTTCTTGTCCTTCTTCTTGCTGCTCTTCTTGCCCATGTCGGGTGACCTCTCTGTCGTGCGGGGACGAGCCCCGCGGGATGGACCGGACCCAGCGTGAGCGCCAGACCGGCTGCGGCCCGAGCCGCTGTCGGTGGCCATCGGCCCGAGGGACCGGCTTCCCGGCCTGACCGGGCAGGGCCTGACCGGGCAGGTGGCCGAGGGCGACTGTATTGAGCGCCGCTGCACACCCCCGCTGTCGAGCCCGAAGTCCATCCGCCGCGGCCCGCCCGTCCGACCCGGGCGCGGCGGCCGCCGGTGCGGGTGGCATACGGAGTGGGGTGCGCCGCCATGCCGCAGGGCGATCGGCCCGGCGAGTGGTGGACGCCCCGGCGCCTGGTGCATCATCTCCTTGCTATGACGCCTCCCGCCGCTCCCTCCCACCCCCGCGCCTGGAGCGGCGGCCCCACGCTGGTCCGGCGCGGGTCGGTGCTCGGCCCGACGCCGCTCACCGTGCTCGTCGCTCCGGCCGGGTTCGGCAAGACCACGGTCATGGAGTCGTGGCGTGCCGAGCAGGCGCGCACCGCGCTCGGCTCGTTCGACGCGTTCTACCGGACGAACTCGATGGACGCCGGCCTCGTGCTCGTCGACTGTGCCGTCGCCCTCGGCGTCGCCGACACCACGGCGCGGGAGGTCATCGGGCTGATCCACCCCGACGGCGACGCCCTCGGCCGGGAGTTCGTCGACCACCTCGCGGCCTCGCTCCGGGATGTCCCCGACCCGTTCGTCTGCTTCCTCGACGACCTCCACGGGCTGCCCACCGAGACCGCCCGCGACGTGGGCCGGCTCGTCTCGGCGGTGGCCGACGAGCAGCACCGCTTCGTGGCCGCCTCACGGACCGAGCCGCCCTGGCCGGTCGCGCGGTGGCAGGTCGCCGGCTTCGCCGCCGTCGTCACCGCCGACCAGCTGCGCCTCACCCAGGACGAGATCGCCACACTGCTCGGCCCGGACCTGGCGCACCTCACGCCCCGCGCCCTCGAGGTGACCGAGGGGTGGCCCGCCGCCCTCGAGGCCATCCGCTGGCGACTGACGGCGGCGCCGGGGCTCGACCTGGACACGGCCGTCCTCGACCTCGTCGACTACGTCGCCGCCGAGGTGCTCCCCGTCCTGCCGCCGGAGGAGATGCACGTCCTGACCCGGACCTCGATCCTCCAGCCGTTCCCCCCGACGATCGCCGTCGCCGTGTCCGGGAGCAGCGCTGCCGGCGCCGTGCTCGAGACGGTCCGTCGACGCACCTCGCTCATCACCCGTCTCGACGACGGGCGGCTCCGCTACCACCCGATCCTGCGTGAGGCCCTCCACCAGGGCCTCACGCGCACCGAGCCCGACCGGGAGCTGGACCTCCAGCTGCGGGCCGCGGACGCCTGGCTCGACGAGCCGGACTCGTTCACGGCGCTGACGAACGCCGTGGACCACCTCATCGAGGGCCGGGCCTGGCCGCGCGCCGTCGAGCTGCTCCGCCGGCGGGTCGCCGACCTCGACCGGAAGTCCCGGCTCGACCGGTTCGTGGAGTGGCTCGACGCCGTCCCGGGAGCCCGCTGGCGTGACGACGCCGAGATGATGCTCCTCTACAGCTGGGCCAACCTGCGCATCGGCCGGGCCGCCCGCGCCCTGGAGGCGCTCGGCGACCGGACGATCGCCGAGAACCCCGACGCCGCGGTGGTCGCGCGGCTCACCTATGCCTGGATGACCAGCTGGGACACCGACCCCGACGAGGCGCTGCGGCTGTGCGCGGCGACCCGCCCCGCCCTCGCCGCCCTCGACGAGGCGGCCGCGCGACGGGTCCTCCCGAGGTTCCCGGGCGTCAGCAGCTTCGCGCTCGCGGCCGACATCGCGGTGGCCCAGTCCCACATGCTGCTGGGCCGGTTCGACGACGCCGCCGACGAGATCGTCCGGCTCCTGCGGCACCGGGCGGAGATCTCCCCCATGCCGCAGTTCGCCCTCTGCGGTGCGCTCGCCTTCGCGCGGGCCGTCGGGGGAGAGTGCGCCGACGC
>JBDIAL010000132.1:0-10261 GCA_039812405.1 Nostocoides sp.
GCGCTCTTCCTCGGCCTCACGATGCTGCCGTTCGCCGTCGTCGCGCCGCTCATCGGGCCCTTCCTCGACCGGTTCCCGCACGGTCGGCGCTGGGCCATCGGAGCCACCTTCGCCGTCCGGGCGTTCCTCTGCTGGGTGCTCGCCGGGGCGGTGCGCGGCAACGAGACCGCACTGTTCCCCGCGGCCCTCGGCTGCCTCGTGAGCAGCAAGGCCTACGGCATCACGAAGGCCTCCGCCGTGCCCCGCCTGCTGCCCGCAGGGCAGACCCTGGTGCGCGCCAACTCCCGCATCTCGCTGGCCGGGGTCGTCGGCGTGGCCCTGTCGGCTCCCCTCGCCGTGGGGGCGTCGCGGATCGGGCCCGAGTGGTCGCTGCGGTATGCCTTCGTCGTCTTCGTCATCGGCACCGTCCTGGCCATCATGCTCCCGGCCCGCGTGGACGACCCGAACACCCCCGCGCCGGTCGCGGCCGGCCCGGGGACCCCGGCCGGCGCGGCCACCCCGGCCGCCTCCCCGACAGCACCGACCACCACGACCGGCGCCTCCCCCGCCCTCGAGGACGTCGACGTCGTCAGGCCACCCCCCCGCATACCGCGGATGAGCGGGATCCTGCGGCGCCTGCGGTCCTTCCCCCGGGCCGTCGTCGTCGGCATCCGCTCGAACTCGGGGCTGCGGCTGCTGTCCGGCTTCCTCACCCTCTACCTCGCGTTCGTGCTGCGCGAGCACCCCTTCCCCTCGTGGCACCACAGCCCCACCCTCCTGCTCGGGCTCGTCATCGGCGCGGCGGGCGTCGGCAACAGCCTCGGCATCGTCCTCGGCAACGTCGTGCGCGGGATCCGGCCCGAGGTGGCCGTCGTCGCGGCGCTGCTCGCCGATGCCGTCGTCACGACGCTCACCGCGATCTGGTGGGTCCTGCCGCTCGCCGTGCTCCTCGGACTCACCGCCGGTGTCTGTCAGTCCTTCGCCAAGCTGTCCCTCGACGCGCTCATCCAGCGGGACGTGCCGGAGCGGACCCGGGCGAGCACCTTCGGCCGCTCCGAGACGCTGCTCCAGCTGTCGTGGGTCGTCGGGGGGTTCATCGGGATCTCCATGCCCCTCGTGCCCCGGCTCGGCCTCGGCGTGGCGGCGGCGATCCTGCTGGCCTGCCTCGTGTGGACCCTGGCCGGGCTCCGCGCCGCCCGTGCCGCGAGGAGCAGGACGGCGAAGGGCCGGGCCGCCCCGGACGGCCGGTCCGCCTCACCCCCGCGACCGGACTGACGACACCGCGACCTCGCCCTCGCGGCCGGACGGACGACACCGCCCCGGAGGAGGCCGACCCTCAGGTCGCGGGCAGGCCCGCCGGTGGGCGTTCGACGAGCACGACGAGCAGGACGACGACGAGGTCGACGACGGCGATCCACAGCACGAGCCCGAGGGTGACCGGCCGACTCGCGAGCATCACGACGACCGAGACCACCGCGAGCGCCCACAGGACGAGCGAGCGGTGGGCGTGCAGCCATGTGCCGACCGAGCCCGTCGTCAGGCCGCGGCCCTCGGCGGCCGAGCGGACCGAGGCCGCCACATCGGTCACCGTCCCCCGCACCCGGGCCGGGGTCCCAGCCGGCGCGCCGAGCCAGGCGACGAGGGCGACGACCACGGCGAGCGCCGCGGTCGCGATGACCGTGCTGCGCAGCATGACGACGGTCTGCTCCCAGATCACCCGGGCAGCGGAGGCGCTGAGGTAGCGGGGGGCGAGCTCGCTCACCGTGACGATGCGACCGCCCCACATGGCGACCCCGGTGAGGAGCATGGCGACGGCAAGGCATACGCCGGAGACGACGAGCGCGCGCCGGTGCCGGTTGGCGACCCCGACCGCCCCCGCGAAGAGCAGGAGCACGACGACCGGCAGCCACACCCCGGCGTCGACGGCCAGCTGGTATGCCATCCGCACCGTCGGCGCGGCGTGCACCGTCGCGACGACGATGCTCCGGTTCATCGGGGGGATGTGGTCGGCGAGCGGGACACCGCGGCTGACGAGGATCTGCTTGACCTCGGCGATGACCGGGCCGAGCTGGACGGCGATCTCGCCGTTCTGCCCCACGGTGACGACGCCGCCGGCGAGGCTGCCGTCCTGGGCGTCGACGAGCTGGTTGTGGGTCGTCCGCAGCGCCTGCTCCCATACCGCCTGGAAGGCATCCGAGCGGACGAAGTCCCCCACGTAGGTCGAGATCATCGACTTGATCCCCTGCGCCGCCGGGGCGGACAGCGACCGGATCGCCTCGCCGGCCCGAGGGGGCATCCGGTCGATCCCGGCGACGGCGTCGAACGCCTCCTGGGTCAGCTGGTCGATGTCGATCTCGCCCTCGATCGCGGCGACGACGCTGGCGGACACGTCGCGCTGGACCGCCGGCTCGGACGCCAGCGGCGCGAACGTCTGGACGAAGGCGTCGGTCGAGGTCAGCTCGAGCTTCACCCAGCTCGAGACGACGGCGATGGGCGACAGCACGGTCGCGACGACGATGAGGACGACGCTGAGCGCGGTGCGCCACCGCGGCCCCCGGCCGGGGACGACGGGCTCAGGTGCGGGCGCGACGGCCGCGGGCTGCGACATCTCGGCTCCCCTCCGGTCGACGGTTGTCCGTATGCAACACCTCAGGGCCCCTGCGACGCATCATCCACGGGGGATGAGTCCGGCACGGCCGGACGATCCGGCGCCGCGACGACGGGCCCAACCTGCCCGACGTCCTCGGAGTCCTCGGAGTCCTCGGCCAGCTTGATGCTCAGCTTGACCGCCTTGACCGAGGACATGCCCGCGGCATACAGCGCGGTGCCGATCGACAGGACGACGAACCCGATGAACCACAGCCCCGGCACTCCCATGAGGAGGATCCCGGTCCGGTCGAGGAGGAAGCCCGGCGTCATCGCGACGATGCTCAGCGCCCACCCGACGAGGGTGCGGCCGATGGCCTCCTTCGGCGGCAGCTTGCGGGTGCGCCGCTCGAGGATCCGGGCCGGCACGGCGACGAACGCGACGACCATGAGGCCGATGACCCCGAGCAGGACGGCGTCGAAGAGGAGGAGCCGGCCCAGCCGGGGCACGAGCAGGGTGGCGGCGCCGAGCACGAGGCCCATGACGACGCCGGCGGCGACGATCGGCCGCCAGCGCTCGCGCGCCCGGGCGATGGCCGGCCCGATCCGCGGTGGCAGGGTGTCGATGGCGAAGGCGAAGACGGTGTTGCACCAGAACGACACGATCGACAGCAGGACCGTCACGACGAAGCCGGCGACCACCCAGCCGATCCCGAGGTGCCGGAACTCCGTGCGGTGGAGGGCATGGACCCGCAGGTCGTACATCGCGAGCCAGACGACGACCGCCGGCACGAGCTGGATGAGGGTGAGCCGCCAGTTGAGGAGCAGGAGCTTGACTCCTCGGAGCAGCAGGACGACCGTCCCGGCCGTCCAGGCGACGGGGGCGAGGTAGGACCGCGAGGAGCCGAGCTGCCGGGCCAGGGAGTCGATGCGCTCCGGGTCGGTGTCGGCGACCGCCGTGGCGAGCTCGACCACGCGGCGCAGCCGGGCCCGCCGGGTCGGGTCCGGAAGCCCACCCGTCGCCCCCGGCCCCGCTGAGGGGGACCCGGACGCACCGGCGGCGGCTGGCATACGCCACATTGTGCCGAGGGGGACGACCCGACGGCCCCATGCCCGCGGGGTGATCAGGCCCGGTCGGGACGCCTCCGGAAGAGCCCGCTCAGCGCGGCGACGACCGCGACCCCGAGGCTGCCGGCTCCCACGACGAGGACGACGCGGCGCAGGCTCGCCACCGTGTCGTCCCAGATCGCGCTGACCGTGGCGGACGTGAGGTGGCCGGACAGCTCGTGCACCGCCACCTCCCTGCCGACCCCGATCGCCAGCCACGTCGCGCCCATCGCGAGCGCGACGAGGACGCCGGCCGTGGCGAGCGCGCGACGGCGGCGGTTCGCGGCGAGGACGCCGAGGAGGAGGCAGGCACCGACGACGATCGGGGACCACGTCCCGAGGACGTCGGTGAGGTGGTATGCCTCGTGGGCCCTCGGCAGGTCGCTCACCGTCGCGACGACGACCGACCCCCCGAGGTCGGGGATGCTGCCCGCGAGCGCGAAGCCCCGGTCGACGAGGTCGGTCCGGACCGCGGAGACGATCGGCTTCAGCTGCACCGACACCTGCCCGTCGGAGTCGACGGTCACCCCGGCGCTCGAGCTGCCGCTGGCCGTGTCGTCGGCGATCTGGGTGTGGAGCGAGCGGAGGGAGTCCTCCCACAGGGTCCGGAACGCCGACGACGCGACGAACCGGTCCACCGGCTGCTCGAGCGCCTGCCCGATCGTGGAGACGACCGACTGCGGCAGGGCGGTGCGGCCGAGCCGGTCCTCGATGGCGGCGACGACCTTCGTCGTGATGGTCCGCTGGACCTCCGGGCGCTGGGCGAGCGGGCCGAACGTGGCGACGAAGCCGTCGGTCGACACGACGGTCCCCTTGGCCCAGCCCGAGGCGACCGCGACGGGCGCGAGGACGACGGCGACGGCGAGCAGGAGGGCGGCGAGGGCGCTGCGCCACCGCGGTCGGTGCACCGGCGGGTAGGCCGGTCCGGGCGCAGGCCGGGACGCCGGGCCCGGGTCGTAGGGGACGGTCACCGCCCTATTGTCGGGTGCCCGGGGCCCCGGACCGCGGCGGGACGGGGGCGTGTCACGGTGCACCTGCGGACGGCATACCCCTGAGGGGTATGCTGGGAGGAGACGTCCAGGGGAAGGAGCCGGGAGCGTGGCACGGGAGTTCGTCGTGACGGGGATGACGTGTGGGCACTGTGAGGCCGCCGTGCGGCAGGAGGTGTCGACGATCCCGGGGCTGGAGGTCCTCGAGGTGTCGGCCGCGGACGGGCGCCTCGTCGTCAGGTCGGTGGAGGCCGGGGAGGACTCGGCGGACGGCTCGGCGGGCGGCGGGACGATCGACGACGCCGCCGTCCTCGCGGCGGTCGAGGAGGCGGGCTACCGCGCGACCCGGGCGTAGGTGACGTCGAGCTGCCGCGCCAGCTCGGCGAAGAGGCCGCCGTCCTCCAGGGCCCGCCGGATGTGCTCGTTGAGCCCGCCCGGCGTCTCGTGCTCCGTGACCGCGTCGGCCAGGGTGTCGAGGTCGGCCAGCGTCGACTCGGTCGTGAGCCCGTGCAGCTGGGACGTGACGTAGGCGGTGGCAGTCGGCCGGTCGATGCCCTGCGCGACCATCCAGTCGATCGCGGTGCGCTGGAAGGCGAAGAAGCTCGACATGATCGCCGACGCACAGCTGAACACGCTGATGTCCTGCCCCGCACCGACGACGACGAGGGTCCCGCATCCGGTGAGCAGCTCCTCGACCTCGGGGACGTGGGGCTGGAGGACGACCGGTCCGACGCCGAGCGCCATCATCGGCAGCGGGATGAGCTGGCACACGGTGGCCGCGGGCGCGACGAGAGGGGCGAGTCGCGGCGGAGGCCAGCCGGCCGGCATACCGACGACGATCTGCCCCGATCGGAAGTCCAGCGCTGCGCAGACCTCCTCGACCTGGGCCGGCAGCACCCCGAGGAACACGACGTCGGCGGCGTCGACGACCTCCTGGTTGCTCGCGGCGACGCTCACCTGCGGGAAGCGGGCGGCGAGGTCCGCCGAGCGTGCCGCCGACCGGGGCGAGAGGACCACCCGCACCTCGCGGTCATGGGGCACGTCGAGGATGGCGCCCGCGACGGTGGCCGCGATCGCACCCACCCCGACGAATCCGACGGTCCACCGCGGCTCGTCCGACATGGTGCTGTCCTTCCGTGGCGACACCGGCTCCCCACTCCGCGGGGGAGGCTGCGGTGTCGCCACGATAAGGGGTGTCGTGACGGCCGGCCGTGACGCGACCGGCTACTGGATGACGGGCACGGGTGCGAAGTGTCCGACGACGGTCACGGAGTATGCGACGCGCATCAGGTAGCCGTCGGAGTCGCCCACCGCCCAGTTGAACTGGGCCTCGACGGCGGTGACCGCCCAGCTCGGCGCGTAGACGTCGAAGTCGTCGACGGCCCAGCCCGCGTTGTTGGAGACGCCGTCGTTCTGGATCGAGCCGAGCACCACGGTGGGAGCCCACTGCTCGATGACGAGCCCCTGACCCGAGGGCAGGCCGTGGAGCGGGATGTCGAACGCGGTCGCCCCCCGGTTCCAGCGGCTGGCGGAGGTGCCGACGAGGGGCGGGTCGAGGATCACCGTCCCCGAGAGGACGAAGACCTCCTGGCCGGCGAGGTCCTGGAAGTGCACCCAGTGGTCGGTGCTGAGGTAGTTGCCCTGGGTGCTGGGGGGAACGGACATGGTGTCCTCCTTCGAGAGTGCCGCCGTCCGGCTCGGACGTGAGGTCATGCCGAAGGAGCCGCCCTCGGCGGACCTGATACGCGATCTCCCCTGTGTCTCGCTGGAGCTCGTGGACGCCGCCGGGGCGGGGCGCCGCTAGCGCGAGGTCGGCAGGAACAACGACAGACCCGCGGACACCAGCGGCCCCAGGACGACGACAGCCGACGAGGCGACGTCACGAAGGCTCTCGGGCAACTGCAGCATCGTGGAGTAGGTCCCCCGGTCGGCCGTCCGTTCCTGCCATCCCGGCTGAGGGGGCAGGAGGGGCGGCAGTCGTCGCTCCAGCTCGCATGACGCGGACAGCCTCCACTGCATCCACGCGGGAACGAAGTTGACACCGAGGAAGATCGTGAGCAGCAGCCCCGTCACCACGACGAAGTCGGGAGGGTATGCGCTCGGATCGCCGCCGAAGGCCAGCCACGCCTGGCGTTGTGCCCCCGCCGCGAGAACACCGATCGAGACGACCGCCCCCGCTGCGGCAACGGCGGTCACGATCGCCCAGCGCACGAGGGTGAGCACCTTCACCATCTCGTCCACGTCGCCGGGAGGCCGGACGCGCAGGTCTCGCGCCACGCGCCAGGCGCGCCACATCGTCAGGAGCGCCGGGAAGGCGGCGAGAGTGGCCACCGCATACGAGCCCACAGTCCGCCACAGTCCGAGGTAGGGGCCGGTGTTCGTCCCCCGGGCGTAGGCCCCGGCCACCGCCGCCGTCGACGAGACCAGGAGGACGACGGCGACCGCGAGGCCATGCTGGCGACGCGGGGTCAGGACCGGCCCTCTCGCATACGCGGTGATGCTGCGCAACGTCGTGCCGCCCACGGACCACACGGTGGGACAGGCCGCCCACAGCCCGACGACGAAGGCCGCCTGAACCTTCGCGGCAGGCAGGGCCGCGTACCTCGCGCTCCTCAGCGTGTGCCCGACACCGACCGTCTCGAGCAACGCCCCCGCCACGACGGCAGCCACGGTGAGCAGGCCCAGGCGGATCGGGGTGTCCCGCCAGCCGACGGGGTCCGGGGCGCCATCCGGCAAGGGGCTCACCACCTGCACGACCGCGAATCTACAGCCATCGGACGAGAGCCCTCGAGCGCTGCCGTGTCACCCGCCCGTGCGGCGTCCCCGGGCTGACCAGCAGGTGGGTCCAGCCTCCCGTCGGGGTCGCGACCTCCCTCCTGCAGGACCCGTCCCCGCGCCCGAGACCCGCCCCCGCGGCGGAGACACGAGCAAGGCCCCCGCCGGCGTTTCCGCTGGTCAGGGGCCTACTCACCTGTCTCAACTCAGGAGCGCGCCCGGATCGTCGCGGCCGCCCTCGCCCAGCTTGGCAAGCCCTACCCCTGGGGCGCCGAGGGACATCGGGGCCAACGGCTGCTCCGGCCTGGCGATGAAGGCCTGGGGTGCCGCCGGCGTGGCCATCGGGCGCGCCACCTACGTCCCAAGCCTCCGTCGGAGTCCCCAATAGCTCTCGACGGCTCAGATGTTGCCCGTCCGGACGGCAGTTGAGGATGCGTCACTTCACCGCGGGGCGGCCGCTGCACTTCCGCCGCCTGGCCCGCTACGGTCCTCCCCTGCGCTCATGCCGATGAGCGCGTCAGCAGCCTGCCGCCTCGGCCGCGGTCGCATATGCGTCCGAGACGCCTGCGTAATACGCCGCATATGGGCCTCCGATGTCCTGGATCACAGCCTCAACGGCGTACCAGTGAGCGGCGGCCGCAGCCCCAAGCAGCACTTCACACGAGAGGCCCTCGTCTTTGCTGGCCAGATCAAGTGGCGGGGGTCCACCCAGCGCTTGGTAGGCGTGCTGGGCGCGGCGTAGAGCCTCCTGAAGTTCTGTTACGGACGGTTGATTCACTGCACCGCTCCTCTCCGTGCGTGTCGGTGAGTGCTGATTCCCGCCGACGGTTCAAGTATGGCCTTATGTCCTCGGTATGTAAACAAGCGGCAGGACGGCGAACGAGCAGAACTGGCATCAGGCGGCGATGACACATGTCCTACCGTTTCGAACCTGTTGTGTCACAGTCGATTTGATCTAGGAGCGAATCAGAGTGACGTCCTGCCTTGCCTATGGGCGTCGTTGATGGGGACGCACCTCCCGAAGAGTCCAAGAACCCGAGGCATAACGCCGGCGCCCCTGACGAGCCTCCCCTTGCTGAGACGATGGTGCTGGTCCTATTCCTCTATCGTCCCGGACCCAAGTGACACCAGCACTATCGATGAACCGCATCGATAGTGCTTGCCCCGGATAGCCAAGGGCGCCGTGCCGATCGGTGGTTCTAAGCTCGAAGGTGTGCTCTTCACCGGGGAAGTAGGACGCGCACATAACAGTCCGCAAAACTCGTCCCCTCACCCAAGGAGGGACTGGTACCGTCATCAGCGGACTGCTGTGACTGAAATGTCACTGCGATTTGCGGCGTGCAATGACAGGTCATGCCAGCGCGCCAAACGGCGAATGCCTCGCCATCCATTTCACCCGGAGGGGGATCGACCTCGGGCTCGTCGACAGCCCTCCAGGTGGCCACCAAGCGCGGACGCGGCACGGGCGGCACGACGAGCTGCACTCCGCATCCAGCTTCACCTGCAAGTCCATCCCCGGATGGGCAGCATCCTTGAGGGTTTGGGCGCGGGGCAAGAATTGGCCTCATCGATCAGGCGGACGAGCGCGACCAGGGTGGATCCTATGGGCTGGGCCGAGACCCAGTTCCTTCCTGGCCGCCTCCAGCAATCGGTCCCTTAGCTCTCGACGTTGAGCAACAACTCGATCCCATTCCTGTTCGCTTGGGAGCTGCGCGGACAGCAGAAGCATGTCGGATCCGGTGTCGTCCGCCATGTGGAGTTCCTCGGCGCACGAGACAACTGCCGCGCCGGCAATAACACGCAAACGCGTCAACGCGGAAACCCCTGTGGCATGGGCCTGCTCGGCGCTCACTCGCTCAACGTCCGTCAAGCTACCGGCGCGTCGCTTCCGCATGTACACGTCGCCAGGGCTAGCGAAACTGGAGTCGAGGAATATCACCAGCGTGTCGATGATCGCATCGCGTCGCCACTTGGTCTCTTCACGTCGGCCACCCGCCCAAAGGCTCACGCCCGACAGGATTGCGGCCACGCTCGCTGCCACGGCGGCGAGCAACTGGGGGGTGATCACGGGCACATCATGGCAAGTGGCTCGTCTCCGCGTTCGACATTGGAAAGCTTACTGGCCGCTCTTGCCTCTAGACTTGGTGCTTCGATCCGAACTGGCGCTGAAAACTACCTCATCCCTCAACTGGATGACATCAAGCTCCTCGAGCTGAGGGCGCAGCACCTCGATCGGATGTATGCCGTCATAGCCCTCGGCCGACGCGGACGTCCACTCCGCGCCAGTTCGATCCAACGAGTACACGCAGTGCTCCGATCCGCACCCAATACGGCCATCAAGCGCCCGCTCATTGCCTTCAGTCCGGCGGACCACATCGAGCCTCCCTCCGGCATCCGCAGCGACCCCGGCCGTGGACAGTCGAGGAGGCCAGGCTCGTCATCGAGCGGGTCCCCGACGAACGGCTCACGCTCTGCGGCATACCCCATGCCAGCCTCGCCCTCACCGCCGGCGTCGATCTCAAGGTGGTATCCGAGCGGCTGGGGCCACTCGCAGATTTCTCCGTCACCGCCGACCTCTCACCCACGTCTCCCACGACGTCGCGAGGGTTGCCGCGGACCGGTTCGCCGACATCCTGCGAGGCGCTCTGGGTGCACTTCCTGCAGCATCCCTGCAGCAGGACCCCGCTTCTGAGCCCGATACCCGCCCCGCGGCGGAGACACGAGCAAGGCCCCCGCCGGCGTTTCCGCTGGTCGGGGGCCTGCTCGCCTGTCTCAACACAGAGCGCGCCCGGAGGGATTCGAACCCCCAACCTTCTGATCCGTAG
>JBDIAL010000133.1:0-10143 GCA_039812405.1 Nostocoides sp.
TACACCACCGACGCCGTCGCCACCCTGGGGCTGGCCCTCGGCGTGGCGTCCGTGCTCCTCGGGGTCGCCTGCCTCGTCCAGCGCTACCGCCGTGGTGGTCCGCTGACCCGGCAGCAGGTGCTCGTCTTCGGCGTCGCCTTCGTCCCGCCGGTCGCCGCCCTCCTGCTCAGCGCCACCGACTCCGCCCCCGCCTGGGTCTTCGGCGTCTCGAGCCTGCCCCTGCCGCTCGCCGTCGGCGCCGCGGTCCTCAGCCGTCGGCTCTACGACCTCCCGCTCGTCCTCAACCGATCGCTCACCTACGGCGGACTGTGGCTCGCCATCGCCGCGCTCGACGCGCTCGCCGTCGGGGGCGTCGGCGCCGCGCTGCGTGCCGAGGACGTCGTCTGGCTGCCCTGGCTGGCGGCCGGGGTCGTCGCCGTCAGCTTCGCCCCGCTGCGCGACGCCCTGCAGCGGGCCGCCAACCGGCTGACGTACGGGCAGTGGTCGCAGCCGGCCGAGGTGCTCGCCGCCACCGTCCGCAGGCTCGGCGACGCGACCGACGTCCCCGGGCTGCTCCGGTCGCTCGTCGACGACGTGGGCTCGGCCCTCTCGCTGCGCTTCGTCGCGCTCACCGGTCGGGACGGGCGGGTGCTGGCGAGCCACGGGACGCCGGTCGACGACGTCGACGGCCTGCCGGTCACCGCCTACGGGTCCCAGGTCGCGACCCTGACGTGGGACCGCCGTCCGCTGCGCGACGCCGACCGCGCACTGCTCGCCGACGTCGCGGGCCAGCTGGGCTCGGTCGTCCACTCGGTCGAGCTCGTCGAGGCGCTGCGGGCCTCCCAGGAGCGTCTCGTCGCAGCCGGTGAGGAGGAACGCCGGCGGCTGCGACGCGACCTGCACGACGGGCTCGGGCCGGCGCTCGCCGGGCTGACCCTGCGCGTCGACACGGTACGCAACCAGCTCGACGGCGCCGCCTCCCCCGAGGCGGCCGCAGGCCTGCTCGACCTGCGCACCGGCATCCAGTCCACCGTGACCGACGTGCGCCGCATCGTCGAGGGCCTGCGCCCGCCCGCCCTCGACGAGCTCGGGCTCGTCGAGAGCGTCGTCGAGCTCGCCGAACGCGTCGGCCGCACCGGGCAGGTCGCCGTCGACGTCCTCGCCGACCCGTTGCCCCGCCTGCCGGCGGCCGTCGAGGTCGCGTGCTACCGCATCGTCCAGGAGGCGCTGACGAACGTGCTGCGGCACTCCCACGCCGCCCACGCGACCGTCGGGATCCGACTGGACGGCACGGCCGTGCACCTCGAGGTCACCGACGACGGCACCGGCGACCTCACCCCGCGGGCGGACGGCGTCGGGCTGGGGAGCATGCACGAACGGGCCGGGGAGATCGGCGGCGAGCTCGTCGTGCGGAGCATCCCCGGCCGGGGGACGACCGTCGTCGCGACCTTGCCCGTCGGGTCCGGGGCCCGGGCATGATCCGCGTCGTCGTCGTCGACGACCACCCGCTCTTCCGCGACGGGCTGACCGGGCTGCTCGGGACCGTCGACGACATCGAGGTCGTCGCCACCGTGGGCGACGGGGAGTCGGCGGTCCGGGCGACCCGGGAGAGCGCACCCGACGTCGTCCTCATGGACCTCAACCTGCCGGGCGTCTCCGGGCTCGAGGCGATCCGGCGGATCACCGCGGAGGCGCCGCAGGCCGCGGTGCTCGTTCTCACGATGGTCGACGACGACGACAGCGTCACCGCGGCGCTGCGCGTCGGCGCCCGGGGGTACGTCCTCAAGGGGGCCGGGCAGGAGGAGGTGCTGGCCGCCATCCGCTCCGTCGTCAGCGGCGGTGTCGTCCTCGGCCCCGGGGTCGCGGGGCGGGTGCTCGCGAGGCGGCAGCGCTACACCGACCGGCTGACCGAGCGTGAGGCGGAGGTCCTCGCCCTCCTCGCGACCGGGGCGAGCAACCCCGAGATCGCGCGCGAGCTGGGCGTCAGCCTCAAGACGGTGCAGAACCACGTCTCCAAGGTCCTCACGAAGCTGCAGGTCCGGGACCGCACCCAAGCGGCGTTCCGCGCCCGCGGCCTGTGACCCGACCCGCCCCGGCCGCGCGTCAGGCGGGCTACGGGCCGCGACGGGACAGGAGGAACACCTGGCCGTGCCGCTCGGTGCCCACGGCCACCGCACGAGCCTGGGCCTCCCCGACCGCCCAGGCCAGCCAGAAGCGGCCCTTACGGGCGCGAGGGTGGGAGCCCGGGTGGGTTCGGGCTCAGGGCTTGGAGTCCCCGAGTCCGGCGTCTCGGGCCGTGATGATGGCGGTCGACCGGTCAGAGACCTGCAGCTTGGTGAAGACGTTGGACACGTGGTTGCGCACGGTCTTCAGACTGATCATCAGCTCGTGAGCGATTGCTGCGTTGCCTTTGCCTCGGGCGACGAGGTCGAGCACTTCGCGCTCCCGGTCGGTCAGGGACGGGAACGCAGGAGTGGTTGGTGCGGGAGCGGTGGTGAAGTGGGCCATGACTCGTCGGGCGATCTCGGGGCCGAAGATCGCCTCCCCGGCGGCCCCGGCGTGGATCGAGCGGACGATCTCGTCTTGGTCCGCGCCCTTGAGCAGGTAGCCGATGGCGCCTGCTCGCATCGCTGCCAGAACCGACTGGTCGTCTTCGAACATGGTGAGGACCACGACCGCGATGCCTGGCCAGCGGCCGGTGATCCGGCGCGTTGCCTCGATGCCGTCGAGTCCGGGCATCCTCAGGTCCATCAGGATGACGTCTGGGTGCAGGTCGTCGATCAGCTCGACCGCGCGCTGTCCCGATTCGGCCTCGCCGACCAGCTGGACGTCGTCGACGTCCCGGAGCATCAGGTCGAGCCCGCGGCGGAAAGCTGGATGGTCGTCGGCGACGAGCACGCGGATCATGCCAGCAACTCGATGTCGGGCAGTGCGCTCTTGGGCTGTTCGATCGGGAACACAGCGTGCACCAGGAGGCCGCCCTCGGCGACGTTGGTGATGGTGCACCTGCCACCGAGCTCGGCTGCGCGTTCCCGCATGGAGTCCCAACCGAGCCCGCGTCTGTGGGTCGAGCCGCCCGCGCCACGGCCGTTGTCCGCGACGGTCATCTCGAAGCGGTCGTGCACGCGGATCTCGACCCGGCACAGCGTCGCCTGCGAGTGCTGGGCCACGTTGGCCAGCGCTTCGGAGGCGATCCTGAATGCCGCCACCTCCACGGCTGCCGGGAGGGCTGGCAGCGGATCGGGGCCCGAGACCTTGATGGGAAACGCGACGGACATGATCGCCGCGGTTTGCCGGATCGCGGCGAGCAGCCCGACCTCGTCGATCGCCGGCGGCCTGAGGTCGTCCACGGCGCGCCGTACCTCGGCGATGGCGCTCCTGACCTCGTCCCGGGCCTCGATCACGAGCGCCCTGCGCTCTGCGTCGTCGGGGCGGGACTCGGCAGCGTTCAGCTTCAGGACGACCGCGGCGAGGCAGGGGCCGACACCGTCGTGCAGGTCCTGACGGAGGCGGCGACGCTCCTCCTCGCGGGCCGCGACGATCGACGTGCGGGACTCGCGCAGCTGCTGCTCCTGACGCTCGTGCTGCACGAGCACTGCCGCGTACCTGGCGAGGTCGCGGAGCAGGGCCCTGTCCTCGACGGACAGCCGCCGACCGGGTGGGACGTGAACGACCAGGCTGGCCAGGTGCTCACCCCGGTGGTCCATCGGGACCTGAACGACATGATCGTCGTCGCCGACCGCGTCGACCTCGGCTTCCGCCTCGAGGACCCAGACGCGGTCGACGCGTAGGGCCTTTGCGACGGCGTCGGTCAGGGCGGTGTCGAGCGCGTCGGAGTCGGCGTCGTCGGCACGGTCGGCCAGCATCCGCAGCGCCTGGTGTGGCTGTGAGCGGTACCCGTAGACCCACTGCTCGACTCGTTGTCGAAGCCACGAGTACGCGGGGTGCACCGCGACGGCCACGACGGCGACGGCGACCAGGCCACCGGCGGCGCTGCTCCCGCCAATCCTTTCGGCGCCCAGGAGCAGCACCGCATACAGCAGGACCACCCCGGACAGCAGGGCTCCGTAGGTCAGGGCCCTGCTCAGGACGACCTGGATGTCGAACAAGCGGTACCGAAGGATGGCGATCGCGATGCTCACCGGGAGCGCGAGGCTGACCGCGCTGAGGGCGAGACCGGTGACCCATTCACCCTGGCCCATCAGGAAGTAGTTGGCCCAGATGACGAGGAGCGCAGCGGGCACCGCAAGCGCACCGACGAACAGCCACATCAGCTGCACCCTGACCATCCCTGCCGAGACACGCCACCTCGCCCGGACAGCGAGGCCGGACCCGAAGAACAGCAGGACCACCAAGACGAGCCCGACCACGCCGAGCGCACCCGAGACCTGGGGTGCTAGCCAGGCCAGCGGTGGGGTGAGGCCATCGTGTTCCTCCATGAACCCGCCGCGGTCTCCGGCAGACCCGACGAGGAAGAGCACCGCCCCCAGCAGGCCGAGCAGCAGCCAGTTGCGCCAGCGGGAGGTCAGTGGACGCCCGTCCGGCACGAGGTAGGCGACCAGCACGAGCCAGAGGAACAGGAAGATCCAGCTCCCCGCGAGCAGCTGATCAAGGACCAGCGGCGCCGAGCTGGTTCTCGTGAACCACGGCCCGAGCAGCGCTCCGATGGACAGTCCGTGGGCCACGAGCAGCCAGCCGACCACTGGTGGCCCGCGCCGGACGACGAGGACCCCCAGCAGGACCGGGACCGCTGTCGCCAGCGCGACGGCCGGGTAGGGCATGTCCGTCAGTGTCCCGTGTACGCCACCAGGTGTCACCGGTCCCGGGAACACTTCCCGAGCGATCCGGGACGCCCGCACCGTGCGCCCGGGTCGGCCAGCGGGGGACCGTCAGGTCGTCGGCGACATCGTCGACGACCTGAGAGAAGGGAGCGCACAGATGCCGCTCAGCACGTTCGAGAAGTTCCTGCCCTGGACCGGCGCGATCGCCGGAACCGCATGGATCGGGCAGTCCGTCCTGTTCCGGGTCGACACCAGCGACCAGCCGGGGGCGGCAACCACGAGCATGATCCGCGACCACCTGGTGCTGAACTACGCCGCGGTGGCGTGCCTGGTCCTCATGGGCATCGCCCTGGTCTTCTTCGCCTCCGCGCTCCGCAGCCACCTCCGCTCCGGAGAGGCCCGTGAAGCGACCTACTCCAACATCGCCTACGGTGGTCTGCTCCTGGTCGCCGCGGGCCTGTCGCAGATGGTGATGTGGAACTGGGGCCTGATCAATGGCGCCGCCGACGCCAAGGACGACGCCGCTCTCCACACCCTCAGCTTCGTCGCCTACTTCGGCTTCGCCGGCATGGGCATCGGACTGGCGACCGTGCTGATCGCCACCGGACTCGCCGGACTGGGCAACGCGGTCCTTCCCCGCTGGTTCGCGATCGTCACCCTCATCATGGGCGTGCTCAGCGCACTGGGTGACGCGGGCATCCCCCCCGGCGGACTGGTCAACTACCTGCTGATGCCCTTCTGGCTCATCGCCACCGCCGTCATCATCGCTCGCCGGCAGGACAGCCCCAACGCCAGCACACCCATCGCGGTGACTCTCCAGACACCGTGAATGCCCCATCCAGCGAACCCGACCCCGCGGCACCAGTGGCCGCCCGAGCCCTCGGGCCCGGGCGGCCACACCGCCCCCCAGGCATCCAGTCACGGAAGGCGCTGCACTCCGCCGCCTGCGGACGTGGCGGCGGACGGACTCGTTCGGCGCAGTCGAGCGTTGGTGTGGTCGGGGTGACTGGTCGCGACAGCGGCGGGCGGCTCCTCATGGCAGGACCGCCTTCGACATTCGTCAGAGACTGCCAAAGCACCCGCCAGTGTCTACGCACATGTGGGCTCTCGCTGTGGTCGTCGCTAGGGGGTGGGGAGGGGGTGCGCGGCGGCCTCCACGGGTTGGGTGCCTTTGATGAGGAGCCACAGCGCCAGGCCGACCTCGGCGACGAAGCCCACGACCCACGACGGGTAGCTGATCGCCGGGTGTTCCGGGGCCAGCAGGGTTTGGAGGAACCAGACGAGGACTGCGACCCCGTCGAGGAGGAGGAGCCATCCGAGGGCTCGGGGCAAGAAGCCGGAGCGGATCACGAGCCAGCCGAGGGGGAAGAGCCACGCGGAGAAGAACAGCTGGGCGGTGACGAATCCCACCTGGTAGGTGGTGACCGACAGCATCGCCAGACTGCCGAGCTGCTGGGTGGAGAGAGCCTGCAGGTCGACGCTGCTGTCCCCTTGGGCGAGGACGGCCAGGAGGGGCAGGTAGCTGGCGCATTGGACGGCGACCCCGACGGCGTTGAGGACCAGGAGGAGCAGGGCCAGGGTGTCGTCGACCGGGCGGAGCAGCGTGTAGAGCGCCCACGCGGTGACGACGAACAGCAGGGCCGAGGCAAGGGCTGCGACGAGCCCGATCCGGAACATCGGCTCCTGGCCGGCGATCGCCGCACGCAGGGTCTGGGCGTTGCTGAGCCCGAGGTGGCCCGTCAGGCTGGCGAGCACGTTCAACAGGATGTAGGCCAGATACAGGCCGCCGGCCCATCGAGCGGTCCTGCCGCGGCCCCAGGACTTCGGGGTGTTCGGTGGCGCGGTCATCGAGGTGGCGGTCATGCCTTCTTCTCCTTCGTCACTGCTCGGGGCCGGCGGTCGGCTCGCGCGCGGCGGGCGCGAGCCACCAGCCCGATGGCAAGCCCCAGGGCCAGGATCCGGACCGTGTTGAAGGCCGTCGCGACAACGAGCCACCGGACGGGATCGTCCACGGCCCCGGTGAGCTTTGCGGGCACCTCGAGCAGGACCGTAAGGACGAGGAGGGCGCACACGGCCAGGAACAGCGCCTTGCCCACCGGGCCGGCGCCGGGGATCTGATTCGGCAATCGATCGAGGATCAGCGTCACGGCGGCCGCGACAATGAAGCCGCCGACGGCTGCCTCCACGAGCATCGGCAGGTACTGGATCGACAGCGCGGAGCGGTATCCGGCGGCAAACGGGGTTAGTGAGATGGCGAGGTTGGCCGTCCAGAACGCCGCGGCTCCCGCGAGCGTGAGCCCGACCCATCCGGTCCGCGCCCGCCTCCCTCGCCTCGTGGTCCCGGATCGTGCAGATTCAGCGAGATTCATGGCGCTCTCCGACTGCCCGGGCACTACCGGGCCCATCTCCAGACTCGCGCTGAGCACGATCGACATCGCCGAATTGTCTTCAAGGTCATAGCGTCGGCCCGGCCGCCCCCGTGGCTCGAGTCGCGGCGGACCCCAGGGCAGCCCCGTCGTCAGACATGCCCCACTCCGCCGCCTGCGGACGCGGCCACGACCTCGGCGCGTGGCTAGCGTCGATGGGTCCATGTGCCCGACCGTCAGCGGCGGGCGGGGTCTGGGCCAGTGCAGGATCGCCGCGCGAGGTGAGTCCATGTCCGGCCCGTCCACCCTTCTGCCCTTCCAGCCCGCGACGATGTCCACGGCCCAGCTGGCGGCAGTGTCCTTCCTGGCCCGATACTCGGGGCGCACTCACACCCTCTATACCTTCCAGCTGCGGGAGTGGTTCGCCTGGTGTGAGGGCAACGGACTGGACCCGCTGCTCGGGATCCAGCGAGCCCATGTCGAGCTGTACATCCGCTGCCTCGGGGACCGCGGGTTGATGGACTCCTCGGTCAACACGATGATGCACGCGGTGCGGGGCTTGTTCCGGTTCGCTCACATCGACGGGCTCATCGCCGCCGACCCAGCGGTCTACGCCCGGCTGCCCAAGATTCACCGGGACGAGTCCCGCACTCAAGGACTGGATCGGCTCGAGCTGATCCGGTTCCTGCAGGTCGCCCAGACCATCACCGTGCACCACGGCGCCCTGGCCTACCTGCTCGGCATCAACGCACTCCGAGCGTCCGAAGCGGCGGCGGTCCGGATTGAGGACTACGCCGACACCCTCCGCGGCCACCGCGTCCTGCATTTGGTCGGCAAGGGCAACAAGCCCGCCACCATGCCGGTGACGGTCCCCGTGCTACGAGCGCTGGAAGCCTGCCGCGGCCAGCGCTCATCGGGACACCTGGTGCTGCGACCGGTCTCCGGTAAGCCGATCGACCGACGCGACGTCTACCGGATGGTCGCCCGCATTGCGAAGACCGCCGGGATCCCGAGGCACATCAGCCCGCAGTCGCTGCGGCACGCTGCCATCACCAACGCCCTCGATGCCGGCGTCCCCCTCCGGGACGCGCAGATCCTGGCCCGGCACGCCGACCCGCGCACCACCGAGCACTACGATCGCGCCCGCGGCAACCTCGACCGACACGGCGTCCACTTTCTGACCGCCTACGTCGCGGGGGTGTAACGCGATGCTCCCCAGACTCGCGACGTGCTCCGCATTGCGTCGGGCGCGACACGTTCCACCACGGGACATCGCCGCGTCCAAGGCGACCCCACGTGCCCGCCTTGGCAGATGGTACTGTCAGTAGTACCATGAGTCTGTGGCCTCGGTGGAGTCGATCGTTACGGCGATGCGCAACAACCAA
The DNA here is from genome assembly GCA_039812405.1 of Nostocoides sp. GTDB lineage: Bacteria > Actinomycetota > Actinomycetes > Actinomycetales > Dermatophilaceae > Nostocoides. The sequence goes on from JBDIAL010000133.1 coordinate 8,512, forward strand.
CAGAACATCGCCTACAACGACCTCCACAAGGTCTGCGAACACTACTTCGGGAAGCCACGTCAAACGGGGTCATCCCATGCGGTGTTTAAGACCCCATGGCCAGGTGACCCCCGCGTCAACATTCAGAACGACAAGGGCAAGGCCAAGGCCTACCAAGTTCGTCAAGTTATCAAGGCAATCGACAAGAAGGAGGCCCACTGATGGACACGCTAGAGCGGCCGCAGGTCGACGTGTCCCACTACACCTACCGTGTTGCGTGGTCGGTGGAGGACGGCGAGTTCGTCGCCACCGTGGCGGAGTTCCCATCCCTGTCCTGGTTGGCACCGTCTCAGGTCGAGGCCCTGCAAAGGCTCGAAGCTGTGCTGACAGATGTCGTCCTTGACATGCAGGAACAAGGCGAGGACGTGCCAGAACCGCTAGCTGAACGCAGCTATTCCGGCAAGTTCAACCTTCGGCTGGGCGAGAAGCTCCATCGAGAGGTGGCTCTCCGCGCGGCTGAGGAAAACCTGAGCATCAACCAATGGGTCGTTCGAAAACTCATGGCAGACGGCTGACGCCCCCAGGTAACGACGTCCTCGCAGACGAGCCGTTTCAGTTGCGTCCTTCCGCCGCGATGCGGGCGCCTCGCGCTGCTCGCCAGGTGGTGCGGGTCCACGCTAGGCGCGCGCCGCACGCCTCCCCTCGCTGGTTCGGCTGAACGCCACCAGGCGTCGAGCTGCTCAGACCGATGGTGGCCCGCCGGGGCGGTGTCCTGTTCGTGAGGGCGTCGACGTCGAAGCAGGGGCCAGGAGGTGTCTGGGTGCTCTCGGATGCCTTCTGGGCGGTCGCGCTGCTGTCCGCCTCCGTCGTCTGGGGGTTGCTCATGGCAGGGGCAGCTGTGTCGTGTCGACTGTCGGGCCACGCGTGGCCGTCGTGGTCGATCGCGCGGCCGTTCCTGGCTTTGGAGTCACCGATAGGTCTGGACGGCGTGTGGCGGCGTTTGATGCCTCCGCCGTGGCTGTACTGGTCGACGACGGCCCTCTTGACCGTCGCCGTCGTGGCCGTCTGCGGACTGGCCTCCCGCTTCGTGCGTCGACCCGCAGCGTCGCCTCGCGGGTTCGCGGGGGCTGCGACCGCGGCCGAGGTCCGGGGTGCCGCCGGCGCCCGCGCAGCGCTGCGGCACGCGGCGACACTGCGTCCTTCCCTCACCAAGCCGTCCATAGGCGACGTCGGCTTCCGGCTCGGGTCGTCCAGAGGCGTCGCATGTCACTGTGCGGTGGAGGACTCGGTCGTGGTGCTGGGGCCGCCGCGGTCGGGCAAGGGACTTCATCTGGCGATCCCGATGATCCTGGACGCTCCCGGCGCGGTGCTCACCACGAGCACCCGCCCCGACTCCCTCGCCGTGACGGTCGCCGCGCGGCGTCGCCGCGGGCCGGTGGCGGTGTTCGACCCGCAGGGCCTGGCCGCCGGGGTCGGGTCGACGACCCGCTGGTCCCCGGCGCGGGGCTGTGCGGACCCGCATACCGCGATGGTCCGCGCCAAGGCGCTCACGGCGGCCTCGGCGGAGGGCACGACCGACTCCGGGTTCTGGCAGGCGTCGGCGGAGCAGGCCGTCCGCTGCCTGCTCCATGCGGCCGCGTTGGGTGGCTGCTC